>DASZGA010000101.1:0-14817 GCA_035939295.1 Candidatus Elarobacter sp. | reverse complement strand
GCGGGCGGCGTGGTCGAGGACGAGTTGGTGCGAGGTGCTTGGCGCGGTTGAGGCGATCGTGTTGCCGAAGGGGCGGTCGACGGCGCGGTGGATGTGGCCGCAGATGATGCGGACGACTTGCGGGTGCGCTGCGACGATCGCTTCGAGCTTGTCGCGGTTGCGGAACGGGTTGCGGTCGACGGGCGGGATGCCGACGTCGAACGGCGGGTGGTGCATCGCGATGAGCGTCGGAATTGCGGGCGCTTCGAGCAGCCGCTGGTCGAGCCAGGCTAGGCGCTCCTCGTCGAGCTCGCCGCCGGGCTTGCGGTTGCGGCGTGTCGTGTCCACGGCGACGAGGCGCACCGGACGTGACTCGATGACGTAGCTCAGCGGGCCCTTGCGCGGGAGATAGCCGTGATCGGGAAACGCTTCCCGTAAGCCGGCGGGGTCGTCGTGGTTGCCCGGGATCAGGTAGATCGGCAGAACGAGCTCCGCCAGAATCTTACGGAGCCGCCGGTACTCTTTCGTCTTTCCGCGGTCGACGAGGTCGCCGGTCGCTACCACGAAAGAGGGGCGCGGTGCGAGGGCGTTCAGCGCCTCGACGGCCCGGCGCAGCTCGCGGCCGGTGTGAATCATGTGGTGGAGCAAGTCGCCCTTGCGCCGGATGTGCGTGTCGGTGATCTGCGCGATAAGCACGATCCGAGCGAAGCACGCCCGAGTGCCACCAGGGTGGCCGTGTGCGGCCCAGGAGGGTTGTCCGACCGCTTCGGCCGATGACCGGACCTCGTGGGATTGCTCGACGGAAAGACCATTCTCGTCACCGGCGTCGCGAACCGGTGGTCGATCGCCAGCGGGATCGTGCGACAGCTGCACGCGCACGGCGCCAAGCTCATCCTGACCTATCAGGGCGAACGGGTCGAGGACGCGGTTCGCGACCACGCCAAGGAGTACGGCGGCGCGTCGGTCTTCGAATGCGACGTCACCAGCGACGACTCGCTGCGCGCGCTCGCGCAGAACGCCGGGAAGATCGACGGGCTCGTTCACTCGATCGCGTTCGTCAAGAAAGAGGACCTTTCGGGGAAGGTCTACGACACCTCACGCGACGGGTTCAACATGGCGCTCGACATCAGCGCGTACTCGCTGATCGCGCTCGTCGGCCATCTCAAGGACAACCTGAACGACGGCGCGTCGGTGATGGCGCTGACGTATCTCGGCGCCACGCAGATCGTGCCGAACTACAACATCGCCGGGATCGCGAAGGCCGCGCTCGAGGCCACGGTCCGCTATCTGGCGTTCGACCTCGGCGAGCGCGGGATTCGCGTCAACGCGATCTCCGCGGGACCGATCAAGACCGCCTCGTCGCGCCAGGTCGCCGGGTTCTCCGCGATGCCGGCGAAGGTCGCCGCGGCGTCGCCGCTCAAGCGCAACATCACCGCCGACGACGTCGGCAACGTCGCCGTATACCTCTCCTCCGATCTGTCCTCGCAGATCACCGCCGACGTCCATTTCGTCGATGCCGGCTATCACGCGATGGGAATGTTGTCGGAGGCCCCGCAGGGCTGATGAACGCTCCCACCGACGACGAGCTCGCGGCGATCGCTGCCGCATACGTCATCGTCACTCGCGCGCCGAGAACGCCGATGCAGCCCGAACCGTCGCGCTGGCGGCTCGCCGCCCGGCTCTCGTTGACCGACCCGGATGTGGTGCGGCCCGCGGCACGAAACCGCGCGCGCTGGAGAACGGCGGCGTCATGACGTGCGCAGAAGACCTCTATCTCGACCTGATGGCGCGAACTCTGACCGGCATGATCCAAGGCGATCCGAATGCAAGCTGGTGGCATCCGCCGGCGTTCGATCCGGCGCTGCGTGAAGTGGGCGGCGACTGGCCGCGGGACGCGCACACGATGATCGGGATGAAGCGGCTGCAGAACATCAAGATGTGCGCCGAAACCGTGCTCGGCGACAACGTGCCCGGCGACTTCATGGAAACCGGCGTTTGGCGCGGCGGCGCCGCCATCTTCATGCGCGCGATTCTGCGCGCGCACGGCGTCACCGACCGTATCGTATGGTTGGCCGACTCGTTCGAGGGGCTTCCCCCGCCGAACCCGGAGGGCTATCCGAAGGACGCGGGCGACCCGCACCACACGATCGGTTTTCTCGCCGTGTCGCTCGACGAGGTCAAGACGAATTTCGCGCGCTACGGTCTGCTCGACGATCAAGTGCGTTTCCTGAAGGGCTGGTTTCGCGATACGTTGCCCACCGCTCCGCCGGAGCGTTTGGCCGTGCTGCGCCTCGACGGTGACATGTACGAGTCGACGTGGGA
This sequence comes from Candidatus Elarobacter sp., assembly GCA_035939295.1. Lineage (GTDB taxonomy): Bacteria > Vulcanimicrobiota > Vulcanimicrobiia > Vulcanimicrobiales > Vulcanimicrobiaceae > Vulcanimicrobium. The sequence continues at coordinate 12,516 of DASZGA010000101.1, read as the reverse complement.
CGCGCTGGTGAACCTGTACGACAAGCTTTCGCCGGGCGGTTTTTTGATCGTCGACGACTACGGTGCGATCGAAGCCTGCCGGCATGCCGTCAACGACTTCCGCCGCCTGCGCAACATCGGTGAGGAGATACACGAGATCGATTGGACCGGCGTGTACTGGCGGCGCGCCGCATGAGCCAGGACGCGCCGTTTCGCAAGATCCTGGTCGCGAACCGCGGCGAGATCGCGATTCGCGTCATGCGCAGCGCGAAGGAGCTGGGCTGCGAAACCGTCGCCGTCTATTCGGATGCCGACCGGGACGCGCTGCACGTCCGCTACGCCGGCGAAGCCTATCGACTCGGTCCGGCGCCGCCGTCGGAATCGTATCTGAACGCCGACAAGCTGCTCGAGGTCGCGCAGCGCGCCGAAGCCGACGCGATCCATCCGGGGTACGGCTTCTTCGCCGAGAACGCGGCGTTCGCGCGCCGCGTCATCGCGGCCGGGATCACCTGGATCGGTCCGCATCCCGACGCAATCGACGCGATGGGCGACAAGATTCGCGCGCGCCAAGCGATGGTCGCTGCCGGCGTCCCGGTCGTGCCGGGCGGGACCGATTCGATCGCCGATGCGGGCGCGGCACGTGACGCGGCACAACGGTACGGGCTCCCGCTCGCGCTGAAAGCGTCCGGCGGCGGCGGCGGCAAGGGGCTGAAGGTCGCGCGGACCGTCGAGGAGCTCGAATCGGCGTTCTCGACCGCGCAGCGCGAGGCGACCGCGTACTTCGGAAACCCGACCATCTACGTCGAACGCTATCTCGAAAATCCGAAGCACGTCGAATTGCAAATCCTCGCCGACAAGCACGGCGCCGTGCTGCACGTCGGCGAGCGGGACTGCTCGCTGCAGCGCCGGCATCAAAAGCTCTGGGAAGAAGCGCCGGCGCGGATTCCCGAGAGCGTGCGCGCAGGACTGCGCGCAGCGGGCGTGCAGGCGGCGAAGGCGATCGGCTACGACTCGGTCGGGACGATCGAGTGTCTGGTCAGCGGCGACGCGTTCTACTTCCTGGAGATGAACACGCGGATCCAGGTCGAGCACACCGTCTCAGAAGAGATCTCCGAGATCGACTTGGTGCGCCACCAGATCCTGGTCGCCGCGGGGCGGCCGCTGCCGTTCACGCAGGCCGAGATCGAAGCGGGGTTCCGCGGCCATGCGATCGAGGTGCGCGTGAACGCCGAAGATCCGGCGCAGAACTTCCGCCCCGCTCCCGGAACGATCGAGCGCTACAAGGAGCCGGGCGGGTTCGGCGTGCGGGTCGACTCGGCCGCGTATCCCGGCTTCACGATCACTCCCGACTACGACTCGATGATCGCCAAGCTGATCGTCCGCGCGAGCGATCGCGACGAAGCGCTCGCGCGGCTCGGGCGCGCGATCGACGAGTACGTGATCACCGGCGTTCCGACGACGCTTCCGCTCCTGCGCGCGCTGATCGACTTCGGCCCCGTCCGCGACGCCTCGTACGGCACCGCGACGCTAGAGCCGTTCGCCGCGTCGCTCGCCACGGCGACGTCGAACGGCGCCACGCGTGCTTCCGGCCGCGCGCACACCGCGAAGAGCACCCCCGGCACGGACGCTGCATCAGCATCGGCCGGGGACGGCGACGCGATTCGCGTCGAGGTGAACGACCGGCTGTTTCGCGTGCGCTTCGTCGACCTGCCGGTGCCGCGCGCCGGCGCTACGGCGGGTGCAGCGCCGGCGAAGGCGGCGTCGAAGAAAGGCGGTTCGACGCGCGCGTCCGCGGCGGCCGCCGGGAACGACGTCATTTCGCCCATGCACGGAGTCGTCGTGGAGATTCCCGTCGCGCAAGGTGCGCGCGTGAGCGAGGGCGACGTCGTCGCGGTGATCGAGGCGATGAAGATGATGAACGAGATCCGCGCTCACAAAGCTGGGACGATCGCCACGGTGCACGTCGCTGCCGGCGCGACCGTCGAAGCGCGCACGCCGCTGGTCACGCTCGCATGAGCACCGTCGTTCTCCGCGTAGCGCTGGCGATCGGCTTTCTGATCGACGCCGGCGTCGGCCTCATCTCGCTGTTCGCGCCGCACCTGCTGCAGTCGCTGTTCGACATTCCGGTCAAGGACGTGATGACGATCCAGATCGCCGGCGGCGAGTTCGTCGTCGCTGCGGTCGTCTACGCGCTCGCGTTTCGCGATCCGGTGCGCTTCCGCGCGCTGCTCTGGATCTGCGCGCTCGACCAGCTCTTCGCGGTCGTTTTGCCGGCGATCGGCGTCGCGCGCGGCGACCTTCCAGGAACCTGGAAGGTCGTCGCGCCGATTCCGTTTCAAGCGCTGCTGGCGATCCTGTTCGTCCTCTACGCCGCTAATCACCCGCGCAGGCGCGCCTGAGCTCGCCGATGTCGAGCTTCTCTCGCGTCACGGCGCGGTGATCATCCACTCGTTGCCGAATTTGTCGACGACCTGGCCGAACTTCCCGCCCCAGAAGGCGTCGCTGAACGGCATCGTGATCTTCCCGCCGTTCGCGAGTGCGGTGCAATACTTTTCGCCCTGGGCGCCGTCGCTCGCGGAGAGCGCGAGCGAGATGTTCCCGGCGTCGGGGTCGATCGTCTTGGAGTCGCCCATCCCGTCGGAGGCGAAGAACTTGATCCCGCCGGCGGTGAACGACGCGTGCATCACGCTGCTGCCGGCCGCCGGCGGCATGTGCGACTGCACGTCGGCCGGCGCATCCGAGACGCGCATGATCTCGTAGCTGCCGCCGAACACGGACTTGTAGAACTCGAGCGCTTCTTCGCAGCGGCCGTAGAAAAAGACGTACGGGACCAATTGTTGTTCCATCACAGGCTCCAATTTCGGCGAGGTGTGAGCGTCGGGCTTCGACGATGCTAGCCTGGTCGAAACGGACCGGCGATGCGGGGTTGCGTACCGCTTCGCTACGCGGCGCGGCCGGGGTGGAACCGCAGCGCGACGCCGTTCATGCAGTAGCGCAATCCGGTCGGCTTCGGCCCGTCGTCGAAGACGTGCCCAAGGTGGCCGTCGCAGCGCGTGCAGCTCACTTCGGTGCGGTTCCAGCCGAACGTGCCGTCGTAGCGCGTCGCGACCGCGTTCGGGAGCGGCGCCCAGAAGCTCGGCCATCCCGTTCCGCTGTCGAACTTCGTCTTCGACGAGAACAGCGGGAGATCGCAGCCGGCGCACGCGTATGTACCGGCCCGCCTCTCCTCATCGAGCGGGCTGGAGAACGCCCGTTCGGTTCCCTGGTGCCGCAGCACGTCGTACGCCTCCGGCGAGAGCAGCTTGCGCCACTCGGCGTCGGTGTGGCTCACGTGGATCCGCGCCGCGCGTGCGGCGGCCGTGCTCACGAGGAGCAAGCCGGCGATCCCTGTGAGGACGGTGCTGCGTTTCATCTCACCTAGAACGATACCGCACCGGCCGCCGGATGTCCGTAAGAGCGCTTACTTCAGTCGACCATCGTGAACGAGCTGCCGGCGCACCAAGCGTCCGTCCAGCGCCCTGCTCCCTCGGCGCCGCGGATCGGGACGAACGCCCGCGGCGGTTGCGAGAAGTCGAACCATCCGCTCAAATCGGGAGCGTCCTCGTCGAACGCCGTCAGCGGCTGCAGGCTGTAGAGGTCGTCGACGAAGCGCATGATCGAGCCCGGGTTTCCGGCGGTGTGCACGACCCCGCCGGGCCGCGCCAGATACGGCGAGATCACCAGGAACGGAATTCGCACGCCGCGCCCGAGCTGGCGCTTCGCCGGATCGACGACCGGCGGGATGACGTGATCGTAGAGACCGCCCCAGTCGTCCCAGATCACGAAGATCACCGTGTTCTGCCACGACTTCGACCGGCCGATCGAGTTGATCACGCTGCCGACCCAGTTCTGCCCGTTGTGGCCGTGGGCGCCGGGATGATCGCTCTGCCTGATGCACGGCGGCTTCACCCACGCGAAGTGCGGAAGGTTGTCGGCGACGTCACTGTCGAGAATGCGCGTTGTCCGCACGAAGTGCTCCGTAGGGAGCGGTGCGGTCTTCTTGTACCACTGCGAGATGTTGGTGAAGCCGTTGAACGCGTGGATCGGCGGGAGCGTCGGCGGTGGTGTGGGAAACGCGGCTGCGGCTCCCGTTCTTATCGGCACCGGCGTCGGCCGCGGAGTCGGCGGCGCCGGCAAGAACGTCGTGAAGTGCGTCCACGACTTGCCCGCGGCGGTGAGGCGGTCGCCGTACGTCTCGCGCGTGTAGCACGCACCCTGCGGGCCGGTGACCGTCGGGTACTCCGAAAAGAAATTCGGGCCGACGATCGGAACCGTGTACGACCCCGTCGCGTCGAAGCACCCCAATTGCGGCCCGGGCTGGTCCGCGATCCACCGCTCAGGCGGCATCATGAACGAGACGTCGCCGGCGACGATGAACTGGTGCGGTGGAAACGACGCGCTCGTCGTCGCCGCGAAGAAGCGATCGCCGAGCCCGTACTTCGCCGCGATCTCCCAGTACACGCCGCGTTGCGTTTGCGGCACGTAGCGGAAGTACGAGTAATTTCGCTTCTTGTACGAGCACACGAACGGGCCGATCTTGTGCTGCGAGACTTCGAGCCAGCGCCGCGTGCTGAAGCGCCCGTCGCCGGGGATGGGAACCGTCTGATTCAAGCACGCCCACGAGTCGTGCGTGTTGTCGCCGCTGTCGCCGTCGATCGTGGTCGGCTGCATGTGCTCGATGACGCCGGGGGGATAGGTCGAATCCGCCTTCGGATACGCCTGCGGTCCGCCGATCGCGGGATGCGCGACGCCGCCGAACAGGTTGTCGAACGTGCGGTTCTCTTGCACGATCAAGACCACGTGCGTGATCACCGGCCGTGCAGCGACGCCGGCGGAAACCGTCCCCGTTCCTCCGGCCGTCGCCCCGGCCCGCGCCGGTGGCGCGGCGGCGCTCGCTGCGATCCAAATCGCAGCTGCCGCCGCAGCGGCACCGAACGCCACAAACGGAACCCCACGAACATGCATCGGCACGCCCCCCGTCGACTAGGGTAGCGTTCGGCGGCGTTCCTCGGCCTCCTAGACGAACGATGCCGCGGCCGGTGGGAGGCGACCGCAGGGGACCGAACGTCAGCGGTGATGAGCGCCCGCGATCGCAACGCCAGCGGCATCCCGCTGCGGCCGTTCTACGAGGAGCCCGAACCGCCGGTGCGGCGCGCGCCGCCCGGCGAGTTTCCGTACACGCGCGGGATCCGGCGCGACATGTACCGCGGCCGCCACTGGACGATGCGGCAGTACGCCGGCTTCGCGACGGCGGCGGAGTCGAACGAGCGCTACCGCTATCTGCTCGACCACGGCGTCACGGGACTTTCCGTCGCGTTCGATTTGCCGACGCAGCTCGGCTTCGACTCCGACGCGCCGCAGGCGCGCGGCGAGGTCGGTAAAGTGGGCGTCGCGATCGACACGATCGAGGACGTCGAGACGCTCTTCGACGGAATCCCGCTCGACGGGGTGACCGTCTCGATGACGATCAACGCGCCGGCCTCGATCCTGCTGGCGTTCGTCCTGGCGGTCGCGCGCCGCCGCGGGATCCCGTTCGAGAAGCTCGGCGGAACCGTGCAGAACGACGTGCTCAAAGAGTACGTCGCGCGCGGCACGTACATCTATCCGCCCGGCCCGTCGATGCGGCTCGTCACCGACGTGATGGCGTACTGCGCGCAAGAAGTTCCGAACTGGAACACGATCTCGATCTCCGGATACCACATCCGCGAAGCCGGTTCGACCGCGCTGCAGGAGATCGCGTTCACGCTCGCCGACGCGAAAGCATACCTGCGCGCCGCGCAAAGCGCCGGGCTCAGCGTCGACACGGTCGCGCCGCGCATCTCCTTCTTCTGGAACGCGCACAACGACTTCTTCGAAGAGATCGCGAAGTTCCGAGCCGCGCGGACGCTGTGGGCCGAGATCGTTCGCGACGAGTTCGGCTCGCAGGATCCGAAGTCGCAGATGCTGCGCTTCCACACCCAGACCGGCGGCTCGACGCTCACCGCGCAGGAGCCCGAGAACAACGTCGTGCGCGTCGCCCTGCAAGCGATGGCGGCCGTCCTCGGCGGAACGCAGTCGCTGCACGCGAACGGGATGGACGAAGCGCTCGGGCTTCCGACCGAAAAAGCGGCGCGCGTCGCGCTGCGCACGCAGCAGATCATCGCGAACGAAAGCGGGGTGACGGACGTCGTCGACCCGCTCGCCGGTTCCTACTACGTCGAGTCGCTGACCGACGAGCTGATCGCCGGCGCGCGCGAGCTGATCGCGGAGATCGACGCGATGGGCGGCGCGGTCGCCGCGGTCGAGAGCGGCTGGATGCAAGACCAGATCGGCGAGAGCGCCTATCGCGCGCAGCAGGCGATCGAGAGCGGCCGGCAGGTCGTCGTCGGCGTGAACAAGTTCAACGAGTCGGCGAACGGTGTCGCGATGCCGGTCCAGCGGATCGATCCGTCGATCGAGCGCGATCAAGTCGCGCGCACGCGCGCTTTCCGCGAACGCCGCGACCCAGCCCGCACGCAAGCCGCGCTCGACGACGTCCGGAAAACCGCCGAAGGGACCGGCAACCTCATGCCGGCCTTCATCGAAGCCGTCGACGCGGGCGCGACGCTCGGCGAGATCTGCGACGTGCTGCGCTCGGTGTTCGGCACCCACGTCGCGCGCGAAAGAATAGCATGAATTTGTTCCCTTCGAATAGAACTAACATCTCATGACGGATCGATTCCGGCCGGACATCATCATCCGGGACCGCAGCGGAAGTCCAATTGCGGTTGTCGAGGTCAAACGCCGAGCCACGGCGCACGACGGGCGTGAGTTGGATCAGCTTCGGCACTATATGGCCGCCATGGGCGACCCCGACACGTTCGGAATCCTAGCCGACCCGGACAACATTCGCATCTATCGGGGCAACGCTTCGAGTGATTCGAGCCCAATCATTATCGCCTCACCGGGCATTCTTCGACTCTACGACGCCGACTACGATTCGCAGATCATCTATGAGTCGTACCTTGCGAGTCTCGTAGAAGCGTGGCTCAACGATCTTTCCATCCACTGGAAGTCGGAACATCCACCAGGCGAAGACCTTCTGCCGAAAGAATTGGTCACGCGATTGCAGGCTGCATAGATGGGGCGACGGGTCTACGTCGAGACCAATTTCATCATCGCAGTCGCAAACGGGGAGCACGAGGCGAACGATAAGATCCTAGACGCCGCGCAAGACGCGTCAATCGACCTTGCCCTTCCGCAGATCTGCATTGACGAAGCGCTGTCGGCCAGTATCAAGGACCGCGCGCGGATGCAAACGTTCCTTGCTCCGCTTCGACCTGAAGTGCGCGAGTACGGCCGTTCGCGCCAGTCACCGACCAGCCGCGCCGCGTCGAGTCGCCTGCAAAGTGCCATTCTCGCGATTGATAAAGCAGATGGGGAACGGCTAAGACGCCTAAAGACAACGCTCTCACGTCTCGTAAAATTGGCGAAGCTTCTTCCTGCTTCACTGTCCGACATCGCGATCCAAGACGAACTCCTGCGCGATCCTTATGATGCAATAATCGCAAAGACCGTGGCGGACGAAAACAAGGCGCTCGGCTGCGAGTCTCTCTTTCTGACGGGCAATGATGATTTCGACTCCGAAAGCTTGCGCACCCTATTGGTCGATTCGAAGGTACGGCGCGTTCATCATCCGGAGAAAGTTCTAGCGATGCTGCGCTCGACGGCCCCGGAAGCGGGAGGATCGGAATGATCGACGCGCCGATCGACCATGTCGCCGTCGTGGTGAAAGACCTCGACGCGGCGATTCGGCTGTACACGCAGACGCTCGGGTTCAGTCTGGTCTATCGCGAGACGGTCGCGGATCAGGGCGTCGAGGCGGTCGGGGTGCGGACCGGCGATGCGGTGATCGAGCTGCTGCGGCCGCTCAGCGAAGAGTCGCCGATCGCGAAGTACCGCGGCGACGCCCAGACGAAGCTGCACCACACCGCGTACCGCGTCGCCGACATCCGCGGCGAGCTTGCGCGGCTCAAGGCCGTCGGCGTCCGCCTCATCGACGAAGAGCCGCGGAAGGGCGCGCACGGAAACACGATCGCATTCCTGCATCCGAAGTCGACCGGCGGTGTCCTGATCGAGCTCTGCCAGCCCGAGACGACCTAGCGCGTCCGCGGCCGCCGAAGCGGGGGAACCGTCGGTTGCGCCGCGGCGTTACGCGGATATGCGTGCGAAGGGTGCTTTCCCAATCGTGGCTGCGGTGCTGGCGCTGACGTGCCTTGGCGCATCGCCGGAACCCGTTCCCGCCGCAAGCCCGCTCGACGCGAACGCGATCTTCGACAACGTCCGGAAGACGTGGGGCGCCGGCGCGTACCCGCGCTACGCGGAGTACGTCGCGGTCGTCTCGTTCCACAACGGCCCGAAGTTCATCCGCCGTTCCTGGGAAACGACTGAAGACTTACGGACGGGCCTGATCTACTCGCGCGCGTTCGCCCGCGAAGAGCAGGCGACTCCGGCGGTCCCCCACGGGATCAACGTCTTCATTCCGTTCTTGGGAAACCTGAACAAAGAGCACGTTCCGGACCCGATCGGGCAAGTCGCATTCGCGATCGATCAGGACTACGGGTTGGCGCCGACCGCCCGCAAGTTCACCGCGACGAGCTCGACCTCCGTGCTGGACGCGCAGCGCTCAGCGCTTCCCATCATCGGCAGGACGGGAACGGTCGCGCGCGATTACGCGGTGACCCTGATCGAAACGGTCACCGACGAGCAAGGACCGGAGTACCATCTCGGGCTCAAAGCGTTGCGCGATCCGGCGCACCACCGGCTGCGCGAGCTGTGGGTCGACGGCACGACGTGGGCGCCGGAAGAGGCGCTCGTCGACGGGATCAGCGCGCGTGCGCCGCTGAACAAGGTGCAGTGGCGGGTCGAGTACCGCCAGAACCAAGGCGCTACGTACATTGCGCGCGAGACCGCGCTCGCGCCGGTTGACTACTTCGGCGTGGCGGTTCTGAAAGACGTGACGATCGCGTTCGACGAGGTGAAGCTCACCTCACGTCGTTCGTTCGGCCTCGGCTTCTCGAAGAACATCCCGCTCGGCGAACCCTAAGAGCGCGGCGCGAGCCGCAGGTCGAGCTCGGTTTCGAACGTGCGGTCCCACGGGAGCGTGATCGTGAAGCCGGCGTCGCGGAACTGCGGCTCGATCCGCGCGAGCAGGTCAAGACCTTCGCGCCAGAGCTGCGCGCGGTTCTCCGACGCGGTTCGCTGCGCGACGCCGGGCAGCAAGTACGTGTGGTCGTCGACGTGCTGCGCACTCAGATCGGTGTTGAGCTCCGGGCGGACGTCGGCGTGGAACGCGACGTCGTCTACGTAGCGCATCAAGGTGAACGTCGCGTGCGCGCGCGCATCGTACGTGCCCAGCCGGCGTCCGGCGAACACGGCGATCGCCTCCGGAAGCGCCGTGCCGACGGTGTTCGCGACCGTGTTCCACGACGCGAACGAGGTAACGCTGCCGGCAATGTGTCGCGCGATCAGATCTTCCGTAAGCTGCCGCTGTTGCGCATAGTCGTTCGTTGCGAGAAACGACAGGTCGGCAATCGCGGTGAGCGGCAACGGACGCGAGGGTCCGCTGTGCGGCGAGACGTCCGTCCAAATTGCGTTGACGAACATCTCCTCGTCGTCGCTGCCCGTGCTCGGGACGCGCACGAACAGGTCGATGTCCGCACGCTCGCCCTCGCGCGCCGGAACGGCGCCGCACGTGCGGATCAAGTCGGTGATCGTCGTCGCGATCGGCGCGAACTCGAGCGGGTCGTTCACCGTCGCTCCGTCGGCTCGCGAGTAGATCACGCGCACACGCGGTACCGCGCCGCCTTCGCGGACCAGCGCTGCCGAGACGAGCGTCATCGCGAGCTCGTCGGCGCCCGGCTCGATCGACGCGCGCGACGGCGGGAGCCACCGTGCCGCGAACGCGCGCAGCGCGGCCAGATCGCGCAGATGCAGTCCCACCGGTCCCGCGTCGTCCTGACCGAGGACGATGCGGTCGAACGCGCCTTCGGCGGTGAGCCGCAGCGCGAACAAGTCGACGTCGCGGTTTCGCGCGCGCGTCTCGAGGTACGCGTCGAGCGCCGGGCCGAGCTGCGCGCGCAGCTTCGCTGCATACGCGCGCTGCTCGCCGGTTTGCGGCGGATCGGGGAGTCCCGCGTACTGCTGGATCGCGCCCCACACGTCCGCGCCGGCGAACGGAAACGATGCCGCCGCGCCGAGCTTCGGCACGCCGGTCGGCGCCAGCCGCATCACCGTCCCGAATACCGCGAACGACGCGCCCGGCCGCGACGCGCGAATCGCCGCCAAATCCTGCAGGCGCGTGTAAGCGACGGCGCGGGTTACGCCGGGGATGCGCGATGCGACGAGCCCGCCGTACACCATCATGTCGCTCGAGACGACGTACGCGCGCGCGTCGCGCGGCGCATCGTCGCGGAGCCAGCGGGCGATTCGATCCGGATCGCCCGGGGTGAGATACCGCCCGAGCATCGGCCGCGGCGGTTCGACGACCTTCACCCCCGCGACCGCGCCGAGCAGCCGCGGAAGCTGCGCCGTGACGGGCCGGTCGTCCAGCGGGACGACGACGAACGTCAGGGCGAGGAACGACGAAAAGAGCGCCGCGATCGAATCCACCGCGGCGCTCGTTCGTCATCGAGTCCGATTAACTCTTGAAACCGTACTTGCCGCGACCGTTCGCATCGGCGACGTAGATCTTGTAGGCTTTCCGGATCCCGAGCGACTGCGTGAACTCGACGTGGACCGGCGTGCCGGGTTTGAGGTCCTTCGTCTGCACGCTCTTGCCGTTTTTGAGCAGCGTGGCAAAGTTCGGCGCGTAGAGGAACGAGAGGTCGGCCGGCCTGCCGTCGATGCAGTGGACGCGGATGTTCGTGTCGGAGACGTGGCGCACGTAGCCGTGACAGTCGCGGATCTTGCCGCCCGGAACGGAGGCGCCTTGGCGCTGGGTGACCTGCGCCGAAGCGGCGAGCGCGGACGATGCGACCAGCGCGAGCGCGGTCAGTGCGGGAAGCGAACGGCGGAACAGGGAGAAGAGCATGGGATGAGGTTCCTTCCGTGATCGAATGCCGCACGATGGCCGGCCCCGAGCGCCTCGACGCGTTCGCGCTGCTGAAGCACGTTCGTGACGAATCGGCGCTCGGTGACGCCCTGGCGTTGTTTGTCGACCGCCCGGACTACGGGTTCGTGTGGCTGGCGTACGACGACGGTATACCCGCGGCGTGCGTTTCCGTCGCCTACGCGATCTCGACCGAAACCGGCGGGCTGGTCGCCGAGCTCCGCGACCTCTTCGTGACCGAGGAGCGACGGCGCCGCGGGATCGGCACGGCGCTGCTCGCGACGCTGCACGCTCGGCTCGACCAGCTGGCCGTTACCCGCGTCGAAGCGTCGATTCCGCACGATGACGCGCTGCGCGCGTTCTTCGCCGCCCGCGGCTACGACGCAAACGACGAGACGCGGGTGACGCTCAGGCGTCGATGACGCGCGCCAGCCGCCCGTGCGCCTGTGCGAGCAACCGTTCGGCTTCCGCACGATCGACGCCACGGCGCGCCATCACCACGGCCGTTTTCACCGAGCCGCCCGCGGCGTCGAGCAGCGCGCGCGCATCGCGGCCGGCGCCACCACCGAGCTCCCCCACCAGCCGCTCGCTGCGCGCGCGCAGCTTCGCGTTCGTCGCGGTGAGGTCGACCATCCGGTTGCGATAGGTCTTTCCGAGCCGGATCATCGCGCCGGTCGAGATCGCGTTCAGCACGATCTTCTGCGCCGTCCCGGCGCGCATCCGCGTCGAGCCTTGAATCGGTTCCGGGCCGGTCACCGCGACGATCCCGACGTCCGCATCGCCGGCGAGCGCGCCGTTCGCCGCGTTCACGATCCCGACCGTCCGCGCACCGCGCGCGCGCGCCGCGAGCACCGCCGCGCGAACGAACGGCGCACCGCCGCTCGCCGAGACGCCGATCACGAGGTCGTCGGCGCCGACGTCTTCGACGCAACGCTCGCCGGCGTCGGCGTCGTCTTCCGCGCCCTCGACCGCGCGCCGAAGCGCGATGTCGCCGCCGGCGATCCGTGCCTGCACGAGCCCCGGATCGACACCGAACGTCGGCGGCAGCTCCGCCGCATCGAGCACGGCGAGCCGTCCGCTCGTCCCTGCGCCGACCATCACCACGCGGCCGCCGCGTTCGAGAGAATCGACGTAGAACGTCGTCGCGAGCGCGATCTGCTTCGCGGCGGCGAGCGCCGCATCAACCGCGACGCGGTGCGCTTCGACCAGGACGCGCGCGAGCGCGATGTCGTCGAGCCGGTCGATCTCCGCCGTCGCCGCATCGAGGAGCTCGGTCGACGGAAGGTCGCTCATGCGAGCCGTTCGGCGAGCCGCAGCGCGCCGCGAACCGGTTCGTCGCCGCCTTTGACGACCGCCAGGCCCGGGATGTCGCCGATCAGCCGCGTCTCGAGCAAGAACGAGAGCAAGCTGTTCTCGCGAAGCAGCCCGCC
>DASZGA010000100.1:0-31885 GCA_035939295.1 Candidatus Elarobacter sp. | reverse complement strand
TTCCGCTCGCGTCGGGGAGCGCGGGTTTCTTCTCGCCCTTCTTGCGATTCTTCTCAACCTTCATTCGGAACCAGCCGGGTTCGGCGCGCCGAACATATGGCCCATCTTGTCGCGCTTCGTCTCCATGTAGTGCACGTTGTGGACGGTCGGCGCGATCTGGAGTGGAACGCGCTCCTTGATCGTCAGCCCGAAACCTTCGAGCCCGGCAATCTTCTTCGGGTTGTTGGTGAGCAGCCGCATCTCGCGAACGCCCAGATCGGCGAGGATCTGCGAACCGATCCCGTAGTCGCGCTTGTCGGCCGGAAGCCCGAGCAGCGTGTTCGCCTCGACCGTGTCGGCGCCGGCGTCCTGCAGCGCGTACGCGCGCAGCTTGTTGGCCAGGCCAATCCCGCGGCCTTCTTGGTGCAGGTACAGGAAGACGCCGCGGCCTTCGCGCGCGATCGCTGCGAGCGCCGCGTCGCGCTGCGGCCCGCAGTCGCAGCGCAGCGAGTGCAACGCGTCGCCGGTGAGGCATTCGCTGTGCACACGCACGAGGACGTCCTTGCCGTCGCCGATGTCGCCCATCACGAGCGCGACGTGCGCGGTCTTGTCGGTCTTCGTCTCGAACGCGATCCCGCGGAAGACGCCGTGCACGGTCGGCAGCGTGAACTCGGCGATGCGCTCGACGAGCTTTTCGTGGCGCATACGGTACGCGATCAAGTCTTTGACGGTGATGATCTTGAGGCCGTGCTTTTCCGCGAACGCCTTGAGGTTGTCGCGGCGCATCATCGAGCCGTCCTCGTCCATGATCTCGCAGATCACTCCGGCCGGATACAGCCCCGCGAGCTTCGCGAGATCGACCGACGCTTCGGTCTGCCCGGCGCGCACCAGCACGCCGCCTTCGCGAGCGCGCAGCGGAAACGTGTGTCCGGGGCGGAGGAAATCGGCCGGGCCGGATTTCGAGTCGACCAGCGCGCGGATCGTGTTGGAGCGGTCTTGCGCGGAGATCCCAGTGGTGACGCGGCCGCGGGCTTCGACCGAGACGGAGAACGCGGTCCCGAGCGGCGCGGTGTTGTCGTTCACCATGTTCGGAATCTGCAGCGCGTCGAGCCGTTCGGACGTCATCGGGACGCAGATCAGCCCACCGCCTTCCTTGCGCATGAAATTGATCGCCTCGGGAGTGACCTTCTCGGCCGCCATGACGAGGTCGCCCTCGTTCTCGCGGTCCTCGTCATCCAGGACGACGACCATCTGCCCCTCGCGCACCGCGGCGATCGCGGACTCGATCGAGTCCATCGCACTGCGCTCCTCGACCAGCCGATTACCGAGCCCCGGCAGCACCGCCGCCAGCGACCGAACCGTCCGGTAAGACGGCTCCCGTCGCCCGCTGCGCAACAGCGAGATCGCCCCCTCGGACAGCCCAGCCTGCTGAGCGACTTGAGCAGCCGTCAACCCAGCCGCGGTCATCGCCGCCTGCAGCTCGTTCGCGAAACGCTCCATATCTGCTAAGACTCGCTTGGAGCCTTTTCAGTTGTCAAGGCGACGAGGGTCTCCACCTGTTCCGGCTTCAGCCGGCATGGACACGCGATCTCGTCCTCGTCCACCGTGCGAGGCCGCAGCACTTCGTCGCAGCCGAAATCGACGTGCATGGCAACCATGTGACCGCAGGCTGGGCACGGCCGTGTTGCGTCCATTCAGTCGGTCTCCATCTCGATATCACCGGTCCCTCCTCCCTGAGCTCTCACAACAGGCCGCTGCCGTCCTATTTTCGGCATGCGTTCGCCGAGTTCGAGATGAAAGCGCGCGGAGCTGGCTTTGCAAGGATTCGACCTGCGCGTTCGCACTGTCAAGAGTCTAGCCGCTCCGGGGCTTAGCCGCCTTGCGCGGTCGCGCCGACGAAGGCGACGTCAAGGCTCGCAGTTCTCTCTCGTGTCCGGTCAGGACGGTTGCAATCTCCGCGCGGGACGAACCCGGGACGTCGTAGCGCGCCGCTATATGGTCAAAGTCGGCAACGGCGGCAAGGACTTCGTCGACGATCGCGCGCGCTGTTGCCGCGCTTATGTTGTGCCGCGCCGCGACCGCGGTGATGTCGCCGCCGGTGATCGCGGTTCCACGGCCGTTTACGGTGAGGTAATGCTCGCCTGCGGGTCCGCTCGAAAAGTTCAAGTCGTAGGCCGGCGCGAGTCGCCACGTTCCGGTCGCGTCCATCAGGAAGGCGTGTTGCTTGGCGTGGTCGTCGCGGTTGTGGGCGGCGAAGTTGAAGAGCATGCGGCGGAACATTTGCTCGACGTCGGCCTGACGGCGCGTTACATAGCGCGTCGCGTTGAGCAAGCCGTGGTAGTCGATGCTCGGGATCTCCCACTGCGCTTCGAGCGATCCCGCGACGGAAAGGGCGTGGTAACGTTCGCCCGCCGGACCGCGATCGAAGCGCTTAGTCGCGAAGTAACCGAGGTCGTGTTTGCGCGAGGGCAGCAGCGTCGTTTCCGCGACGTCGATTCCGGCGGCGCGCGCCATGTCGGCATACGCAGCTTCCAGCGGGCCGGCGTCAGGCCGATCGCGCGGCGCACGGAATTTGACGATCCACGCGTCGTAACCGGAGGGCATCGCGTCCGTGCCGGCGCGTAGATTTCCGCCTGCGTCGATCGCGACGAGGACCTTCGGGCGTGCGCCCCCGGACGATTCGCCCAGCTCCTCTAGGATGGTCAGAACATCGTCGCCTTCGTGGCCGGCGAGTACGTCGAGCGCCTCGCGAGAGAGGGCGTCGACGTCGATCTCGTCGACGTCTTCGGCGGGAAATGCCGGCTCGTAAACCAGGGCACCCATTCCGCGACGGCCGACGATTGCGAGACGATCCAATGCGGTCAGAGCGGAGGGGTCGATTCCTCTGGCTAGGGCACGGCGGCGCATGAGCTCGCGACCCCACGCATCTGGAAGACTGTCGGCGAAAACTCCGTGCATGCCATCGAAGAGCCGCGGCTGCTCCGCCCAAACGAGTCCGCGGCCAGGCGGGCCAAACCGCGGATTGAGCGTCAGCCCGGATGCAATAAAGGCGGGGTCGTATTCAAGCGCGGCTCGACCTCGGTCGAGCGCTAGGCGGCCGACCGGGATGAGATGGTCCGGCGCGAAGGCGAGGCTGACGTGAAGCGGCGTGCCTGCGGCTAGCTTCATCGGCGGGCACGCCGGCGGGGACGATTCGCGGCGAGAACGTCGTCCAGCGAGCGAGCATCATGCGCTGGGAAGAGGTCGCCGAATTCGCGCTCGGCGCGCAGCGCGAATGCAATTCTGGCCGCCGTCTCGAGGCTACCGTCGCCCCGGTTTTCAAAACGCTTGAGTGTGGTCAACGGGATCCCCGCTTGAGTGGCAAGGTCGATCTGGCGAAGGCCCATGGAAAGGCGCCGCTGCTTGGAGCGACGGCCGACCGCTTCGCAGAGTTCCGTCGGGGAGAAAAGCGTATGGTCCATATTTAGTCTACTAAGTCGCAGAGACGCGCTTAGTATACCACATATGGACCCTTATTTGGAGATGAAGGGGCTGGCTCGCCCGGCAAATCTGCGAGGCAGGAGGGCCGAGATATTGACACCTCGCGATATATCGTTATAGTATGCGACATGATGAATGAGTTAGGCCGGGCATTCTTCCGGCACGGTCAGCGTCACGGGCCCAGAGGGCGCGGGATGCGCGGTATCTGGGGGCTCGCGTTCAGCAAGGACTACGGCTGGGAAGCCGGGTGGATTCAGCGGATGCGCCGCGGCGACGTCAAATTCGCCGTCCTCGAGATCCTCGCCGAAGGGCCGCAGCACGGTTATGAGATCATGCATGCGATCGCCGAGCGGCGCGGTTCCAAGCCGAGCCCGGGGTCGGTCTATCCGACGCTGCAGATGCTCGAGGACGGTGGGTTCGTGACTTCAGAGCAAGTCGACGGCAAGCGCACCTATACGATCACCGATAGCGGTCGCGAGCTGCTCGCCAACCGCGAAACGGAAGCGAACACCGAAGACGACGGTGACGATCAGCCGAACGCGCGCCGGCGCGTTTGGGAGTCCGCGACGAAGTTGGGAGCCGCAGTGATGAGCGTGCGCGACAGCGACGACAAGACGCTCGACCGCGTTCGCACGATCCTGGACAAAGCGCGCAAAGAGATCTACGCGATCCTGGCCTCCGACGAAGCGTAGCTGATCGCGTAGGTGCCGTTGAGCGGGCGGAAAGAATCGACCTTTCGCCGCCTCGATGAGCCGCAGGTAGCTCGCATAGCGAGGACATCCACGCGATTCTGGCCTCGACGATGCGTAGAGCTGCGCCGAGGCATTCTTTTTATGGCGTCGGATAGTCGTACGGCCCAGGTAGGTTCGGATCACCAAATCGCGTTTGGGGGTCGCCGTTCCAGGTCACCGTGGCACCGCAACTCCCCACGTTCGGGTTGTTCAGGCCGCTGAAGTCGGTGGTCTGCCCCGTATAGGCGTTCCATACCTCGTAGTACCAAGAGGAATAGTACGGCGTCGCACCCCATCCGGGGTCGCAACTGTCCGCCACCAAATACCAGTAGTAGCCGCAGTAGCCGTAGCCGTCCACCACGCACCACGCGGGCGGTGTGTACGTTGTGATCGGCGGCGCAGTCGCGTCGTAGGTCGCGTCGAACGTGATCCCGTTGTCGGTGAAGAAATCGTGAGTCATCCGCGAAGAACGAGGCGCACGGTCACGGCCACTCTGGTATTTCGTTACGCCGCACGTCTGGCCTTTCGGAATCGTTGCGGTGACGGAGGCGTCCAGTTTCTTCGTCGCATAATCCTTCAGGATCTGCTTCTTTTCGTCAGCCGTGAGTGCCGGGCTCGTCTTGTACAGCGCTTCGCTCAGCGCTCCTGTTCGGTCGGCTCCGAACGCATCGACGAGGAGGTTGTGAACAAGGACGTGTTCGTACGATTGCTGACCACCGTCCTTGGTGTGGTCGGTGAGGTCGAACGTGTACGGCTTGTTGTTGATCGTTGCAGTCGCCGTTCCCGTGGCCGCAACAATGGCCGTGCCGGTTGAGCCCACCAAGTCCCATTGGGCAAAGTGAAGGTAGTAATGCAGAAGCTCGTGATAGAGGACCTGCTCTAGCGGTTGCCCGGATGCGGCCACCCCTTTCGTATAGATCACGATGGTGCCGTCCGACACCGGCACCTTGTAGTCGGCTATCGCAGCGATGCCTGTCTTTCCGTCGCTCTTCATCGGCTGGTCGGTCGTATTGAATTGGATCTTCGGGATGTTGTGGTTGTTTGCCAAGAACGTCGTGAGGTCTTTAAGGCTCGCACTCTTGTTGATCGCTTTTTCCGCATCGGTTCCAGCAGCGCCGCTCGGCATCGGACAATTCGGAATGTTGGCCGACGGCGTCCCGACCGGATCGGGTGGCGTTCCGCCTCCGCCGCCTGGTTGGGGCGGAGTTCCGCTATCCCAACCACAGTCGCCGGACAGATAGCTGTACGAGTACTCCCAATGGTCCGGGTATTCCCAACCTACCACCGTGAGCGTGCAAATGCCGGCGCTCGACTTCACTCGAGCACCATTCGCCTCCACCTGTGCCGGAAGAGCAAGATACACGACGGTCGGGACGCCGGACGGCGATTGGTACGGAATAGAACGATTGCCGAGCTTTTCGATCGCGGCGTAGAGTTCCCGAGGAACTTTCGTTCCCCATGTCTCCGGAAGATGCTCGCCAGGGGACGGAATGGCGATCGGGCCTTTTGCCCGCGCTCGTGCGATCAGCGATGCCACCGCCGGGTCGAGCGGAGGTGCCGACGGCACACTGGGAACGATTGCTCGTCCAAGCGAGCTCGAATGAGTTACTGGAGCAGCGCACCCGACAATGAGCGCAGAAGGCAATACAAAAACTGAAAGCGCGCGAAAAAGCGGCCTCATCGCAAACATTCCCTTTACCCGAAAGAAGTTCGCCGATGAGCACGGCCACGACACAAGCCTAAAGAAAGTGTGCCCACGCCCCCGACAGTGCAGCCCTTTCTACGACAGGGCCGCTTCTTCCTCGTGCTAAAGTATAGCGTATGGCGAGATTCCGGGGGTTGCACGCCGTTACGATGTCGCTCGCGCCGATCATCTGCGCCGCGAGCGCGCCTACGATGGCGGCAGAGGTCATAACGCGGGCATTGCCGGGCGTGCAGTCCGAAGCGACTGTCGCTTCGTGCGGCAATCGCGTCGTCATTCTCTCCCAAAGCCGCGGATTTCTATCGGTGACGCGAGATGGCGCCATCCAGCCGCTTACCGGCGTCGATCACGCGCTTTTCGTCTTCGCGAGCGGCGGCATGTGCCTGGCGATCACGCCGGCCGCCATCGTGGACGTTTCTGATTCAACTCCCAAAACGGTGCGGGAGATCCGTGGCATCGTGCCGAGGCGGTTGACCGCCGCGGTGCAGTCTTCGGACGGCTCGATATGGTTCGGCGTGGGTGGTTCGCCGCAGGTTGGCAGCATCGATGCGGCAGGTCGTGTGCGCTATTTCGACCTGCCCGAAGTCGCTGATGCGGTGGGCAAACTCGAAAGCGCTGAGCTCCACCTCCTTCCCGATTCGTCGTCGATGGTCATCGATGCGCGCGAGGCGCAGTTTCTGTCCGCGTCCCAGCATTATATCTGGGGCCTTCGTGTCTCGATCCCGCCGAACGGGCAATCGTACGCGTTTCGCTTCGATCCGGTGACGCTTTCGTCCAGGCGACTGCCGCTCGATTGGACAGGTAAATTCGGAGGGCTCACGACCTTGAACGATGACTTGGCCGTCATCCTGACGATGGACAGCCGCGTCCTAATCGCCGATTCCGCACAAGTCAACCAGCAGTGGGTGCTTCCCGGTGAGCGGCGTTACGTGGCGCCGCCTGATTTATTGAGCCTGGTGACCCCGGTTCCGGGTGGCGCCGACATCGTTTCGCTTAAGGACGCGGCGTTGTGGCATTACTCGCGCGAGCGCGGCGTGCTGGAGCTCAAGGCACGATTTCCCGGGCGCCCTTCATGGATAACGACGATCGGCGACCGTCTGATGGCTATCAACACCGACGCCGCCGAATTGATGACCCTGCCGCTCTGATTCAACGGCGCGAGCGCGCGTCAACGATGCCCCAGCTCCAGCGCCGCGCGCAGGGAAGTCGGAATGCGCGCCGCGCGCAGGGTTGCACGATCCAGCGCCGCGAGGACCAAAGCTCCATCGACGAGGCGCGTGCCGTCGATGCGATCGATCGGGAAAGCAAATGTCATCGACGAGCCGCCGATCTTGCGCAGCTCTGCGCGGCACGTGAGCTCGTCGTCGAGCTTTGCGGGCGCGCGGTAGTCGCATTCGAGGTGGATCCGTGCGATCCAGACGCCGAGCTCGTCGGCGATGCGATCGTACGGAAAGCCGAGCGCGCGAAAGAACTCGTTTTCGGCGGCTTCCATGAATCGCAGGTAGTTCGCGTAGTGCACGACGCCCATCACGTCGACGTCGCGCCACTGTACGCGCTCGCGCACCACCGGGCCGACGCGAACCGGCGCGCCGTCGTGCGGGTCTTCGGCGGTTTCGGGCACGCTAGATTTCGTAGGCCCAGGCGACTTCGTCGGCGGTCGGGGCGTCACTGCGCTGCTGCGCGTACGCGATGGCTGCGCCTTGCGCGTAACGCGCGATCGGGTCGACTTCGACGTTCACGCGGTCGCCCGGTCCCTTCGTTCCTAGCGTCGTGCGGCGCGCCGTCTCCGGGATCAGCGCGACGGTGAACGCGTCCTGCGTCACCGACGCGACCGTGAGGCTCACACCGTCGACTGCGACGTAGCCCTTCTCGACGATGAACGGGGCCAGAGCGTCCGGCAGGACGACGTGCAGCCGGAACCCTTGGCCTTCCGGTTCTTTCGCAAGGACCGACGGGCTCTCGTCGATGTGGCCGTAGACGAAGTGGCCGCCGATCCGGTCGCCCACGCGCATGGAGAGCTCGACGTTCAGTCGGTCGCCGGCGCGCAGGCGATCGAATCCGGTTCGCGTGACCGTCTCGGGGACGACGTCGAAGCGCATCGTCCGTGAATCAAAGCCGACGACGGTCAGGCAAGCGCCGTTGATCGCGACCGAGTCGCCGTTCGCGACGCCGTCGGCGACCGCGCTGGGCGCCTCGACGACGAGGGTGAGGCCGCGGCGGGCGTCGCCGTCGACCGAGGCGACGCGGCCCTCATGGACGATCAGGCCGGAGAACACGTGGTGAGATCCGCGGAGAGCAGCATATCGTCGCCGACGCGTTCGATGCGGTCGAACCGCCACCCGTCCGAGCCGGCGAGGTCGGCGCCTGCCAGCGCCGGCACGGCCGTTTCGGTCCGCAGGAACGTCGGCGCGAGGAGCCAGACGACGCGCTGCACCAGCCCGCCCGCGAGGAGTCGCCCGGCCAGCGTGGGCCCGCCCTCGCACAGCACGGTCGTGATCTCGCGCTCGCGCATCGCGGCCAGCGCCGCGGGCAGATCGAGGTTGCGCGCGTCGTCATCGCCGATGTAGACCACGTCCGCCAGGGATTCCAGTGCGGCGAACTTCGCCCGGGCACCGCGCGGCGCCAGGACGATCGTGCGCGCGTACGCGTCGGGCGGCGCGTCCGCAGGCGGCGCGAGGATACGGCTCGTCGCCGGGATCGCCTCGGTCTCGCACGCGACGACGCGCGCATACGGCTTGCGCCGCATCGCGTGCGGGCGCACCGTGAGCTGCGGGTCGTCGATGCGCACCGTGCCGGCGCCGACCAGCACCGCATCGTGCTCTATTCGAAGATCTCGCACGCGCTCGCGGGCCGGCTCGCCCGTGAGCCACTGCTGCGCACCGGGACGTGCGGCGACGTAGCCGTCGAGCGATGCGGCCATCTTCAGCGTGACGAACGGCAGCTGGGCATGCGTGACGGTCCAGCGGAAGCGCTCGATCAGCGCGCGCGCCGCCTTGTCGTCGATGACGTCGACGGTGATCCCCGCGTCGCGCAGACGCTGCACGCCGCCCTCCCCGGTTTGCGGATTCGGGTCGAGCGCGCCGATCACGACGCGCGCGACGCCCGCGTCGATCAGCGCCTCGCTGCACGGCGGCGTGCGGCCGTGATGATTGCACGGTTCCAGCGAGACGTACGCGGTCGCGCCGCGCACGTCGTTGCCGCGCGTGTGCGCGTCGCGCAACGCCTCGACTTCGGCGTGCGCCTCACCGCGGCGGTGGTGCCAGCCTTCGCCGAGCGTGGTTCCGTCGCGCACGATGACGCAGCCGACGGGCGGGTTCGGCGCGGCGTCGGCGGTCGCGCGCGACGCCAGCTCGACGGCGCGCGCGAGGTAGGTGCGATCGCGGTCTACGGCGTGACCTCGACGCCCTTCCAGAACGCCACGTAGCCCTCGATGTTCTTCGCGGCGTCCTTCGTCTGCGGGTAGTACCATGCGGCGTCGGCGTTCTTCTCGCCGTTCACCTCGACGGTGTAGTAGCTCGCCGTCCCCTTCCACGGGCACACCGAGTGCGTCTCGGACGGCTTGAAGTACTCGCGGTTGATCGCGTCGGCCGGGAAGTAGTGGTTGTTCTCGACGACTTCGGTGCGGTCGCTCTGGGCGAGGACCGCCCCGTTCCATACTGCTTTCATTGCTCCGTCATCGACCCGCTCGCGCCGGAATTGGTTCCGGGCCGGCTCGGCCCTTCGCGCGAGGGCGGCCCGGCGGCGTCCGCGCGATCACGACGATGCGGCGCACCGTCACGCCTGCTGCCGTCAGCGTCTGCACCGCGTCGCGCAGCGTCGCGCCGGTCGTGCACACGTCGTCGAGCAGCGTCACCGCGGCGGGAAACGGCGGGGCGCCCGTCATGCGAAACCGGCCCGCGGACCGCAGTCGAGCGAGCCGCGTGCAGCCGTCCTGCGGCGCGCCGCGTTTGCGCAGCAGCTCGATGCATCGCAGATCGCGCCGTCGTGCGATCCGCCGCACCAGCTCGACGCTTTGATCGAACCCGCGCTCGGCGACGCGCGAGCGTGTCGTCGGCACCGGAACGAGCACGCCGTCCCACGGCGCGCGCGTGGCGAGCAGTTCGGCGAAGGCGTCGAGAGGGTCGCGCTCGCCGTGCTTCATCGCGACGACCACGCGGCGAAGCGCGCCCTCGTATGCGCCGAGCGCGAACGCCGGAACGCCGTAGACCGCGAACGATAACGCGTCCGCATGGCCCGGCGCGCAAGCTTCGCAGAGAGCGGGACCCGGCGAGTCGCACGAAGCGCAGGCCGGCGGAAACAGCCAAGAGCGGAGAAAATCGAGCACGCCGTTCCATCACGACGTGCTCGTCGGCCCGCTAGCGCATCAGCCTATGCCGTTCGGTTTGCGCTTTCTTGCGGCTTTCTTCCGGCCTCCGGCCTTCTTGCGCCCCGCGCCCTTCTTCCGGGCGGCGGCCTTCTTGCGGCCCGCGCCCTTCTTCCGGCCGGCGGCCTTCTTGCGACCCGCACCCTTCTTCCGTCCGGCGGCCTTCTTGCGCGCTGTCTTCTTGCGGCCGCCGGTCTTACGTGCTGTGGTTTTGCGCCCGGCTTTCTTCCGTGCTGCGGTCTTGCGACCCACCTTCTTGCGCGCCGTGGTTTTCTTGCGGCCGGCGGCCTTGCGCGAGGCGCCTTTCTTGCGGGCTGCCTTTTTGCGGGCGATCCGTTTTGCGCCGCCGATTCCGTTGCCTTTCGCCTCCATCACGGAGGCGCCGCTGCCATCACTATCCACGTAAGTCCCCTTTTTAATCGTGCGACCGAAGCTGATCGGCTAGATATGAGTCGCCGGCGTTCCGCCGAGGAACGAGGCGACTACGTAGTTCAGAACGATCGCGATCGCTCCGAACGCGAACAGGGCATGAGCCAGCTCGACGAACATCGTCTTGTACGAGTTGATCCAAAGATTATCGTCTTGCCGGTCTTGTTTGAGAATGAAGAGAAAAGCCGCGACGCGCGCCGGTGTCATGCTGGTGCTGTTCAGCGTCGCCGGAAGCGCGAGCTGCGTGCGGAGCTCGGGCAACCCGCCTCTGAACCGTGTGAACATGCATCCCAAGCACGCAATCAGGGCTAGAACGAAGAGCAACACTCCGAGCGCGAGCAAGAGCGTCGGCTGCGGGTGTGCCGTAGCTTTCGAATCGACCGCGAGCGCGTACAAGCTCGCGCCGCCACCGAGGAAACCGAGAACCTGCGTCGCCTTGGCGTCGAGCGCCGCGTTGGCCGCAAGCGTCTCGTCGTAGAGCTTCCCGGCCTCATCGCGTAACATGACAGGCGCGTCCGCCTTTTGCTCGGCGCCGAGATTGGCCGTAAACTGCACGAACTCCGCGAACGAGCGTGCGTCGGGAACGTTGCGCTTCAGGCGCAGCGACTTCTCTAGCACGGCCGGCCACACGATGCGAAAGCGAATGAGCAGATAGAAGTACGCGAGAAAGCCGTACGTGAGCGCGATTGCGGCGTCCGCGGTCATCTCGTCCTCCCGCCGCTCACCCGAGCGACGACGCCTTCTTCTCTCCTTAAGCTATACGACCTTGGCCCGGCCGATACTCAGGCCGGGCTGGGCTCGTTCGCGACGATCGCGCCGTCGAGCGTTTCGCCCTCGTCGACGACGTAACGCTCGCCGACGATCGTGTCGCGCACCGTCGCGCGCGCGCCGATCGTCGAGCCGTTCCACACGATCGCGCGCTCGAGAACCGCGTTCGCGCCGACGCGCACGCCGTCGCCGATCACCGTCGGCCCGGCGATCCGCGCGCCGCTCGCGATCTCCGCGCCTTCGCCGACGCGCACCGGCCCCTCGATCGTCGCATCGCCGGCCACGCGCGCGCTCGCCGGGATCCCGGTCGCGCGCGCACCGCGAATCTGCACTCGCCCCGACAGCAGATCTTCGGTCGCGCGGCGGTATTCGTCGGGGGTCCCGATGTCGCGCCAGTACGCGCCCTTCAGCTCCATCGCGTAGAAGGGAAGCCCGTCACGCAGCAGCTCGGGAAACACTTGTTTGCCGAAGTCGTAGAACGTGTCGGCCGGGATGCGCTCGAAGATCGCCGGCTCGAAGACGTAGATCCCGGTGTTCGCGAGCTTCGAGCGCTCGGTGCCCTTCGCGGGCTTCTCCTGAAAGCCGGTGATGCGGCCGTTCTCGTCGAGCACGACGACGCCGTACTGGTCGACTTCCTCGACCTCGAGCAAACCGATCGTCGCGAGCGCGCCGCGCTCTTTGTGAAAGCGCACCAGCGAGGCGAGGTCGGCGTTCGTCAGATCGTCGCAGCCGACGACGACGAACGTCCCGTCGAACCATCCTTCCATCTGCTTGAGCGCGCCGGCGCTTCCGGTCAGCTCGCGTTCGCGCAGATAGTGCAGCTTCGTACCGTAGCGGCTGCCGTCGCCGAACGTCTCCTCGACCAGATCGGCGAGGTAGAAGACGTTGATCGCGACCTCGTCGTAGCCGAACGAAGCGAGCCAGCGCATCACGTGGCCGCTGATCGGCTCGCCTGCGACGGGGACGATGGGCTTGGGGACCTGTTTGGTGAGCGGATAGAGCCGCGTGCTCATCCCGCCCGCGAGAATCATCGCGCGCATCGGTCCGGGCTATTACGAGCCGAGGTGGCGCAGATACTCCAAGGCCGTGGTGTTCGTCGCGTCGGCGGCGACGGATCGCTTGAAATCCGCGACGGCCCGCGTCCGGTCGCCCGAGAAGAGCTCGGCCTCGGCCAGCGCGGCGAACGCCTCCGCGTCGGCGGGATCGAGCTCGGTCAAGGTGCGGTACAGCGCGGCGGCGTCGGTGAAGCGGCCGCTTTGCCGCAACTTCGATCCGGCGTTGGCGAGCATCGACCGGTACGCCGGGAAGGTTTCCGCGCGCGGCGCCGGGGCGGCGGCACGGACGGCGGCGAGCGCGGGCTGCAAGCCCTCGCTGTCGATGCGCTTGATCAGGGCCTGCGCTTTCGGGAAGTCGCGCGTGTCCATGTTGACGAGCTCGGCCTCGAGCGTGAAGTCGATGTCGACGCGGTCGGCGATCGCGCGGCGCCCCGGATCGAACTCGTTGTTCCAGAACGCGATCCCGTCGATACCGTAGTCTTTCCGGTTGAGCACCGTCTTTCCGACGAAGCCCATCCGCTGGTTCTGCCACGCGTCCTTCACCAGCGGGTGCAGCGGCATGAGCTCAAGCGCGACCGTCTTGGTGACACCGTGCATCGTGAGGTTTCCGGTCACCGTGTAACCGCTCCCGCGCGCGGCGATCGACGACGACGTGAACGTGATGTACGGGTACTTCTTCACGTCGAAGAAGTGGTCGCTGCGGAGGTCGCGGTCGCGCGCCGGAACGCTCGTGTTGATGCTCTCCGCCAGGATCGCGATCGTCACGGTGCTGCGCTCGAAGTGCGCCGGGTCGTACATCATCGTCCCTTCCCAGGTGCCGAAGTCGCCGTGAACCGACGAGACGCCCATGAACCCGACGCGGAACTCCACCGCCGAGTGGTCGGTGTCGACTTGCAGCCGCTGAAACGGCAGCTTCGCCGCGCCGGCGGGAAGGATCGTGGCGACCTGCGCGGCGGACGGCGCCGGCGCGAGCGGCGCTGCCAGCGCGAAGACGATGGCGAACGCGGCGCAAGCTCGTGCGCGAGACGGTAAACGCCCTTCGATCATGTCGTTACCTCGCCGGGTCAGTGAGGAGGCCTAGGTTCGGTTCCCTTCCGCTCGGCAGCATCGTGGCAGACAATCAGCGCACGTTGCGTTCGGGCCGGGAAGTCAGCGTTTCGGCAAGCGCTGCGAGCGCGAAGCGCGGGAGCGCGAGCTGACGGCGCCAGCGGCGCGGTTCTTTCGCGAGCCGGTACGCCCATTCGAGCCCGGCGCGTTGAAAGAATGCCGGCGCGCGTTCAACGTTGCCGGCGTAGACGTCGAACGAACCGCCGACACCGATCCCCGCGCCGCACCCCGTCGCCGCGAGATTCCGCGCGAGCCACAGCTCCTGTTTCGGCGAGCCGAGTCCCGCCAAGAGAACGTTCGCGCCGCTCGCGCGGACCGCCGCCGCGACGGCATCGCTTTCGTCTTCGCGAAAGTAACCGTCGCGCGCGCCGGCGATGATCGCGCCGGGATACGCTCGCCGCAGCGCTTCGCCGGCGCGCCGCGCTGTGTCTCCGCCGCTGCCGAGCAAGTACATGCGAACGTCGCCGTGCGAGGCGGAACGGGCCGCAAGCGCGGCGACCAGCTCGACGCCGGTGACGCGTTCGCGCAGCGGTCCGCGGCGTAGCCGCGAGGCCAGCAACAGGCCGATCGTGTCGCAGGTGACGAGCGCCGCGGAGTTCAGGACGTCGCGGAACGCGCGGTCGTGCTGCGCGGCCATCACCATCTCGACACCGAGCGTCACGACGAGGCCGCTGCCGTTCGAAGCGCCGTTCGCGAGCGCGACGATTCGTGCCACCGCTTCGTCGCGCCCGACCGCGTCGACGCGGCAGCCGAGCACGGTTATCACTGCGGGCGGTACGGTGCGATCAGCGGTTCGAGCGTCGCCTTCAGCGGGTCGGGCATCGCGCCGAGCGGCAAACGGCACGGACCGGTGTCGAAACCGTACGTGCTCATCGCCCACTTCACCGGAATCGGGTTCGTCGTCGCGAACAGCGCGCTGAGCAGCGGCCAGAGATCGCGGTGGATCTTCCCGGCCGTGTCGACGTCGCCGGCGTCGAACGCGTCGGCCATCGCGCGCAGCTCGCGCCCGCACAGGTGTCCGGCGACCGAGATCAGACCGTGCCCGCCGATCGCGAGCGAGGGCAAGTACATGTAGTCGTCGCCGCACCAGAACGTCACGTCCTCGCGCGTGCGGTCGCACAGGATCGCGGTGAACTGGTTGATGTCGCTGGTCGACTCTTTGATCCCCGCGACGTTCGGGTGGCGGCGCGTCAGCTCGGCGAACGTCGCCGGCAGCATGTTCGCCGCCGTCCGCCCGGGGATGTTGTAGATGATCGCGGGAAGCGTCGTCGACTCGAGGATGGCGCCGAAGTGCCCGAGCATCCCGTCCTGCGTCGGCTTCACGTACGCGGGCACGGTGAGCAGCACCGCGTCGACGCCGCACTGCTCGGCAGCCTTCGTCAGCTCGATCGAATGGCGGGTGTTGTTGCCGCTGGTTCCGGCGATCACGGTGCCGCTCGAGCCCAGCGCTTTCTTGATCTCGGTGAAGAGCACCAGCTTCTCAGCGGTCTCCAGCGCGTTGCCTTCGCCGGTCGAGCCCGCGACCACGACGCCGTCGTTGCCGCGCTCGATCAGAAACTTCGCGACGCGGGTCGCCTCGGGGACGTTGACGGCGCCGTTCTTGTCGAACGGCGTGATCATCGCCGTGAGAAGGCGGCCGAGCTGCTTCATCGCGCCACCGCGCCGGGGCCGAGCCGGAACGCGTCGTGCAGCGCCTGCTCCGCACGGTGCGCCTGATCGGCGGGGACCAGGATCGAGATCGTGATGTTCGAGTCGGTCGAGTGGATGATCTCGACCCCCGCGTCGGAAACTGCCGTCACGACGCGATACATGACGCCGGACGTGCCGCGCATCCCTGCGCCGACCACGGAGATCTTCGAGCAATGCGGGCGCATCCGCAGCGCCAGGTTGAGGTCGGCGAGCGCCGGCCGGACCGCCTCGGCGTGCTCGTCGTCGACGATGAAGAACACGCCGGCGTCGTTGACGTTGACCATGTCGATCGAGATCCCGCGCTCGGCGACGCGCGCGAGGACGCTGCGGTCGACGTCGGCGCGGTCGGCGTCCTCGGTGAGTCCTTGGATGATCCGGCAGAAGGTCACGTCGCGGATCACCGTGAGCCCGGTGACGGGGCGGTCGGCGTCGACCGGCGCGTCGTCGTCGATCATCGTGCCGACGCCGCTGCGCAGCCCTTTCACGACGTACGGCGTGCGGGTCGCGTGCGCGAGCTCGGCGGCTTTGTGGTGCATCACCTTGGCGCCGTTTCCGGCCAGCTCGACCATCTCGGCTTGGGTGACCCGCTCGAGCGGGTGCGCGCCGGCGACGCGGCGCGGGTCGGCGGTCATCACGCCGGAGACGTCGGTGTAGATCTCGACCGAGCGCGCGCCGAGCGCGTCGCCGAGCGCGACCGCGGTGAGATCGCTGCCGCCGCGGCCCAGCGTCGTCGTCGCGCGATCGCGCGTGCCGCCTTGGAATCCGGTGACCACCGGGATTATCCCGCGCGCCAGCAGCGCGCGCACCGGTTCCGGATCGACGTCGGTGATCTCCGCCTCGCCGTACTCGGCGTCGGTGAAGATCCCGGCTTGCAGTCCGGTCATCGCCTGCGCCGGCGCGCCGAGGGCGGTGAGCAATTCCGCGAACACGGCGCACGCGATCGCTTCGCCGCACGCGAGCAAGAGATCGCGGTTCGGGCCGTCGCGCACCGGGCCGAGCAGCGCCGACAGCGAGTCGGTGGCGTACGGATCGGGCGCGCGCCCGAGCGCGGAGCACACGACGACCGGCGATTCCCCGCGCCGCACGACGTCGAGCACACGCGATGCTGCGATCTCGCGCAGCGCTTCGGTCGCGAGCGACGAACCGCCGAATTTCAGGACGACGACGTCCTTCATCGCGCGTTCACCTGCTGGCGGGCAAAACGCCCCTTTGCGATCAGCAGCTCCAGGATCTGCACGCCGTTGGTGGCGGCGCCTTTGCGGAGCTGGTCGCCGACGACCCACATCTGGAAGTGGGTGTCGGTCGGGTCGTCGGGCTCGGGGCGGACGCGGGCGACGTGGACGAGGTCGGTGTCTTCGACGTCGCGCGGCGTGACGATCCCGTGTTCGTGCAGCACGACTCCGGGCGCTTGGCGCAACGCCTCGTGGATCGCGTTGACGTCGGTCGGCGTTTCGGTTTCGAAGAAGACCGCTACGCTGTGGGCGCGCCTCACCGGAACCCGCACCGTCGTTGCGGCGATCGAGAGGTTCGGGCGCCCCAGCATCTTGCGCGTCTCGGCGACGACCTTCTGCTCTTCGCCGGTGTCGCCGTCGCCGTCCCAGCTTCCGACATGCGGGACGACGTTGCGATGGATCGCCGCGGAGAACGTGCCGTCAGGTGCCTCGCCTTTTTCTTCGTTCGCGAGCGCGTCGAGCCCGGCGCGGCCGGCGCCGCTGACGGCTTGATACGTCGCGACGCGGACGCCGCGCAGCCCAACGGCGCGCGCGATCGGCGCGAGCGCGACCGTCAGCACGATCGCCGTGCAGTTCGCGACCGGGAAGATGCGGTGCTCGTCCCGGATGTGGTCCGGATTCACCTCGGGGATCACGAGCGGGACGTCGTGTCGCATCCGGAACGTCGACGAGTTGTCGATCACGACCGCGCCCGTCTCTACGAGCGCTTCCGCAAGCTCCGCGCTCGCATCGTCGCTCGACGCGAAGAACGCGACGTCAGGCCGATCCGCGACAAGCCGCTCGCGCGATGCAGCTACGACAGGAACGTTCTGACCGCGGAAGCGCACCCCGTCCGCGCGATCGCGCGACGCGTAGGCAAGCAGCGTGTCGACCGCGACGTTGCGCTCCTCAAGCACACGCAGGATCGTCCCGCCCACGACGCCGGTCACTCCGACGATCGCCACCTTCACGACGGC
This sequence comes from Candidatus Elarobacter sp., assembly GCA_035939295.1. Taxonomy (GTDB): domain Bacteria; phylum Vulcanimicrobiota; class Vulcanimicrobiia; order Vulcanimicrobiales; family Vulcanimicrobiaceae; genus Vulcanimicrobium. The sequence goes on along the minus strand of DASZGA010000100.1, from coordinate 14,394 downwards.
ACGCTCACGGTGCCGGGGTCGGATAGCATTGCGTCGACGATCGAGTCGAGACCGACCACGAGGCCTTGTTGCTGCCGCACGGCGCGGACGGCGGCGACGATTCCGGGGCCGAACGATTCTCGCGAGATCGAGTCGTGGCGCAGGGTGAGCGTTTCGCCGGTGCCGCCGAAGATTGTTTCTTGGTGCGCAACCAGTCCGGGAAGACGAACGCTGTGGATCGGCGGGAGCGGGGCGCCGGCTTCGTGGATGCGGCGCGCCGTCAGCTTCGCCGTTCCGCTGGGGGCGTCGCGCTTCTGGTCGTGGTGCAGCTCGACGATCTCCGCCCGCGGGAAAACGCGTGCCGCTTGCGCGGCGAAGCGCATCATCAGCACCGCGCCGAACGAGAAGTTCGGGACGTACATCGCCGGCACGTCGTCTTCGTCGCACAGCTCGCCGAGCACGACGAGATCTTCCTCGGTCCAGCCGGTCGCGCCGATCACCGCCGGAACGCCCGCTTCGACCGCCCCGCGCGCGACGTCGAGCGTCGTCGGATAGACGGTGCAGTCGACGACGACGTCGAGCTCGTGCGCAAGGAACGCGTCCAAGTCGTCGTCGGTCACGACGCCGTCCACGTGCGCCCCGCCGCGCCGCGCGAACGCCGCCGACAGCTTCAGATCGTCAGCGGCCTCGATGGCGGTACATGCGACGCGCCCCAGTCTCCCGAGCGCGCCGGCAACCCCGACGCGCAACATGACGTCGGCCCTAGACCTTCTCCAGCGGCGCGTATTTGAGCATGACCATCTTCTGCCCGACGTTCGGGAAGTTGATCGTCAAGAGCCCGTCGCCGCCCGCGCCGACGGTGTTGACCACGGTGCCCTCACCCCACTTGGGATGACGGACCTTGTCGCCGGGGTTCAAGTCCATCCCGACGCCGGCGCCGGCGTTCTCGTGGATCGAGACCTCGCGCCAGCGGCCGCCGCCCGGACGCGGACCGATCCCGACCCCGCCGATCACTTCGACCGACGGCATCTCTTCGATGAACCGCGACTTCGGGTGCGAGAACGTGTTGCCGAACAGCGTGCGGCGCGCGGCAAAGCTCAGGTAGAGCCGGTCCATCGCGCGCGTCACGCCGACGTACGCGAGCCGGCGCTCTTCTTCGAGCTCGGTCATGTCGGTCAGCGCGCGGGTGTGCGGGAAGACGCCTTCTTCGAGCCCGGTCAGGAAGACGATCGGGAACTCGAGCCCCTTCGCCGCGTGCATCGTCATCAGCGTCACGAACGACGACTCGGGGTCGAGCGTGTCGATGTCGCTGATCAGCGCGATGTTGGAGAGGAAGTCGTCGATCGTCGAGCCCGTCTCCGGGTTGTTCTCGAACTCGCGGGCGACGCCGACCAGCTCTTGCAGGTTCTCGATCCGCGCGCGGCCGTCGGGCGTTTCGTCGGCCTGCAGCTCGCGCAGGTAGCCCGACTCTTCCATCACCGCGATCAGCAGCTCGCTCACGCTGAACGACGCGGCCTTCTCGCGCAGGTCGTTGATCAGCTCGGCGAAGCGCTCCAGCTCGCGCTGCTTCTTCGGCACCGCGCGCTTGAGCAGGTTCGAGTCGAACACCGCTTGGCCGACCGAGACGCCGGCCTGGTTCGCCGCTTCGAGCAGCGACGCGAGCGTTTGCTGACCGATGCTGCGGCGCGGAACGTTGACGATCCGCCGGAAGGCGACCGCGTCGGACGGGTTCACGATGTAGCGGAGGTAGGACAGCATGTCCTTGACCTCGGTGCGCGCGTAGAACCCGACACCGCCGACGACCCGGTACGGAATCCCCTCGGCGAGGAAGCCTTCTTCGAAGTAGCGCGACTGCGCGTTGGTGCGGTACAGGACGAGGAAGTCGCGGTACGCGGCGCCTTCGCGCACGTGCTCCTTGATCTTCTCCATCACGTAGCGCACTTCGGCGCGCTCGGACTCGGCCTGGAACGCGGTGAGCTTCTCGCCCTCCGCGCGCTTGGTGAACAAGCTCTTCGGATGCCGTCCGGCGTTGTGCGCGACCAGCTCGTTCGCAGCGCCCAGGATCGTCTGCGTCGAGCGGTAGTTCTCCTCGAGCTTGAAGACCTTCGCGCCCGGGAAGTCTTCCTCGAAGCGCAGGATCATGCGGTAGTCGCTGCCGCGCCACGAGTAGATCGACTGGTCGTCGTCGCCGACGACGGTGATGTTGCCGTGCTCCTTCGCGAGCGTCGCGACGAGCCGGTACTGCGCGTAGTTGACGTCCTGGTACTCGTCGACCAGGATGTACTTGAACTTCGTCTGGTAGCGGGTGCGCGCGTCCTCGTCGTTGTCGAGCAGCTTGATCGCGTTGGCGATCAGGTCGTCGAAGTCGAGGCCGTTCGACTCGGCGAGGCGCCGGTCGTACTCGCGGTAGACGTTCGCATAGCGCTCGCCGGCGAACGACGGGTTCTTCGACTCGTACTCCTCGGGCGACCACAGGTTGTTCTTCGCCTTCGAGATCTCGGCGAGCGCGGCGCCCGGGGCGATCTGGCGCTCGTCGTAGTCGAGGTCGGCGATCACCTCACGGACGATCGCGCGCTGATCGGCGTCGTCCATGATCGCGAAGTTCGGGGCGATCCCGATCTTGCGGCCGTCGCGGCGGAGCATCCGCACGCACATGCTGTGAAACGTCCCGACCCACAGGTCGCGCGCGGGCGCGCCGACCATCCGCTCGAGGCGAGACTTCATCTCGCCGGCAGCTTTGTTGGTGAAGGTAACGGCCAGGATACGGTCCGGGAAGACCTTCTTCTGTTCGAGGAGGTATGCGATCCGGTGCGTGAGTACGCGGGTCTTGCCCGAGCCTGCACCGGCGAAGATCAGCACTGGGCCGTCAGTATGCTCGACGGCTTCGCGCTGGACGTCATTGAGAAGTTCGGTCTGCGCCAGCATCAGGACAATGTTCGCCGCGAACGGTTCTTTTGCCTATGGGATACCGTAACGTGCTGCCGGAGGGGACGTCGGTCCCGGCGAAACGCCCGTTTGCTTTGCAAAAACCGCCGATTGCTGAGACGTCGCTGAGACCGCCGCAGCGCGCGGTTCTGGATGCGCTCGTCGATACGTTTGCGCCACCCGACGCCGACCTGGCGGCCGCGCAGACGATGGTTTCGACCGCGCTCGACCGGCTCGCGCCGCATCGCAGGGCGAAGCTCGCGATGGTCCTGACGATGCTCGGGAGCCCGGCCGTGATGCTGCCCCTCGCCGGGAGGGCCCGGGGGTTCGCGCGCCTCGACCGCCCCGCGCGCGAGCGCGTCCTGCGCCGTCTGGCGACGGTTCCCGCGCTTCGGCCGGCGGTCGCTGCGTTCGGCCGGCTGGCCCTGTTTGCGGCCTACGCGGCCGCCGACCAGCAGGGCCGGAGTGCCGTCTGGGAGCGGCTGGGTTATCCCGGGCCGCGCACCGACGTGCCGGCCGCCGAGGCGTTTCCGCTCGCGCCGGCGCCTGTGGCGGGCGCGCGGATCGCCGCGGACGCGGTCGTCGTGGGGTCGGGCGCGGGCGGCGGCGTCGCCGCGGCGCTGCTGGCCGAGGCCGGGCTGCGGGTGGTCGTCCTGGAAGCGGGGCCCGCGTTCGAGGACGTCGCCGCGTCCCAACGCGAGGCCGACGCGTTCGGCCAGCTCTATCTCGAGCACGGGTTGTGCGCGAGCGACGACGGCGGCGTTTCGATCCTTGCCGGAGCATGCGTCGGCGGCGGAACGGCGGTGAACTGGTCGACCTCGCTGCGGTTGCCGCCGGCGCTCGCCGCGGAGTGGGAGCGGACGCTGCGACGGCCCGGGTTCGCCGGCGAGCTGGCCGATGCGTACGACGCGGTCGAGACGCGGCTCGGCGTGACGCCGGCGGCGTCGCACAACCGCAATAACGCCGTACTCGCCGACGGCTGCTCAAAGCTGGGCTGGTCGTGCCACGCGATCCCGCGCAACGCGCAGTGCACCGGCGACCAATGCGGTTACTGCGGTTTCGGCTGCGCGTACGGCAACAAACGTTCGACCGCTGCAACGTATCTTCGCGATGCGATCACGCATGGCGCGCAGGTGTACGCGCGCACGCGTGCCGATCGCGTGATCGTCGACGGCGGAACTGCGCGCGGCGTCGAGGCGACAGCGGAGGACGGAACGCGCTTCGTCGTCGAGTCGCCGTTGGTGGTCGTCGCGGCGGGGACGCTGCGGACGCCGGGGATTCTGGCGCGCAGCGGCGTGAGCTCGCCGCATCTCGGGAAGCATTTGCGATTGCATCCGGTTACGGCGATCTCCGCGGAGTTCGACGGGCCGGTGGAGCCCTGGCACGGTGCGATGCAGACGGCGGTTTGCGATCAGTTCGCGGGCCGCGGTGAGGGGCACGGCGTCGTGATCGAGGTTTCGCCGTCGCATCCGGGCTTGATGGCGAGCGCGCTGCCGTGGAAGGGGCGTGACGTGCACGCGACGACGATGAGCTCCGCGCGCAATCGCGCGACGCTGATCGCGATCGCGCGCGACCGAGGCGAAGGAAGCGTCGGCGTCGACGAGCGCGCCGACGTGCGATATCGTATCGCCGGCGACGACGCGCAACGGCTCGCCGAAGGCGTCGCCGCCGCGGCGAGGATTGCATTCGCCGCCGGCGCGCGCAGCATTGCGACGCTGCACGCCGATCAACTCGCGCTCGACGCCACCGATGCGAGCGAAGCCGGACTGCAGGCGTTCGCAGCCGAGCTGCGCGCACGCGCCGCGAAGCGCGCGCCGGTCGCGCTGTTTTCCGCGCACCAGATGGGGACGGCGCGGATGGGCGCGACCGCGGCCGAAGGCGCGATCGACCCGGAAGGCCGCGTCTACGGTGTCGAAGGGTTGCTGGTTACCGATGCGTCGGCGTTTCCGACCGCGTCCGGGGTGAACCCGATGCTGACGATCATGGCGCTCGCGCACCGCGCGACCAGCGCGCTCATCGCGCGAGGCGCAGCGTCGGAGCTCGTTCGGTCTTAGAACGGCTCGAACAAGCCTAGGTCGGGCGCAAACCCCAGATCTTCGGAGCGGTCGTCGATCTGTAGCGCGGAAAGCCGCGCGTGAGATATGCCCGCAACGTGTGCGCAGGTGTCGATCGTTGTTCGCGCGCTTGCGTCGAGAAAACGAATCGCCACCCACCGGGGCCGATCGCCTCCCATGAGAATCAGTTGGGTATACGGCGACGGCCGAGCGTTCTTTCCGGCAAGGACAGCCGGAAGGTCGGCAGCGAGTTGCGCGAGCACCGTTTGCGCAAACGGACGCAGGCGTTCCGGGCACGTTTCACGCAGCCGGAACGGCTCGGCGGGCGCGGCCGTCGGGGGTGGATCGAGAACGACTTGTTCGACCGTCGGGCGGCCGGGCTCGGGGCTCGCGGCCGGAGCCGGTAAATCGCCCGTAACGCGATACATGCCGACGTTCGGGTCGAAGAAAACGAAGGCTGCGTCCGATTCGGCATCGCTCGGGACGTAGGCGCCGCGCGCCCGCAATTCGTCGGCCCCCGCGGCTTGCAAGCGGACGCAGCCGCTGATCCGCCCGTCCGCGCGACTGTTCTGAACGAAGAGCGCGAACGAGACGTGGCCGCTGCGGCGGTGCGCCACAACCTTGACGCCGAATTGTGGATCGACGGCGATCGCCGCATCCGGCTCGCTCGGCGATGCGGGCTCGCGCGCCGCCTCCAGGCGCATCGCGTCGAGCACCGCTCGCGTGATCGCGGCACCCTCCGGGGTGCAGCTGTCGAGCGTGAGGTTCGGTTCGAAAACGTGCTCGGGCGGTCCGGGCTCGAGCGGGCGGAGCGTAAGCGAGAACGTGTCGTTGGAGGGCTGCGCCACGGACGCCAGAGCAGCCAGCGCGTCGATCTGCCCAGCCGTCGACGGCCGCCCGGCGCCGACATCGTAGGTGACGTGGAACGTCCGTGGTGCGAGCGGTCGCGCGATCGGCAGAATGCCGTTCGGCAGCGGCGCCGCGAACGCGGACGATGCGAACTTCGCAGCCCACGCCTGCCCCACGTTGGTGACGCCCGCCGTCAGAGAGCCGTACGGCAAACGAGCACTGAATCCGACGCTCGCCTCCATATGTGGAGGGAGGCCGGCCGCGTTGTTCGAGCCGACGTAGTCGAGATAGCCGAGAACTTCGCTGCGGGCCCGCTTCAGACGCGCGTCGACCAAGAATCCCGCGCGATAGCGAGGAACGTACGGCAGCGTCTGCTTACCGCTTCCGGCGTCGTAGCGCGCACTCGTGTATTGCAGGTAAGGTGCGATGAGGGGACCGCGGGTGCGCAAGGCGACCGAGAAGGTAAGCCGGTCGTAGACGAGCCGCGCCGATACCGGCGCGCTCACGATGAGTTGCGCCGGACCCAGCACCGCGGGCTTACCGCAACCGTCCCGAGACGCATAGAACGCCGCGATCCGAGCCAGCAAGTCCGGCGTTGCGGCGTTCGGGCCGGACGTCGCCCCGCGAGAGACGACCGGCACGACCCCGTCGACGATGCTGTCGTGCGCTGCCTGCACCTCGAATGCCCAATCGCCGCGCGCCCGCTTGTAGCCGAGCGTGCCGCCGGTGTCGGCGGGAACCCCGGACACGGCGCCGACCCCGTTTACGAACACCTGCTGGTGGAGGCAGTCGTACGCCGCGCTCGGCGGGTCGAATATGGTGCCCGCGATCGGCACTTGCGGCAACGCCGGCTGGCGCGGCTCGAGGATCCGTACCTGCAGCGCAGCCTCACCGCCTTTCGCGTCCGCTTTGTCGAAGGCGGCGTTCGCTCCGGCGCGACTTCCGGACGACGGCAGGTCGAGCGAGAACCGAAGCGACTCCCCGATACGCGGCGAGTACGTTTCGGCGAGCGCAGCGTATACGTATCGCTGAGACGAACCAAACGCCACGTTCGGAATCGCGCTAGCCGTCGTCTGCCGCTCGCTGGACGCGTCGAACGAGATGCTGTGTCTGAGGCCGAGGGAACGGTCGTAGTGAAACGCGAGCGACGAGAGTGCGGTCTGCGTCGCCGACAGCAGCGGCGCGGCGATGCCGCCGACGAGCCGATGGAGCTGATCCGCGCGGTCCGACTGGGTCGAACTCGCGAGGGTGAAGCCGACGTTCGCGTTCGGCGCGGCGTACAGATAACGAACGAACGCGTCCGAAAAGCGCGAGACCGTCGTGTTCCCGGGTCCGAACCCGCACGGGGTGCCGCCTGAGGCGACCGCGCACGCCGGCCGCAACTTCAAGTCGATGCTCGATGCTTCACCGAGCAGCGACTGATTCGACGAGAGCGGCGCGCGCAGCTTGACGAGCGTTCCGGTTCCGGTCGTCTCGTCGAGGTGCCCGTACACGAGCCCACTGGCGTCACGATACACCGATCCGTCGAGCGGGCCGGCGGTTCTGCCATCGACGTGCATCGCGACGAACCCGATCGCGCCGGCCGTTCCGGTGACGCCCGCGATCGCGCCGGTGCCACCGAGGCCGTCGTGCTTCACAAGAGCGTTCGCGGCGAACGCGAGCGTGGGATCGTTCGTCGCGAGGTCCACTCCGGGCGCCCCTCGGCCGCCGAGCGGCTGAGCGGTCACGCTGCGGAAGAGATCGAGGCCGATCCCCGAAAGCGCAGCGCTTCGACCCGCTCCTGCGAGCGGCGTGCCGTCGATTGCTGCGCGCGTTCCGCCGACACCGAGCCCGTCCAAAGCGACGCCGCTCGGCGCAGACGACACCGACGGGAGCCTTCCCAGCGCTGCGGAGAGCCCTCCGGAACTCGAACTCTGCGCGTCGCCCGCGCTCGCTCGGCCCGTCGACGCCGAGACGCGCACGCGCGCGACGACCGTGCCGATCGTCGTCAACGCGCTTTGAGGCGCGAGCGCCGCCGACACATCCGCCGTCGTTCCGGAGACGACCTCGAAATCGCTGCGAGCATTCGCGTAGCCCGGGGCGTACACGCTGATGCGGTACGAGCCCGGCGGATAGCCGCGGAATTCGACGACTCCGTCGGCAGCCGTGTAGCCGACGTCGCTGTGCGGCCCGACCAGGAACACCCTCGCCAAAGCAATCGGATGTTTATTCCGCTCGTCCGTGATCTGAACGTGAACCGATCCTTGGTCCGGCTCCGCGGCGCTCGCGGTGCCGAGCAGGGAGGACGCGAGCGCGCTCACGATCGCACTCGCAAGGACGAACGCGCGCGCGCTCGGCGGATGCCACGGGCGGCAGCGCATCGCTCAGTAGTTCATGAAGAGATAAAAGCCGACCGCCGGTGAGTACTGCGCGGTTCCAAGGTTCGCACGAGGCGGAACCAGGCCCAGGCGCGTGATCTTCGCGATGTTCCCGGACGCCATCTTCAGACATGGATCGAAATATCGTTCCGGGAACGCTCGTGTCTGCCCCGAGTCGATCGAAACGACGTACGACCCGTTGGGTGTAGGCACGAGGGTGAAGATCAGACCGTCCGGCGTCGTGATCGGTGCGCCCGCTTGGAAATCGCGCTTGCGCAGCCGCGCTCCACCGGCACGTGCGACGAGGGCGGAAACGGCGTTCAAGTCGGGTTGCAGCATCGCGCGGTCGTCTTTCGAGCAGGGAAGGAGCTGCGATTCCGGCGCGACGGCCGCGCCGTGCAGATCGAGCGCGCTCGGCAGTGGATGATCGCTCACGTGCAGGATCAAATGTGGGACGTCGGCGCGGGCGACGTCCGCCGACCCGACGGCGAACGCCGCTGAAACGAGAACAGCGATGAGAAATGCGGACGAACGCGCGAAAATCGACATGCTGTGAACTCCCGATCGAATGGACGTACGTTTTGGCTCTGCGACGAATCGTACACGGACCCGCAATGGCGGCCGCCGTTGCATCGGCCCGGTTGGGGCCGATGCAACGCCAAGCTGAACTCAGTTAGCCGGGCGAGTGCCGCCGCAGGAGTAGTGGCAGGTTACGCTTACGCCACTCGTCCCGTACGTGTAGTCGATCCCTGACAGCGTGCAGCCGTTTATCGTTCTGTTACAAACCAGCACCTCGGCGTCCCCGGGAAGAGCCGGAAGCACGGTCGCGAACGCGGCCGTCAGAACGACGAAGCGCAGCAGAGGTAAACGGCGCATGAAGGCAACCATTTGAAACTCCTATCGATCGGTGCTTGCTAATGCAAGACCGGAACCGCTTTGTTTGCGGTTCGAGGAAACGGTAGCGAGGCGAGCCTGTGTTGTAAATCGTGTCAGCACCACCGTGGCACCGGGAAAACGCGATTTAGTCGGATCGCCGCGCGGTCAGTAGTAGCAAACCCAAATGGTCCCGCCGTTCGCTTGGCGCGTGACCGTAAACGATCTGAGCTTTTCGCCCATGAACGTAGGCGCACAACCTTCCGCTTTGGCGGGAAGAGCCGGAAACGCGGTCGCGAATGCCGCGCCGAGCACGGCGATGCGAACTGCCGGCACGCGCAGAAAAGACAACATACGAGCTCCTTGTCGATGGAACTGGTGAGGACGCTCGCACAACGCTACTACACGTCCGCTACGCTGTAAATCGACTGGCACCGGCCCGGCATCCGCCGGCACGCTAATTGCACGTCAGCGCGAGGCGCAGTGTCTTCGTCGAGCGGTGCGCGTTGTCAGCGCACTCATGAGGCAGCAGACCGTCGACTCGGCGCCCGTGTTGACGTTGAGCCCGGCGTCGTCGCCGACGACGGGTACGGCGTGGTGATCGAGGTATCGCCATCGCATCCCCGGGGTTGATGGCGAGCGCGCCGCCGTGGAAGAGCCGCGACGAGTACGCGGCGACGATGAGCGGCGCGCGCCATCGCGCGACGATGATCGCGATCGCGCGCGATCGCGGCGAAGGGAACGTCGGCGCGGAGCGGCTCGGGGACGGCGTCGCCGAAGCCGGACTGCAGGCTTTCGCCGCCGCGCTGCGCGCCCGCGCCACGAAGCGCGCGCTGGTCCGGCGTGAACCCGATGCTGACGATCATGGCGCTCGCGCCGTGCGCCCCGAGCGCGCTCATCGCGCAAGCCTGGAGCAACTCACCCTACGCGAGGCGGCACTACGAATCCAGACGACCGCTTCTACCCAAGAGGGTAAAACGTCCATTGACAATCCCATGTATAGGAATTCTGCTCCCTCGTGCAAACCTCGGTGACGGTACCGGGTGCATAGACTTGCCCAGGAACAGGATTGAAGACCACACCTCCAAACTGATTCGTGTTTGTGCCCGTTAGCGTTTGGAAGTTAATCACTTGCTGCTCGTTGAGCGCTCCGTCTCGAACCAAGCTGATGACAGCACCGACGATGGCGACGGTAACTCCCGCGGCAACAATGGCTGGCGAGGCGACGATGGCACCTGCGATGCCAACACCCACACCGACGAGCGTAAGTACGAAGGAGATCCAGCCGCCGGTGGACTGCGTGGACCGAGAATGAGCGAGCGGAAGCGGTCCCCCTTTCGCGTTTCCACCACCTCCAGACGGCCCAAGAGCGATATTGACGTCCTGATTTATCGCGGCCGCATATGGCTGGTCTCGCTGTAGCGCAGAGCTGACAATTGAGACTCGACCATTGTTGTCCGTGCTCAGGTCGGTTCCGAAAGAAGTGGTATACCGCGCATGAACGTTGCCGGCGCTGTCGTAGAACGTCCCAAAAGATTCTTCCCAAACCATCGCACCGTATGAGTTTACTCCGAAGAACGTGACCTGCCCGCTGGCCCCATCATCAATTGCAAAGGCCTGCCACGTGTCGACTCCTAGGGACTTGCCGTACGAAGAGGCCGGCTCGACCATAAAGGGGCCGACATTTGCGTAGATTATTTTCGTTCCCATGACCGTGCGCGTCGCGGGAAGCATCGATTGCGCTCCGCCTCGTCCTATGGTCCGTTGACCACAACCATACAGCAGGGTCGTAGCGCACAGCACTACAGAAATAGCTCGCCGAATCGCCGTCGTCCGCACGGTCTCTCCTGACACTTGAAAAGGTGTTAGTCGGTCTGACGTGAGACAAGAGTAGCGGCTGCGCCTAGCCGCGTAAACGGCAATGCACGCTTTTGGCACACTGTTGTAACGCAAGTCATCCTTGAAATATACGGCGAAGCATTATGCTTCGCGAGACGACCCACGCAAAAGATCCGGTGTGTGGCGCTCGGTGGAGCGGACCGCGCTACCGCGCGAGGCGGAGCGTCTTCGTCGAGCGGTTCGCCATCGTCAGGGCGCTCATGAGGTAGCACACCGTCGACTCCGCGCCCATGTTCGCGTTGAGCCCGCCGTCGTCGATCCCGTCGCGGCAGCCGGTCTCGGTCGCCACGGCGATCCCGTACGAGTTCTGGCCGAAATACCACTGGTGCGCGGCTGACGCGACGGTGCGCCAGCGCTCCTCGCCAGTGACGTCGAGCGCGGCGAACGCCGCGTCGACCATCGCCGCCGCTTCGAGCGGCTGCTGCCCGTTGCGCGCCTTCACGCCGGCGCGCGGATACCAGCCCGCATTGCCGACCGGAACGAAGAGATCGCCTTCGATCACGACCGACGCGTAGAACTCGAGCATCGCGACCCCGGCGTTCACGTAGCGCTCGTTGCCGAGCGCGGTTCCGCCGCGCAGCAGCGCTTCGCAGAGCCGCGCGTTGTCGTACGTCATGACGTCCTCGCACCACTGCCAACCCTCGCCGGCATGCCGGTCGAACGCGTCGGCGATCATCGCCAGCGACTCGTCGAGCACCGCACGCACCGCGAGCTCGTCGTCGGGGCGAGCGGCGAGCGCGTGCACCAGGCCGAGGGCGGCGTAGGCGCGCGAGCGGACGTACTGCATCTGCGTCACCGCGACGAGCGCGTTGCGGCGAAGACGTCCGGCGAGCATGCGCCACGTCTCGCGCGGCGCGTGGCGCTCTGCGTAGCCGAGTCCCCAAACCGCGCGGCCGACCGAATCCGGTGTTCCGTCGCAATCTTGCCAGCGGCGGTCGTAGCCCATGAAGTTGTGGAACGAGCCGCTGGGCAGCTGCGCGTCGTGCAAGTAGGAGAGGTATGTGGTGACGAGCCGCGCTCCGTCGGTTTCGGTCGCGCTGCGGCTCGCCGCTTCGCAGGCTACGATCAGCGCGCGGCCGACGTCGTCGGTGCAGTAGCCGCACGAGCGGTTCGGGACGTCGAGCGTGGCGTGCTGCAGCAGACCGACGTCGTCGGTCATGGCGAGCAGATGGTCGAGCGCGGGCCGGCGGCGCGTGCGCGCCGCGCCGGCGTTCGCTCTAGGCGGAGGTTGCAAGCTCGGCGCGCCGCGAGGCCGGGAGCAGTTGCGTGAACAGCATCCCGTACGCGCTCGAGACGTGCGGCCAGGTCATGCGCCGACCGAACTTGTAGGCGCGGTGCTGCGTCGCTTCGCGCAGCGCGGCGTCGTCGAGCAGCGCGACCAGCGTGGTCGCGATCGCCGACGAGTCGCGGAACGGCACCGTGAACCCGCGGCCGTGCGCGAGCAGTTCCTGCGCGTACAGGTACGGCGTCGAGACGACGGCCTTGCCGCAGCCGATCGCGTACGCGAGCGTGCCGCTGACGATCTGCGTCGGATTCAGGTACGGCGTGAGATAGATGTCGCTCGCGGTGAGATAGTCGATGAGTTCGTCGAACTCCAAATACTTGTCCACGAGCTTCACGTTGTCGGTGAGGCCGTTCGCGGCGATCGAGGCTTCGAGCTGGCGGCGGTACGATTCGCCTTCGTTGCGCCGGATGACCGGATGCGTTTGACCGAGCACGAGGTAGAGCGCTTCGGGGTGCGATTCGACGACCGCCTGCATCCCTTCGATCGCGTATTCCAAACCTTTGCCGCGGCTGATGAGCCCGAAGGTCGAGATCGTAGTGCGGTTTTGGAGGCCGAGCTTCTTCTTCGCTTCGAGGGTGTCGCGCAGCGGAACGTCGGGGACGCCGTGGTGGATCACGTGAATCTTCGCCGGGTCGACGTCGTAGCGGTCGATCAGGATCTCGCGGCCGGTTTCGGACAACACGACGATTGCAGTCGAGGTCGCACAGATCGCGCGCGCGACGCGCATGTGCTCGGGCGAAGGATCTGGGAGCACGGTGTGCAGCGAGGTGACGACCGGCTTCGCGACGGCGGAGATCAGATCGACGACCCATTCGCCTTCGTCGCCGCCGAACAGACCGTACTCGTGCTGGATGTTCAGCACGTCGCACGGATAGGAGTTCACGAACTCGGCGGTCCGGTAGTACGAGTCGCGGTCGCGCTGAACCAGGTGGGCGACGACGCGGTCGGGGTAGACGCGGTCTTCGCCGCCCGGCTCGTCGATCGCGATCACGGCACTGCGCGTAGCGAACGCCTGGTCGTAGCTGTCCACGACGTCTTTCATGAAGGTGGCGATCCCGCACTCGCGCGGCGGGAAGGAGCCGAGAAAGAGCATTCGTGGAGCTTGGGTTGTCAACGTCGTCCCCTTGTGGAGGCCGGCGCAACGGAGTGCTGCACCGGCATTGACGCGTCCCCGAGTGGTCACCAAAAGGACACGCCTCTTACGGGGACACGCTCGCTTAGACTGACGGTTTCATACCCCTACAATACGGTACCTTAACCGCAGCGCGGCACTGCCTCAGCGTTCGAAAGCTACGCGAGCGTTCTCTTCGACCGTGGTTCCGGCAGGAATTTGAGCGTCGTGTCCGATGACGGCGCCCTTTCCTATGTGCGCTCCCGTACCGATGCGGGCGCGGCTGGCGACGATTGCCCACTCGAGCCGCGCGCCGGACTCGACGGTCACATCTTCCCACAGGAGCGAGTCGGCGACGACGGCGCCCGACTCGACGCGGCAGCCGTCGCCGAGGACGGTGTAAGGGCCGATCACGGCGTCCGGAGCAACGCGGCAGTTCGCCCCGACGAAGACCGGCGGGCGGACCGCGGAGGCCGGGATGGTCTCGCGGCCGGGGCCGTCGACCTCGGGGGTCGGTCCGAGCGGCATGACGCCGTCGAAGACGTGGCGGTGGGCATCTAAATACGCATCGGGCCTGCCGAGGTCGATCCAGTAGTCGTCGGTCACGTAGGCGTAGAGACCGCGGCCGCCTTCGGCGATGAGCTGCGGAAAGGTCTCGCGCTCGATCGAGACCGCGCGGCCGGCCGGGATCCGGTCGAGGACCTCGCGTTCGAGGAGGTAGGTGCCGGCGTTGATCTCGTTGGTCGGGGCTTCTTCGCGCTTGGGTTTCTCGATGAAGGCCTCGACGCGGCCGAAGCGGTCGTGGAGGACGCAGCCGAACGGGCTGGGGTCGTCGACCGGCTTGAGATGGATCGTGCCGAGGCCGCCCTTCTCTTTGTGGTAGGCCATCATGGCCCGCAGGTCGAGCGAGGTGAGCACGTCGCCGTTGAGGACGAAGAACGGCCCGTCGATGAACTGCTCGACGTTCTTGAGCGCGCCGGCGGTGCCGAGCGGGGTCTCCTCGATGACGTAGCGGATGCGCAGCCCGAGCTCGGACCCGTCGCCGAAGTACGACGTGATCGC
>DASZGA010000099.1:0-41086 GCA_035939295.1 Candidatus Elarobacter sp. | reverse complement strand
GCGGCGGGTTCGGCGCCGGCGGTTGCGACGGCGGATGCGATCGAGGCCGGCGGCGCGTCGGTCGACTTCGTCGTCTCGACGCAGCACGTTCGGTTCTATCTCGAGGGAACGCCGCAGGCGATCGCATACGCTTCGCCGCTGCTCGCGCGCGCATTGGGCGCGCCGGCGTTCGATGCCGAGACGCTCGCCGCGGCTCGCGCCGCGCTCGGCGATCGCATCGCCGAAAGCGCCGGCGACACCGAGCTCGTCGGACTGCAGATGCTGCGGTCGTCGTACTATCGCGGCGGGGCGGGGTTTCCGGCGCTCGGCGATCCCACCGCGCTCGCCGTTTTCACGCCGGCCGATGCGCGTGCGTTTTTCGAGCGCTGGTATCTGCGCGGCGATGCGGTCGTCGCGGCGGTCGGGCGAACCGGCCCGGCGACCGATGACGCGAGCCGTGCGCTCGTCGCGGCGCTACGGGCCGGGAGCGCGCCGGCGGCGACGCTCTCCGCGCGACCGCCGGCCGCCGCGCCGAAACGGATCGTCACCCAGCGCGCGATCGGCGCGCCGTTCGTCGTCCTCGGCTTCGCGGCGCCGGCGCTCGGCGACCGCGACTTTGCAGCCGCGCTGGTGCTGCGGTCGCTGCTCGACAGCGTTTTCGAGCGCACCGGCGCGACGACGCCGCCGGCGGCGTTTCGCGCGGTCGGAACGCTGTACGGCTACGACGCCGCGCCTGCGCAGCTCGCGATCTGGCTGAACGGCGCGCTGATCGAGCCGGCGACCGGGATCGCGGCGCTCGACGTGCTGGTGAAAGGCGCGGCGGCGAAGCCGCTGAGCCCGTCGGTGCTCGCGCGTTTCAAGGAAACGGCGCACGGCGAGTGGGCGCTCGAGAACCTTTCGCTCGACCAGCGCGCGTTCGCGATCGGGAACGCGGTCTCGCACGGGCTCGACGCCGACGCGAGCGACGCCGTCGGCGCGGCGATCCAGCGCGTGACAGCCGCCGACGTCCAGCGCGTCGCGAAGAGATACTTTCAGAAGTTCGACGTCGCGCTGATCGTGCCGCGCGAGGGCGGTAGTTGAAGGTCGCCCTCGTCCACGACTACTTGAACCAGCGCGGCGGCGCCGAGCGGGTCTTCGCCCACTTCGTCCGCGCTTGGCCGGACGCACCGGTCTACACCGCACTCTACGACGAGCGCGCCGTCGGCGATCTCGTCCCGCGCGAGCGCGTGCGCACCTCGTTCCTGCAGCGGTTTCCGCTGCGCGACAAGCTTTTCCGCGCGTACGCGCCGCTCTATCCGCGCGCGTTCGAAGCGTTCGACCTCTCCGCGTACGATCTGATCGTCTCGTCGACGACGGCGTGGGCGAAAGGGGTGATCGTGCGGCCCGACGCGGTGCACGTCTCGTACATCAACACCGTCTCGCGTTTCGTCTTCGACGCGGCACGGTACGTCGGCGGGTTCGGGCTCGGCGCGCTCGCGCAGCTGCTGGTGCGGCGGCTGGCAGATTGGGACGTCCGCGCCGCGCAACGCCCGACGCGCTTCGTCGCCAACTCGAACAACGTCGCGCAGCGCGTGCGGCGCTGGTACGGCCGTGACGCCGACGTCCTCCCGTGCCCGGTCGACGTCGAGCGTTTCAGCGCCGGCGGCGGAATCGGCGGCTACTACATCGTCGTGTCGCGCTTGCTCGCGTACAAGCGCGTCGAGCTCGCGATCGCCGGGTGCGATCTGGCCGGCGTTCCGCTGCACGTCGTCGGCTCCGGTCCCGACCTGCGGCGGCTGAAACGGCTCGCCGCCGGGACGCGCACGACGTTTCACGGCAGCGTCTCCGACGCCGAGCGCAACGCGCTGCTCGGCGCGGCACGCGCCGCGATCCTGCCGGGCGAAGAAGACTTCGGGCTCGTTCCGCTCGAGGCCGCGGCGGCCGGGCGGCCGACGATCGCGTACGGCGCCGGCGGCGCGCTTGAGACGATCGTGGAGGGCTGTACCGGCGAGTTCTTTCGTGTCGCGGACCCGCACGCGCTCGCGCTGGCGATTCGCGGCTTCGACCCCTCGCGCTACGATCCGGAGACGCTGCGCGCGCACGCCGAGCAGTTCCGGCCCGAGCGCTTCGTCGAGCGGCTGCGCGCGATCGTCGACGAGACCGTCGCGGCGCGCGGCGGTTCGCGCGTGTCGGCTGCGCACGTGAGCTGATGCGTGCGGCGGCGGTCGTGAGCATCCGCCCGACGCGCGCGGTGGTCGTCGCGGCCGTCGTGTTCGCGCTGGTGTACGTCGCGCTTGATTTCAACAAGCTGTACGCGCTGCGCTACGGTGCGGACACCGGAACGTTCGTGCAGTGGCTGGTTGGAGAAGCCCACGGCCATGGTTCGTGGAACGGCGCCGAGTACCGGCCGCACCTGCAAGTGCACGACTCGTGGGTCTTGCTCGCGCTCGTGCCGCTGATGGCGGTTCTGCCGTACGCGCAGACGCTGCTCGTCGTCCAGGTGCTCGCGATCGCCGGCGCGGCGCTCGCGATCTGCGCGTTCGCGCGCGCGTGCGGCGCCTCGGCGCGCGGCGCGAGCGCGGTCGGGATCGCGTACCTGCTCTCGCCGTCGGCGCAGGGAATCGCGTACGGCAACTTCTTGGAGAACGTCTTCGTCCCGCTGCTCGCCGCGCTCGGCGCGCTCGCGGTGCGCCGCCGCGCGCTCGTTCCGGCGCTGATCGTCGCGCAGCTGCTGCTGGGACTCAAAGAGGATCAAGCGCTCTTCATCGCGTGGTTCGGAGCGGCGTGCGCGCTGTGGTGGGACCGCCGGATCGGCATCGCGCTCGCCGCGCTGGCGGTCGTCAACGGGCTCGCGTTCGTGATCTTCGAGCACCTCACCGGCGCGCGTCCGTCGCTCCCCGGGTATTCGCTGCACGTCGACGCGCCGCTCGAGAAGCTGGCGTTCTTCGCCGCCTTGCTCGCGCCGTTCGCGTTCGCGCCGCTGTTGCTGCGGTGGCGATTGCTGCTGGCCGCGCCGCTCGTCGCCGAGCTCGTGTTCAACAAGCCGTGGGCGTATCCGATCGCGCGGATCGGGACGCACTGGACCGCGCCGCTGGTCGCGGCGACGGCGCTCGCCGCAGCATACGCCGTCGCGAAATACCCGCGCGCCGCGACGCCGGTTCTCGCCGCCGCGGTCCTGTGCGCGCTGTTCCTCAACGACACGGTGCTGAAGATCGGGCGCTATCCGTACGTCGTCGACCGCAGCGCGTACGCTTCCGCCATGGCGCTTCGGAATGCGAAAGAGTTCGTCGTCGTGCACCGCCCGGCCGAGGGCCGGTACGTCGTCGCGGCATCAAATCCGCACGTTCTGCTCGCAAAATACGATCCGACCGAAACCGGTTACTGTCCGGCCTACGATAAGGATCCGCGCGCGTTCTTCGCGTCGCTCGGTTTCGGCGCGTGGCCGCCCGGAACGACGCTCTGCGGCGGTGTTCCCGTGCGCGCCGTTTCAAGGGCCGCGCCTTAGTTCGTCTGGTGCAGCACCGCGACTGCGAAGAACGTCGCAGCGTTGAACACTGCATGCGTTACCATTGATGCGGCGAGCGATCCGGTGCGGTAGTACACCGTGGCGAGAACCACGCCGCCGGCGGCGAGCGGGACGACCGCTCCGGCGTTGCCCGGCTGCATGTGCGCGGCCCCGAAGAAAATCGCCGAGATAACGACGGCACCCCACGGCGCCATGTATCGCCGAAGCGCGTTGAAGATGAAGCCGCGGAACACCAGCTCTTCGAAGGGCGGCGTGATGATGCAGGCGAGGATCGCGAACCCCGCCAGGAGCGGTCCGCGCGTCGCGCGCAGCCACTGTACCGCGACTTGATCGGCCTTGAGGTGAAACACTTTTTCCTGGATCAGCCCCGCGGCCGCGACGACGAGCACCATCGCGACGGCACCGGCGATTCCCCACACCACATCCATCATCGTCGGAAACCGCAACCCGAGCTCGCGCAGGGAGCGGTGCGCGAGCTTCGGCAACAGCGGGAGCAGGATCCCAAACCCCGACGCATACGCAAAGACTTGTGCGAAGAGCACCGCCCACGAGAGCGTCCGAAAGTCGCGCGGTGACCCGAGCCCAAATCCGAGGACCAGGCCGAGTGCTATCGCGCTGCCGACGAGGATGACGAAGTACAAGCCGATCGCTAGCAGGAGCGACTGCCACCAGATGAAGTCGTTACGCTTTGAGGGCGTCGGCGAGAGCGGCGAACGAGCGGAGATCGAGGTTTTCACCACGGATGTCGGGGTTGAGTGCGAGTGAGGCGATCGCCGCGGCGATGCGCTCGCGCGGAAGATCGAGGGCGAGCGACAGGGAGTTCGCCAGCGTCTTGCGGCGGTACGCGAACGCGCCGCGCACGACCTGTTCGAACCACGCGCGGTCGCGCACGACGACCTCGGGCGCTTCGCGGCGGCGCAGCACGACGACCGACGAGACGACCTTCGGCCGCGGAAAGAACGCGCTCGGCGGGACCGTGAGCGCGCGTTCGACCGTCATCGTCAGCCCGATCGCGAGGGTGAGGCTGCCGTATTGCGCCGTTCCCGGCTTGGCCAAGAGCCGGTCGGCGACGTCTTTCTGGATCATCGCGACGATCCGCTCGGGCGGCCGCGGCAAGCCGGCGAGCTTCACCAGCAGCGGCGTTCCGACGTTGTAGGGCAGGTTGCCGGCGGCGCGCCACTCGCCGCCGCCGGCCCAGCCTTCGTAGTCGAACGCCAGCGCGTCGGCCTGCCGCACGTCGACCCCGCCCAGGTCCTCGCGCGAGCGCAGCACCTCGACCATCTGCGGGTCGAGGTCGAACGCCGTCACCTGGGCGCCGAGGCGCGCCAGGGCGGCGGTCAGCGCGCCGGTCCCGGCGCCGATCTCGAGGACCCGGTCGCCCGGCGCGTCGGCGGCGAGGCGGGCGATCCGCGCCGCCGTCCCGCCGTCCATCAGAAAATGCTGTCCCAGCCGTTTCTTCGGCCGGATCCCGCGCGCGCCCAAAAGCGCGCGCGGGTGCGTACGGTCGTCTGGTGTCTGATCTATTTGATCAGGTACACGGTGACGGGGCGGCGGCCGAACTGGTTCGCCTGGGCGTTCGAGTTGAAGCCGAGGTCGATCCGGCGGCCCCGAATCGCGCCGCCGGTGTCGCCGGCGACCGCGTGCCCGTAGCCCGGGATGTACATGTGGGTGCCGAGCGGGATCACGCTCGGGTCGACGGCGACGACGCCGTGCCCGGCGGGTCGTCCGCTGGCGGTGATCCCGCTGCAGCCGGCGCAGCCCGCGGTGTAGGCGGTCGCGACCATCGTGAGCGCCGAGCTCGCGAGCCGGAGCGTCCCTTCGATCCCGCGCGAGGCGAGCTGCGAGAGGGCGGTGTACTCGCCGATCCCCTCGGCGACGATGCGCGCCTTCGGGGCGCGCAGGATCCGTGCGACGAGCTTGGTGCGGTGGAGCGTCCGGCGGTCCGGGGTGCGCGTGACGGCGTACTCGACCTCCGCGATCCCCGGGCGGCCGGCGTCGAGCACCCTGACGCTGCCCGCGGGAAGGGTGAAGGCCCAGCGCTTGACCACCTTCGCGGCCAGCTTCTTGCGGACGGTCTCGGTCCACGAGTCGACGTGCCGGACGACGACGACCGCGTCGTTCTCGAGCGCGGCCGAGGGCGCGGGCGCGATCGAGTCGTGCTTGTCGTATGCGACGGCTTGCTGCTTGAGCAGCTCGGCGACGTTCGCCGCGGGGGTGCGGATCGTGTGCGGGGTCCCGTCGACGACGACGGTGACCGGAACGGCGGCCCGGTAGACGATGGTCTCGCCGTCGGTCAGCGGGCTGGCCGGGTCGACGCTGAGGGCGTCCTCGGGGGAACGGACGAGGTTCCGTTCGACGAGGAGCTCGTCGGCGGTCTCGGCCCGGGTCTCGATGGTCTCGGAGAGCCCGTCGTGAACGAGCGTGACGTGCTTTGCAGCGGCCGGGGCTGCGAAGGCAGCGACGGTTTTGGCGACTCTGTCGGGGACCGTACCGGCCCCGAACGGGAGCAAGAGGCCCAGTGAGAGCACGCCCGTCGCTGCGAGCGGGGATGGAAGATCGCTGCGGATCGTCCGACTCCTTTCTCGTGCGGAGGGTGCGTCCCACCAAGCCCGGATCATACGATCCCAGCCATAATGGTTCACACACTCGACGTCGTAGCGGTGGTCGGCGAGCCTATGTCCCAGACCCGGCAACGGGGCCCAGGGGCTCGGTCGAATGCCTCCAGGACCCGACGGGTCCCGGCGAACTCCGGTAAGGTAGCACGACTGTGAAGACCCCGTCAAATAGTAGGGTCGTAGACCGGAGGGGGTCCCTTCTGATACGCGCGCGGCACCTGCCGGCGGCTTGCTGCCGCGATCGCGGAGGTCCGACCGCGCCGGTGCTTCGCGACCGGCGTGCAGGGCCAAGCGCGCTGCGCGCGCCTGACGCAGTCGGCACGATGGTGCCGAGACCCGGTGGCGAATAGGACGATTCTAGTGCGCGTAGGTTTCTTCACCGAGTGCTACCGGCCCATCGTGAACGGCGTCGTCGCGAGCATCGACGCGCTGCGCGACGGCTTGTGCGCGCACGGTGTCGACGTGACGACGGTTGCGCCGCATTTTCCGCGGTTCGTCGACGAAGAGCGCGGCGTCGTGCGCGTTCCTTCATTGCCGCTGCCGACGCAAACCGCATATCGTTTGTGCGTACCGTACTTGAACGCCGACGACCGCCGACGCGTGCGCGGAATCGACTTGGTGCACGCGCACTCGCCGTTCGTCACCGGTTGGATGGGCGCATCGTACGCGCGCCGTCATCGCATCCCGCTCGTGTTCACGTATCACACGCGGCTCGACGCGTACGCGCACTACGCGCCGTTCGACCGCGCGACGACGGAACGTGCGATGGTCGAGCTGACACGCGTGTACGCGAACTGGTCGGACGCGGTGATCGTGCCGACGAACGCGATGGAAGTTCGCTTGCGCGAGCTCGGCGTGAACGTGCCGATCGCCGTCGTGCCGAGCGCGATCGACGTCGAGCGTTTCGCCGCCGGACGGCGCAGCGCGCTGGTGCGCGCGCGGCTCGGCGCGAACGACGACGCGCCGCTCGCGCTGATCGTCTCGCGGCTGGGCGTCGAGAAGAACGTCGAGCTCGCGCTCGACGCGGTCGCGCGCTTCGGCGAGCTGCGGCTCGCGGTCGTCGGCGAAGGTCCGCACCGCACCGCGCTCGAGGAGCGGGCGCTGCGGCTCGGGATCGCCGAACGCGTCCGTTTCGTGGGGTCGCTGCCGCGCGAACGGCTCCCCGACGTCTATGCCGCGGCCGACGCGTTCATCTTCCCCTCGACGACCGACACCCAGGGACTGGTCCTCGCCGAAGCGCTCGCCGCCGGGCTGCCGGTCGTCGCCGCGGAGAGCGAGGCTTCGCGCGACGTCCTGGCCGGGGCCGGCCGGATCGTCGCCCCCGATCCCGAGGCCCTGGCGGCCGCACTTCGCGACGCGTTGGCGGCGGGGCACGATCAGAGTGCCGTACATTTGGCATTCTCGCGGTTTACCGTGGAGATGCAAACGCGGCGAATCCTCGAGCTCTACCGGGAGGTGCTGGCCGCGCGAGCAGCCTGACGAGATTCGTCAGCCGCCTGACTTGACTCGAACATATGTTCGATATAGGATGAACGCACGAGCCATGCATACGCAGACCACCCCCCGCCACCGCTCCGCCGACGTCGCCGCCGGCTACGCCGCCGATCACACCGGCAACGGGATCGCCTACGCCGCGATCGCGACCGGAACCGGGCGCGCCGTCGTGAAGATCCCGTTTCGCGCCGCGCTGCTCCCGGCGCTTGACGGCCGAGAGGTCGGATACGCTGCGGTCGAGGCGCTCGGGGCGTACCTGCGCGGCCGGGGCTTCACCCGGATCCGGCTCCGGATCGCCGACGAGCTGGTCGTCGACGACCTGAACGCCCGCCGCACGGTCCCGCCGGCGCTCGCGATGTCGTACGTGAAGACCCGCTGCGTCCTGCACGGCTTCGCGGTCGCCCGCGTCGAACGCGGCGAACCGATTGAAACGCACGACCTCGAGACGCGCGCCCGGGCCGAGATCGCCCTCCGCACCCCCGCCGCCGCATGAGCCGCCCGGCGAGCGTGCGACGCGCCGGCTCGGCATCGACGACCTCCCGCACGCGACGCTCGACCTTTCGCGGGCGCTGATCGGCAAGCTGCTCGTCCGCAAGCTCCACGGCGAGCTCCTGGCCGGCCGGATCGTCGAGACGGAAGCGTACTTTCCGGCCGATCCGGCATCGCACGCGTTCCGCGGGATGACGCCGCGCAACCGCGCGATGTTCGGGCCGCCGCTCCATGCGTACGTCTACTTCATCTACGGAGCGAACTGGTGCTTGAACGTGACGGCCGAGTCGGACGGCGTCGGAGCCGCCGCGCTGATCCGCGCGCTCGAGCCTGTCCGCGGCTTGGAAACGATGCGCGCCCTGCGTGGACGGCCGGAGGTGAAGGACCGCGACCTGGCGCGCGGTCCGGGCAATCTCTGCCGCGCGCTGGCGATCGGCCCGCAGTTCGACGGCGCCGACCTGACGGCGAGCGGCGAGCTCTGGCTTGCCGACGACGGCGTGCGCCCGAAGATCGGGGTGAGCACCCGGATCGGGATCACCAAGGCCGCGCACGAGCCGCTGCGGTTCTACGCCCGCGGCTCCGCGAGCGTCAGCGGACCGCGCGCCTTGTCGCCTTGACGCGGCTGTGATAGACTCCCCTACGTCGCGCGGTCATTGAATCGCGCGCACTTCTCGTTCCTCGGCAATTCGTGCCGACGAGCGGCCCCGGCAGCCTCGCCGGTCAGGCCCCGTCGCGCGAAACGCCCGTCTCCCCGAGGGAGCATTCCGCTGCAGTTCGACAATCGTCCCCAGCACAACGGTAAGCCGGAAGGCGGAAACCGCCGCCGCCGCTCGCGGCGCAACCGCCAGCGCTTCAACGAAGGCGGCGGGCCGCCGCAAGCGCACGACGTCTTCACCCAGCCCGAGTTCCCGCAACCGGTCGGGCCCCCGCTGCTCTCCGCCGAGCAGCTCGCGGAGATGAGCAAAGCCGAGCTCAACGAGCTCGCGAAGACGTTCGAGATCGAAAACCCGACCAAGATCAAGAAGGACGATCTCGTCGCGCAGATCCTCGAGATCCAAGCGCAGCGCAGCGGTCTCGAGAAGGCGAACGGCGTCCTCGACATCCTCCCCGAAGGCTATGGCTTCTTGCGCCGCGAGGGCTATCTGGTCGGCGCCGACGACATCTACATCTCGCAGTCGCAGATCCGGCGCTTCGAGCTGCGCCGCGGCGATCTCGTCGCCGGCCAAGTACGCAAGCCGAAAGAGAACGAGAAGTACTACGGGATCGTCAAGGTCGAGACGGTCAACGGCTATCCGCCCGAAGCGATCGCCAACCGGCGCGTCTTCGAAGAGCTCGGCGCCGAGCCGCCGACGCAGCGCTTCGTCCTGGAGACGCGCGGCGACCTCGCCACCCGCGCGATCGACCTGTTCGCGCCGCTCGGCAAAGGCCAGCGCGCACTCGTCCATTCGCCGCCGCGCGCCAACGACGCCGCGCTGCTGGGCAAGATCGCGCGCGCAATCGAAACGAACCAGCCCGACGCGCACGTGATCGTGCTGCTGATCGACGAGCGCCCGGAAGCGGTGACGCACCTGCAGCGCACGCTCGACGTCGAGGTCGTCGCGACGACGTTCGAAGAGCATCCCGAGAACCACGTCACGACCGCCGAGCTCGTCTTCGAGCGCGCGAAGCGGCTGGCCGAGCTCGGCCGCGACGCGGTCGTGCTGATCTCGTCGTTCACGCGGCTGATCCGCGCCTACGCCGCGATCGCGCACCACAAAGGAAACCCGGCGCTGATCGATCCCGCGATCGTGCAGCGCCCGAAGCGCTTGTTCGGCACCGCGCGCGCCGTCGAAGGCGGCGGTTCGCTCACCGTCCTGGCGACGGTCTCGTCGGGCGCGACCGCGTTCGACACGCTCGTCGTCGACGAGCTCTCGCCCGCCTCCAACGCGGAGCTGATCCTCACGCGGGAGCTCGCCGAAGCGCGCGCGTACCCGCCGGTCGATCTGATCCGCAGCGGCAACTGGTACGAGGAGCAGCTGCTCAGCGAGATCGCGCTGCACAAGGTGACGGATCTGCGCCGGTTGCTCGCCGGCGTTCCGACCGTCGAAGCGTCGCAGCGAATCTACGCCGCGCTCGAACGGACGAAGACGAACGACGACTTCATCACCGCCTTCGACTTGAAGAAGGTTTAGCTCCGGGCGCGCGTTGCGGCTGCAGAAATACCTGGCGG
This sequence comes from Candidatus Elarobacter sp., assembly GCA_035939295.1. Taxonomy (GTDB): domain Bacteria; phylum Vulcanimicrobiota; class Vulcanimicrobiia; order Vulcanimicrobiales; family Vulcanimicrobiaceae; genus Vulcanimicrobium. The sequence continues at coordinate 30,795 of DASZGA010000099.1, read as the reverse complement.
CGGCCGGCGTCGCGTCGCGCCGCCGCGCGGAAGAGCTGATCGTCGCCGGGCGCGTGCGTGTCGGCGGGCGCGTCGTGCGCGAGCTCGGCACCAGCGTCGAGGACGACGCGCGCGTCGAGGTCGACGGGCGGATCGTCAGGCCCTCGGCCGAGCACACCTACGTCGTGCTGCACAAACCGGCCGGCGTGATGACGACGATGCGCGATCCGGAAGGACGCCGCACCGTCGCCGAGGTCGTGCGCCGCGCCGGCGTCACCGCGCGCGTCGTTCCGGTCGGCCGGCTCGACTACGACACGAGCGGCGTGCTGCTGCTCACCGACGACGGCGACGTCGCGAACGTGCTGACGCATCCGCGGTTCGGCGTCGAGAAGACGTACCGCGCGACGCTGCGCGGGCGGCTCGCGCCCGACGCCGTCGAGAAGATCGTGCGCGGCGTCCGGCTCGAAGAAGGCCGCGCCGCCCCGGCGCTGCTGCGCGTCGTCGCGGTCCGCCGCGACGTCTCGCTGGTCGACATCACCATTCACGAAGGGCGCAACCGCCAGGTCCGGCGGATGTTCGAGGTCGTCGACCACCCGGTGATCGCGCTCGCCCGGCTGCGCTTCGGCCCGATCTCGCTCGGCGAGCTCGCGCCCGGCGCGGTCCGCCCCGCGAGCGCCCGCGAAATCGCCGCCCTCCACCGCATCGTCAGCGAAGCCCAGGCCGAGAAGGCTGCCGCGACGTGAGCATCGTCCGGGGGATTCGAGGTGCCATCACTGTGGCCCGGGATGAGCCCGGGCTGATCCTCGATGCGACGGAGCGGCTGTTGCGGGAGATCGTGGCGCGGAACGGGTTCGTCCCGGACGACGTCGCCTCGGCGCTCTTCACGGTCACCCCGGACCTGGTGTCGGAGTTCCCGGCCGCGGCCGCGCGGAGGATGGGCTGGTCGCTCGTTCCCCTGTTGAATTTCACCGAAATCGGGGTACCGGGGAGGCTGGAGCGCTGCATCCGAGTCCTCGTCCACATCAACACCGAGCTAGCTCAGGACCGGGTCCAGCACGTCTACCTGGAAGGAGCGAGGGTGCTCCGCCCGGACCTGACGGACCGCTGACGGCCGAAGGATGTCAGTCGGCGGGCGGTCCGCCGAGCAGGTGATGGGCCGAGCGCGGGACAATCGCGCCCGGTCGCCACTGCCGTCGGGAACCGACGGCTCTCGTCCCGCGTTAGTTCCCGTACCCTACCGTGTCACGAGGTACCATGGTCCATCGTACACCCCGCCCCCTCGCCGTGCTCGCGCTCGGCGCGATCGCGCTCGCGTCGTTCCCGACGGCCGCGCCGGCGCAAACATCCACGTACTACACGCCTCCGAAGCTGCTCAAGCAGGGAACCTCGGATGCGCCGGTCGTCGGCACGGGCGCCGTCACGGTAAAGGTATTCGTCAAGAAGAACGGCTCGATCGGCACCGTCCAAGTGATGAAGTCGACCAACCACGGTGACGACGCCGCGGCGACGCAGATCGCGAAGTCGTCGACCTACAAGCCCGGCCTGCGCGACGGCAAGCCGATCGACGCGTACTACACCTTGGCGCTGAAGTTCAACGGCTCGGCGGTGACGAGCGACACGGGATCGTCCGTCAACGACGTCAACCAGGCGAACGCGCAGATCCGCGCCGGCAACTATGCGGCGGCGAAGACGAACCTGCAAGCGTACCTGACCGGACATCCCGGCGACAAGAACGCGGAAGCGCTGCTCGGCGTCGCCGACTCGTACCTGAAGGACAGCGCGGGTGCGGTCGCCGCGTTCGACGCGGCCGGAACGATTCCGGACAACTTCAAGGCCGTCGCCGCGAAAGCGTACGCCGACGCCGCGGTCGAAGCGCTCCAGGCGAAGAACAACGATCAGGCGATCGCGCTCTCCGACAAAGCGATGGCGCTGCAGCAGAACGTCAACACGCTCTACATCCGCGGCACCGCGTACGCCAACGCGCAGAAGTATGCGCAGGCGATCGCCGACCTCGAGAAGGCGAAGGCGCAAGCTGTCGCCGGTCACGCTGACAGCGGTACGCTCGACGCGATCGACGCCGGGCTTGCGACCTCGTACATCTTCGGCGGGCAGAGCGACAAAGGCATCGCGCTCGCCAAGGCGCTCAAGCAGCGCAGCCCCAACAACACGCGCGTCGACGACACGCTCGCGGCGTACTACAACCAGCAGGCCGTCGCGGCGATGCAGGCCGGCCGCACGTCCGAAGCGGTATCGGACCTGGAGTCCGCGGCGAAAGCGGTACCGTCGCGGGCCGTCGTCCTGTACGTGCAGGCGGCGAACGTCCTCTCGCAGGGCGCCAAGCCGGACTGGAAGGCCGTCAAGGCCGAGGCCGACAAGGCGCTCGCCATCGACCCGAACGACGCGCGCGCCAACTACGTCGCCGGAATCGCGGTCGCGAACGGCGGCGACGGCAAGGCAGCGATCCCGCTCTTGCAAAAGGCCAAACAGAACGCGGGTTCGGACACCGCCTTGAACGCCGAGATCGACGCCGCGCTCAAGAAGCTCACGCCCAAGCAGTAGGAACCCACCCGGAGACGGCCAACACCTAGGCCCGCGCCGGGGTACCCCCTCGACAAACCCCTCGAATACTCGGAGGAAACACCGGACTCGTGGAATTTTTCAACGGATTTCTGACAACGATCGTCAAGGGCGGCCCCGCGATGTGGATGCTGCTCGCCCTGTCGGTCATCGCGGTCGCGATCGTCATCGAGCGGCTGCTGTTCTTCGCGAGCCAGCACTCCGATACGAAGGGCTTGCTCAAGGCGATCGGCCAGCGGATCGCCGCCGACGACCTCGAGGGTGCGATCAAGCTGTGCCGGCAGAACAAGGGCATGCTCCCGAAGATTTTGGAGTTCGGGCTGCAGCGCGGTGAGAAGAACCGCGCCGACATCACCGACGCGCTCTCGATCGCGCTGATGGAGAACCTGAACTCGCTCGAGCGCAACCTCGGCGTGATCGGTACGATCGCCGTCATCGCGCCGTTCGTCGGTCTGTTCGGGACGGTGCTCGGTATCATCCGAGCGTTCGAAGACATCGCCCTGAAGGGCAACTCGACCCCGGCCGTCGTCGCGGCGGGCGTCTCGGAAGCGCTGATCACGACCGCGGCCGGCCTGTTCGTCGCCGTCGTCGCCGTCATCTTCTTCAACTACTTCAAGACGCGCATCAAGGCGTACAACCAGGAGATGATCGTGGCGGCCAACCAGCTCGCCGAGATGCTCCACTTCCACAATACCGGCGCCGCCATCCCGACCGACCTCTATCAGCCGGGCACGACGACGGCTCCGACGCGGTAGCGCGGGCTTGAACCTCAGGACCGAAGGGCTCGACTCATGAGCATGGTCTCCGCCAAGCAGGACGACGAGGTGATGGCCGAGATCAACATCACGCCGTTCACCGACGTGCTGCTGGTCCTCCTCATCATCTTCATGATCCTGGCGGCCCTCGTGGCGCCGCCCGGGTTCGAGAAGCAATTGCCGGACAAGAACGACAACACGCCCGTCCAGCAGCAGAAGAAGACCGACAACATCGAGGTCCTGGTCAACGAAACCGGCAAGATCTACATTGACGGCAAGCAGTCGGACGAGACCCACATCTACTCCGACATGCAGAACGTCCGGCGCGCCAAGGGCGACAAGCACGTCTCGCTGACCGCCGACGTGAAGGCGCCGTACGGCATCATCATTCGCATCCTCGACGCTGCGAAGGTCGCCGGTCTTGAAGACGTCGGCTTCGTCACCTCGTAAGAAGTAAGAAGAAGGAAACCCCGCTTCGTGGCCGTCTCCACCGGACAAGGCGAAGAAGAAGTGATGTCGACGATCAACATCACGCCGTTCACCGACGTGCTGTTGGTCCTCCTGATCATCTTCATCATTCTCGCCTCGGTCGTCAAAGAGCCAAAGCTCCCCGACGCCAAGAACAGACAGAAGGTCCATCCCTCGCAGATCGTGGTGCTGGTCGACGACAAGAACCAGGTGCAGATCGGTTCGAACACCGTCAACGAGATGCAGGCGAAAGAGCAGTTCGCGCAGCTCGTCAAGTACAGCGGCAGCGGGCTCAAGACCGTGATCATCAAGGCGAATCCGAAGGCGAGCTTCGGCACGATCCTGCGCGTCATGGATGCGGCGAAGTCCGCCAACCTGACGACCTTCGGTTTGGCGAACCACATCGAGGGGTTGCCTGAAGGTCAGACGGGAGGCTGAGATGGCGACCAACAACGCGCCGAAGGCTCCGGTTCCGACAACCGATCGGGCCAAGAACTTCCTGCTCTACGGCTTCGCGATCTCGATCGTGCTGCATCTGATCTTCGGGCCGTTCGTGAAGATGCAGAACACCCAAGCGCAAGAGGATCAGCCGCAGAAGGTGACGGTCGTGCGCGTTCCCACGCCGCCGCCGACGCCGCCGCCGACGCCGACGCCGAAGCCGACGCTCCCGCCGACGCCGCCGCCGAAGGCGACGCCGCCGCCGCAGCAGACGCCGGCGCCGCAGCAGCCGAAGATCAAGATCAACACGCAGAAGACCGAGTCGAAGTCGAACACGGGTCCGACCGAGACGACGAACAAGTACACGACCGGCAACACGCAAGGGATCCCGCAAGGCCAAGGCACCTCCGCGCCGTCGACCGCCGCGCCGGCACCGCCGGCTCCGCCGACCCAGGCACCGACGCCGAAGCCGACCCCGACGCCGCAGTCGTGCGCGCGTCCGAACGTTCCCGCGACGACGCTGCACGCGATCGAGCCGGATACGCCGGCGATGGCGCAGTCGCAAGGGATCTCGGGGACGGTTCAAGTCATCGTCGCGCTCGACGAGAGCAGCCACATCGTCTCGACCTCGATCGGAAGCTCGCCTAGCGCCGTGCTGAACCAAGCCGCGCTGCAGGCCGCGCGCCAATCGACGTTCCAGACCGAGATCAAGGACTGCAAACCGATCGCCGCCCGCTATCTCTTCAGCGTCGACTTCAGCAGCCAATAATCGCTTCGGCAGACGCCGTCGGGAACAACCGAGACCTCGGGGTTATAAAACTCCGAGGTCTCTGAGTTTGTACATCGTGTCGATGTAGCCGAGGAGCTGCGATTCCTGGTCGGCGGTTCGGTTGGTGAACTCGACTCCGGTGCGGTACTTGCCGAGCACCGCGTCGTAGCGGCACCAGCGCACCTCGCCGGTCAGGTGGAGCACCGGGCGCGGATCGCCGCGCAGCTCGAGCTCCAGCGCGAGCGCCTGTCCGGACGGAAGCTCGGTGTCCGCCAGCATCGCGAGCCCGCCGAGTCCGACGTCGTACGTCTCGGTGCGCGCCGCGGCGAACTCGTCGCCGATCGTGTATGCGACCAGCAGCGGTGCGTCGGAGAGCCTGCGGTACGAGCGTGCATCACCCACACCGCCGCCTTCCGCGCGAGCGGGAAAGCCTCCCCCGCGTGCGAACCGACGCGGACGTGACGTTCGTGCAAGCGATGCTGCTCGCGGTCCTGCAGGGCGTCAGCGAACTCTTCCCGGTGAGCAGCCTCGGGCACACGGTGCTCCTCCCCGCGCTGCTGCGCTGGCATATCGACGAGGGATCGGAGTCGTTCCTCGCGTTCGTCGTCGTGCTGCACCTCGGGACGGCGCTGGCGCTGATCGTGTTCTACCGCGACGACTGGGTGCGGATCGTGCGCGCGCTCGTCGCCTCGATCGTGCGCGGGCGGATCGGCGAGGACCGCGAAGAGCGAACCGCGTGGCTGCTGATCGCGGCGACGATTCCCGTCGGCGTGCTCGGCGTGCTCCTGCAGTCGACCGTGAAGCAGCTGTTCGCTTCGCCGTTGCCGGTCTCGGCGTTCCTGTTCCTGAACGGCTTCGTCATGCTGCTCGGCGAGTGGCTGCGGCGGCGCCAGCACGCTCGTGCCGGACATCCGTACAAGAAGCTCGAGGAGCTGCGCTGGCAGGACGGCGTGTTCGTCGGGTTCGCGCAGTCGCTCGCGCTGCTGCCTGGGATCTCGCGGTCCGGCTCGGCGATCGTCGCCGGGCTGCTGCGCGATCTCCGTCACGAAGACGCGGCGCGGTACTCGTTTCTGCTCGCGACGCCGGTGATTCTGGCGGCCGGCGTCCTCGAGTTTCCGAAGCTGTTCGAGCCGGCGGCGCACGACGTGCTCGTGCAGGCGTGCGCCGGCGGGGTGCTGGCGGGGATCACGGCGTACGCTTCGGTGGCCTTTTTGACGCGCTGGTTCCGGCACAACGATCTTTCGCCGTTCGCGTGGTACTGTCTCGCGGCGGGCGCCGTCTCGTTCATCCTCTTCGCTACGAAAGTGATCTCATGAAACAGCTCTCGTTGCTCCTGGCGGTCGTGTTCCTCATCATCGCCGTGCTGTACTGGACGGGGCATTTCTATCCGACCGGGGTGCATACGAAGCACGGGATCGTCGCGATCGTGCTCGCGCTGCTATGCCTGGTGTGGTACCGGTTCCAGAGCGCCGCGCCGGCGCGCTGAACCGGCGCGCTTACTGCTTGCCGATGATGTAGTGCTCGTCGTCGTTCGGCGTGACGAGCTCGATGGTCGGCCGCTGGGCGCGCATGATCCGCTCGAAGCGCGCCGCTTCCTTCGCGTTCGACTGCAGGATGACGTACGGCGCTTCGGCGGCGGCTTGGATGACGTCGCCGACGGCGCGGTCGTAGCTGGCGTCGTCGTTCGTGCCGGCGCCGAAGACGGTGTCGCGGTACAGGCGCTCGACGTTCAAGTACGGATCGCCCTGCCACCACGCTTCCCACATCCACACGCGCGCGTCGATCCGGCGCGCGCCGCTGCGGCCGGGCGGCGCCAGATACACGGCGTCGGCGCGCACCGCGGCGAGCGTCGTCGCGAAATCGCCGCGGCGGACGGTGTTGCGTTTCCCGTTTTCGACGACCCAGCGTTCCGTTTCGCGGATGTAGAGCCACGCCAGCTCGCTCGGCGGAACGTCGACCATCTCGTCGGGATGCCGGACTTTGAGCAGCCAGTGACAGAGCACGTGCCACAGGCCGAGCACCGCCAACCCGGTTTGACCGTCGCTGCGGAGCGCGTGGACGTTGGCGTGCCAGACGCCGAGATACCGGCACTGGTCCTCGCTGAAGAACACGCCTTCCCAGGCGCGGAACAGATCGGTCGGATAGATGCGGCCGGGAAGCATCTCGACGACCTCGGCGACTTCCGACTCGCGCAGCAAGGTGAAGTCGTTTACGACGAGCCCTTCGCCGGCGCGGACGAACCAGTCGAGGAGATCGCCGCCGTGCACCGCGATGCCGTGGCGCTTGAGGACGTTGAGGTGCATCGGGACGCCCATGAACGGGTCGGCGAGGCTCGCGATCCCGCGCTCTTGGCAGAGGTCGAGGAGGCGCGTCCCGGAGATGCGGCGGGTCCGCGCCGGGAGATCGATCACGTCGCGGCTCCGAGGCTGATCAAGTACGCGCGCGTGACCGCGGGGTCGAACTGCGAGCCGGAGGCGGCGCCGAGCCGGCGCGGCGCGTCGAGCGGGTCGAGCGAGTCGGCTGCGACCGTCAGCGCCAGGACGGCGGCGAGCGGGTCGACGGCCCCGTCTTCGTACCAGGCGGCGGAGGCTTCTAGGTACGGGCCGTCCGCGGCGTAGGCCGGGACGGCGCCGGCGATCGCGGCGGCGCGGCGGGCGAGCTCGGCACGGCGGTCGCGCGCGAAGCGCGAGAGCGGGTCGAAGTCGTCGTGCGGGACGCCTTCCGCGGCACGGCCGAGCGCGATCAGGCGCGCGAGCCGCGCGGCGTGCTTGCGGTCGAGCCGGAGCCGAGCGGCGAGCGCGTCGGCGAGTCCCGCCAGCCGTTCGCTGCGGCGCTCGGTCCGCGGGTCGCGAGCGTCGATCCGCGCGGACAAGGCGGCCAGCGCGGCGTCGGCGTCGACCGGCGGGAGCTCGAGGTCGTCGAGCGGGGCGTCCCAGCCGTCGCCGGCGGTGATGAACTCGCGAAACGTGCGGACCAGCTCGATGCGGAAACGGCGGCCGGTGTCCGCCAGGATCACGAAGAGCGCTTCGCCGGAGTCCCGCGGCTCTTCCGGGTCTTCCATCGCTTCCAAAAAAGCGTGCACGATCCCGAGGGCGGCGGCGTCGGCCGGGATTCCGTCCCAGCGAAGCCGGTCGGGGATCCCGGTTCCGTCGTCGTGCTCGCGGTACCAACGGACGACGTCGGCGGCGCCGGCCGGCGCCCCCGAGATCGCCGCGACGATCCGGGCGCCCAGGAACGGGGCGTCGGCGAGGGCGAGGAGCCGCGTGCGCGGGTTGGCGCCGGGCGGGATGACGATCTCGACCAGGCCGATCTCGGCCATCGCGCCGGCCGCCCAGCTCGCGGCGACGGCGCCGTCGCCGGCGCCGCGGAAACGGGCAAAGCGCGCCGCGAGCGCCGCGCGGCGGCGCCCGAAGCCGAGCCGGCGGCCGGCGAATGCGTCGCCGACCGCGCTATACAACCCGAAAGCGGCGTCAGCCGGAGAATCAGTCAACAGGAACCGCCATCCTCGCCGGACGACGTTCACCGCACCGTGCCGAAACCCTCACCCACCATCGCCGCCGGAACGCGCGACGGCTTCGTCGGCGCGATCGGGAACACGCCGCTGATCGCGATCCCGAAGCTGTCGGCGGCGCTCGGCCGCACGATTCTGGGGAAGGCCGAGTACCTGAACCCCGGCGGTTCGGTGAAAGACCGCGCCGCGCGCGGGATCATCGAGGACTTCGAAGCGCGCGGAATGCTCGCGCCGGGCGGGACCGTCGTCGAAGGGACCGCGGGAAACACCGGGATAGGCCTCGCGCTGGTCGGCAACGCGCGCGGGTACCGCACGATCATCGTAATGCCGGACGATCAAGCCCCGGAGAAGTACGCGCTGCTGCGCGCGTTCGGCGCCGAGCTGCACGTCGTCGAAGCCGCGCCGTACACGAACCAAGCGAACTACTATCACGAAGCGCGGCGAATCGCGCAGTCGATCCCTGGCGCCGTGTGGGCGAACCAGTTCGAGAATACCGCCAACCGCGACGCGCACGAAGCGACGACCGGTCCCGAGATCATCGCGCAGACCGGCGGCGAGATCGACGCGTTCGTCGCCGCCGCGGGGACGGGCGGAACGATCGCCGGCGCCGGTCGCGCGCTGAAAGCGCACGATCCGCGAATTCGCGTGGTCCTCGCCGATCCGTACGGTTCGGCGCTCTACAGCTACGTGAAGACCGGCGAGCTCGCGACCGAAGGCGACTCGAGCGCCGAAGGGATCGGGATCAAGCGGATCGTCGCCAACTTCAAAGGCGCGCCGGTCGACGACGCGATTCGTGTCGACGACCGCACGATGGTCGAGATGGCGCACTGGCTGCTGCGCGAGGAAGGGTTGTTCGTCGGCGGCTCCGCCGGGCTGAACGTCGCGGCGGCGGCGCGCTACGCGCGGACCCTGCCGGGCGGGAGCAGCGTCGTCACCGTGCTGTGCGACGGCGGCGAACGCTACCGCTCGCGGCTCTACAACGAGGAGTGGCTGCGCGAGAACGACCTCGTGCCGGCGGCGACGGACCTTTCGTTCTTATAATGGATGCCGACGAGCACGATCCCGTGAAAGCCGCGCCCAAGCTCTCGCACGTTCGTGAGGACGGTTCGCTCGCGATGGTCGACGTCGGCGCGAAAGCGGCGACGGCGCGGACCGCGCGCGCCGAAGCGCGCGTGCGGCTGAGCGCGCATGCGGCCGATGCGCTGCGCGGTGCGGCGCTCGCGAAGGGCGACGCCTTCGCCGCCGCGCAACTCGCGGGGATCATGGCGGCGAAGCGCACCGGCGAGCTGATCCCGCTCGCGCACCCGATCCCGCTCGGCGCGGTCGACGTCGCGTTCGCGTGGGACGACGCGACGACGCTGCGCATCGAGACGCGCGCGACGACCTACGGACAGACCGGCGTCGAGATGGAAGCGATGGTCGCCGCGAGCGTCGCGGCGCTGACGATCTACGACATGTGCAAGGCCGCCGACAAAGGGATCGTGATCGATTGCGTGCGGCTCGTCGAGAAGACCGGCGGCAAATCCGGCGACTGGAGGCTTTCCGAATGAGCGCGCGCGATGGGGAGACCGTCTATCCGGTCTCGATCATCATCCTCTCCGACCGCGCGCACTCCGGCGAGCGGCCGGACGCGTGCATCCCGGTCGTGCGCGACGCGCTGCTCGGCAACCCGCTTGCGGTCGACGACGAACGGATCCTCCCCGACGATCCGGCCGCGCTGCAAGCGGCGCTGATCGAGCTGTGCGAGGGGCCGGCGCGCCTCATTCTTACGTCCGGCGGAACGGGGCTGACCGCGCGCGACCGCACGCCGCAAGCGACGGCGGCGGTGCTCGACTACGAAGTCCCGGGGATCGCCGAGGCGATGCGCACCGCGGGGATTCGCGCGACGCGCACCGCGATGCTCTCGCGCGCCGTCGCGGGGGTGCGGAACCGCTCGCTGATCGTCAACTTGCCCGGTTCCCCGAAGGCCGTTCGCGAGACCCTCGACGTGATCGTCGCGGCGCTTCCGCACGCGCTCGACCAGCTCGCGGGGGTCGCAACAGACGCGCACCCGGCGGGGTATCACGAAGGGTGACCTTCCAGTCGGCGCAGTCCTACCTGCTGGGACTGATCAACGAGAACGCGTCGCGGCGGATGCCCAACCGCCTCGACCGGATGCACGCGTTCCTCGAGGCGCTCGGCAACCCGCAGGACCGCTATCCGACGCTCCACGTCGCCGGGACGAGCGGGAAAGGCTCCACCTCGACGATGCTTGCGGCGGCGCTGCAAGCGTCGGGCAGGCGGACGGGCTTGCACACGAAGCCGCACCTCACCAGCGTGACCGAGCGCGCGCGCGTCGACGGGATCGCGATTCCCGAGGACGCGTTCGGCGACTTGGTCGGCGAGCTGCAAGAAGCGGCGGAGCGCGTTGCGTACGATCACGGCCGCCCGACCTACTACGAGACGCTGCTCGCGCTGGCGTTCGTGTGGTTTGCGCGCAGCGAGGTCGACGTCGCCGTGATCGAAGCCGGCGTCGGCGGCATGCTCGACGGAACCAACTTGCTGCACCCGCAGGTCGCGATCATCACCAACGTCGCGCTCGACCACACGGAGATCCTCGGCGAGACGATCGAGGACATCGCGCGCGACAAAGCGGGGATCGCGAAAGCCGGCGTTCCGCTGGTGACCGGCGCGCGCGATCCGAGCGCGCGCGCGATCATCGAGCGCGCCTGCGCCGACGCCGGCGCGCCGTTCGTCTCGGTCGCCGACACGACGACGATCGAGCCGAGCAGCGGCGAGCGGTACGGCCAGTCGTTCGTGGTGACGACGCCGGAGGACCGCTACGAGATCTCGCTTCCGCTCCTCGGCGACTTTCAGCAAGAGAACGCCGCGACCGCGATCCGCGCGCTCGAGCAATTACCGTCAACGCTGCGGCCGACGCGCGAGCAGATCGAAAGCGGGCTTTCGCGCGCCGTCATCCCGGGCCGGATGGAGTTCTTTCCCGCGCATCCCGGCGTCGTGTTCGACATCGCGCACAACCCCGACAAGGCGGCGCGGCTCTCGCACGCGCTCGCCGCGACGTTCCCGGACCGGCGCTTCACGCTCATCATGGCGATCAGCGAGTCGAAGGACGCGTCCGAAGTGATCCGCCAGTTTCTGCCGCTCCCCGGCTCGTTCGTCTTCACCACGTTCGACGCCGCCGGGCGCACCTCGATACGGCCGCAGCGGCTCGCCTCGATCACCGAAGAGATGGGCGGCTGGAGCCGCGCGGTGACCGATCCCGTCGAAGCGTTCACGACCTCGCGCCGCAACGCCGACGCCGACGACGTGATCGTCGTGACGGGCTCGACGTTCATCGTCGCCGAGCTGCGCGCGTGGTGGATGGCGAACGTGCAGTCCAACTCGAATGTCTAACGACGTGGCGGCGGGTTCACGCGGCGCGTTGCGCGTGCGCGGCCGCGCGCTGCCGTGGGGCGCGCGAACGTACGTGATGGGAATCGTGAACGTCTCCCCGGACTCGTTCTCCGGCGACGGCGATCCCGACGCGTCGGTCGCGGCGGCGCGTGCGCTCGCGCAGCTCGCCGACGGCGCGGACATCGTCGACGTCGGCGCCGAGTCGACCCGCCCCGGCCATCGCCCGATCGACGCCGCGACCGAGCGCGCGCGGCTGATCCCCGCGATCGCCGCGATCCGGCGCGCCGCGCCCGACGCGATCGTCTCGGCCGACACGTTCAAGGCCGGCGTCTTTCGCGAAGCGCACGCCGCCGGCGGCGATCTGCTGAACTCGATCTGGGGCGCTTCGGACGAGCTGATCGCGGCGTGCGCGGAGTCCGGCGCGCCGATCGTCGTGATGCACAACAAAGCCGTCGCGCTCTACGAGCGCGACGTCGTCGACGAGATGCTGGCGTTTCTCGAAGCGTCCGCCGCGCGCTGCGTCCGCGCCGGGATTCCCGCCGAGCACGTGATCCTCGATCCGGGGATCGGCTTCGGAAAGCTTCCCGAGCACAACATCGCCGTGTTGCGCTCGCTCGAACGGCTTGTCGCGCTCGGCTTCCCGACGCTGATCGGCACCTCGCGCAAGTCGACGATCGGGAAGCTGACCGGGCGGGAGATCGGCGCGCGCGAGTTCGGAACCGCAGCGACGCTCGCGCTCGCAGTCGCCGCCGGGATCGACGTCGTCCGCGTCCACGACGTCCCCGAACAGCGCGACGTCGTGCGCGTCGCCGACGCGATCGTTCGCGGCTGGCGCCCCGACGGCTGGACCGAAAAGCTGCCGTGATCGGTTCGCGGTCGTGAGCCCGTCGGACCGGCTCGAGGTGCGCGGGATTCGGGCCTGGGCGCACGTCGGCGCCGATCCCGGCGAGCAAGACATCCCGCAGCCGCTCGACATCGACGTCGCGGTCGAGATGGACCTTTCCGCCGCGCGTTCGAACGACGACCTGGACGGCACGCTGGACTACGGCACGATCTACAACATCGTGCAGGACGTGGTTCGCATCGAGCGCTTCGCGCTGCTCGAGCGGCTCGGCGAGATCGTGCTCGCGGTATTGATGAACGATCCGCGCGTCACGCGCGCGCGCGTCGAGCTCGCGAAGCCGCGTCGCTTCGACGGCGCGACGCCGGTCGTCGTGCTGCACGCCGGTCGCTGAGATGGCGCGCGCCGCGATCGGAATCGGCTCGAACGCCGGTGATTCCGTCGCGGCGGTCCGGCGCGCGTTCGAACGGCTCGCCGAGCTGGGGGCGCTCGTCGCGCGCTCCGCGCTGTACCGCACCGAACCGTGGGGCGTACGGGATCAGGAGCCGTTCGTCAACGCGGCCGCGCTGCTCGAGACGGACCTCGAACCGGCCGCGCTGCTCGCGGCGCTCAAGCGGATCGAAGCCGAAGCGGGCCGGGTGACGACGTTCCGCTGGGGCCCGCGCGTGCTCGATCTCGACATCCTGGCCTACGACGACCTGCGGGTCGACGAGCCCGGGCTGACGATCCCCCACGCTCGCCTTCACGAGCGGGCCTTCGCGCTGGTCCCGCTCGCCGAGATCGATCCGCGCTACGCCCCGCTCCGTGACGCGCTCCCGCCCGGAGAGCGGGCGGGCGTCGTCGAACTGCAGCCTCGATGAAAAGGTTTGCCGCCGCGGCTTGCGCCGTCGCGCTCGCCGCCATGCCGGCCGCCGCGCGCGCCGACCTCTTCTCGTCCGTCTCGTACGGCGTGCACGTCAGCACGATCGGCGACGGGATCACGCTGGAGAAGCCGCTGCTCTACGACTTCAGCGTGCGGGTGAACACCGGCGCGATGAGCGTCTCGCAGCAGTTCTCGTACGACAACAACCCGTACACGAGCACCGCGCACTACTCGAACTTCTCGGTGATCGGCGACTACCGGCCGTACGCGGGGCGGTACCGGATCAGCGGCGGCCTCGTCTTCGGAAACGATCGCATCGACAACGTCGCGCGCGAAGAAGGCGCGCTGATTCGCGTCGGCAACGGGATCTATCCGTCGAGCGGGACCGGCACCGTGCTCGCGCGCGTGCGCTTCGACCGCCCCTCGATCTACGCCGGCGTCGGAACCGGAACGGGGCTGATCAAAGGGCTCGCGCTGACGTTCGACGCCGGCGCATTGATCCGCAACGGAACCTCGACCGTCACCGCGACCGGCCCGCTCGCGAACGACCCCGCCTTCCGCGCCGACATGCAACGGCTGCGCGGCGAGCTGCGCACGCACGTCGTCGTCCCGGTGATCAGCGTCGGCTTGGTGTACCGCCCGTAGCCGTTAGCGCGCGCGGACCTCGGCGCAGAGATCGCGTGCCGCGGTCGGCCAAGCCGGATAGCTGAAGTCGAAGCCGCTCTCCGTGAGCAGCGTCGGGACGACGCGGCGGCTCTTGAGGACGAGCTCGGTTTCGGTTCGCAAGAAGACGGCGCCGAGCTCCAGCAGCGGCGCCGGTGAGGGGAGACCGATCGGCGTTCCCCATGCGACGCGCAGGTCGGACATGAACAGCTCGTTGGGGAGCGGGTTCGGCGATGCGAGGTTGATCGCGCCGCTGAGCGATTCGTTTGCGATGATGTGATCGACGGCGCGGACGAAGTCGTCGCCGTGAATCCACGAGACGTACTGGCGGCCGTCGCCCGAGGTTCCGCCGAGGCCGAGTCGCACCAGCCGCAGCAGAATGTCGAACGGGCCGCCGCGCAGGGCCGACATGACGATCGCCGCGCGCAGCTTCACCTTGCGCACGCCCGGAACGACGGCTTCGTCGAGCGCCGCTTCCCAGCGCGTCGCGACGTCGATGCTGAACCGCCACGCCTCGGGGACGCCGGGCTCGTTGCCGCCGATGATCCCGGTTCGTTCGTCGTTCGCGGCATCGTAGCGATGCGCGTAGATCGTCGCGGTGCTCATCTGCAGCCACAGCTTCGGCGGCGCCGCGGCGCGCGCGAGCGCTTCGCCGACGACGCGCGTCGAGTCGACTCGTGAAGAGACGATCGCTGCGCGATTCGCCGGCGTGTAGCGGCAGTTGACGCTGCGTCCGGCGAGGTTCACGACGACGTCCGCGCCGTCCAGCTCCGCGCTCCACGGGCCGAGTGTTCTTGCATCCCACTGCACGACGCGCCACGGTGCCGCGTGCGGGGTGCGGCTCAAGACGACGACCTCGTCGCCTTTGCCGTGATGCGCGGTGGCGAGGAGCGTGCCGAGGTGGCCGGTTCCGCCGGCGAGGACCATCTTCACCTGCGGGCGGTGCGCCGTGCGGTCAGCTCAGTCCCGCCAACACCGGTTCGTAGACTTTCTTCGCGATGAAGAGGTCGAGCAGGTCGCGGTCGACCTTGCCGCGGTCGGCGAACTCGCGGACGAGGATGTCGAGCGCGCGCTCGGCCGACATCGCCGGCTTGTACGGGCGGTCGTTCGCGGTGAGCGCGTCGAAGACGTCGCTGATCGTCATGATGCGGACCTGCGGAACGATCTCGAGCCCTTTGAGGCCGCGCGGATAACCGGTTCCGTCGAGGTGCTCGTGGTGGCCGTACGCCATCTCGGGGACGTGCTGCCACGGCGTCTTCGTCCACGGGATCTCGCGCAGGAAATAGAACGACTGCGTGACGTGCTGCTCCATCTTGCGGCGCTCGTCGCTCGAGAGCGAGCCGCGCGGGATACGCAGGAAGTCGATCTCCGCCGCGTCGAGAAGCGGGCGTTCGCCGTCGAGGTCGCGGTACGTCATCCGCGCGAGCGCGTCCAGCGCGTCGCCGATCTCGGACGCGACGATCCGCGGCTCGTTCGCGTCCTCGACGTTCTCCAACAGCGCGCGCAGCTCGGTGCGCCGGCGTTCGTCGGACGTTTGCTCCATCGCCAGCAGGAAGCGCAGCCGTATCGCGTCGATCCGGCCGTCGGGAAGCTTCTTCGCTTTTCCGAAGATGTACTCGGGGACGGCGACCTTGCCGAAGTCGTGGAGAAGCGCGGCGTAGCGCATCTCGCGGATTTGATCGGCGTCGAAGTGCAAGCCGGCGAAGACGCCGCTGCGGACCTCGTTGACCGCTTCGGCTTGCATGATCGTCAGGTCGGCGACGCGCTCGGAGTGGCCTTGGGTCGACTTGTCGCGCACCTCGATCGCCTTCACCGACGCGCGAACGAACTGTTCGAACAGCTCTTGGATCGAGTCGAGCAGCGCTTTGTTCTCGAGCGCGACGCCGGCTTGTGAGGCGAGCGAGAGCAGCATGTGCTCGTCGCGCGCGCTGAACGGCTGGACGACTTCCTCGGTGTGCGCCGTCGACGTCAGCGCCAGATCGAAGTCGGGCTTGCGGTTGATCAGCATGATCACGCCGACGATCGCGTCGACGTGGTCGCGCATCGGGACGGCGAGGACCGACATCGTCCGATAGCCGTTGGCTTGGTCGAAGCTGCGGTTGACGCGGTACTCGGCGTTCGGCGGGACCGCGTAGGCGTCGTCGATGCGGACCGTCTCACCGCTCAGCGCGACGTAGCCCGAGATCGAGGTGCGCGAGAGCGGCAGCACGGCCCCGAGGTACGTTCCGGCGTCGTCCGCGCCGGTTTGCGCGACGGCGAAGCGCAGGACCCGCTCGCCTTCGTCGCCGTCTTCGAGCAGGTAGAGCGAGCCGGAGTCGGCGCGCGCGAGCTCGCGGGCACTGCGGACGATCGTCTGCTGGAGCTTGGTGACGTCGCGCTCGGAGGAGAGTGCGAGGCCGATCTGGATCAGCCGTTCGCTCTCGCCGCGGGCCGCGTGCAGCGCCTCGCGCGCCGCGAGCGTCGCGGCGGCGGCGCGGACCGTTGCGACGAGCGCGGGGCCGTCGGCAGGGGCGACGATCCAGCCGCCGACGTGCGGGTTGACGGCGAGCCAGCCGGACGTCGAGCCGCGCTCGGCGAGGACGACCGTCGTCGCAGGCTGGCCGCGGCCGATCAGCTCCAGCGCGTGCTCGACGGTCGTGCGCGGGCCGAGCGAGAGCAGGCGCGGCTCGTCGATCAGGTAGACGACGGCCGGATTGGCTTCGTCCGGGGCATAGGGAAAGCTGCCCTCGCGATGACGGATCCCCGCCGCTTCGAGCGCGCCGGCTGCCGGGCCGAGGTCGAGGCCGTGCGGGTACACGAGGACGAACGCCGAGTCCGTGGCGAGTGTGCTTGCGATCACGCAACCTCCTCCTGAGGTATCGTCCTCCTACGTACCCCGGAATAGGGTCGAACGTCTCCTCCCGGGGGCGCTTCGTCCGCGCGTCGAACCCGCGGCGGGATGACCGAAGACGTGATCGCGGCTCGCGCCCGCGCGCTCGCCGGCGCGCTAGCCGAGTCCGGCTTCGCCCGGCTCCGCGTCCGCGACGGCGAGACCGAGATCGAGCTGCGCCGCGCCCCGCGCAACGGGACCTCATCGGCGGCTGCCGCGCCGGGCGCTTCCGCCGTGCCCGCGGAGCCGGCCGCGCCCCCGCCGGCCCGCCAGGCCGACCTCGTCGCCAGCGACGTGGTCGGCGTCGTGCGCCTGCTGCGCCCCGCCGTCACCGAAGGTCAGGAGCTCGACTCCGACCGCGAGCTGGCCTACGTCGAGACGCTCGGGATCCGCAACCCGGTCCGCTCGCGCGGCGCCGGCCGCGTCAGCTCGGTCTTCGTCACCGAAGGGCAGCCGGTCGAATACGGCCAGCCCCTGTTCGCCATAGAACGCTGATGTTCAGAAAAGTACTGATCGCGAATCGCGGGGAGATTGCGCTTCGCATCAACCGCGCGTGTCACGAGCTCGGCGTTTCGACGGTCGCGATCTTCAGCGACGCCGATCGCGGCTCGCTGCACGTTCGGCACGCCGACGAAGCGTTCTGCGTCGGCCCCGGGCCGGTCATGCGCTCGTACTTGAACATCCCGAACATCATCTCGGCGGCGCTGATCAGCGGCTGCGACGCGATCCATCCCGGCTACGGTTTTCTCGCCGAGAACGCGCGCTTCGCCGAGATCGCCGCCGATCACGGGCTGACGTTCATCGGGCCGACGCCGGCGCTGATAAACGCGATGGGCGACAAGGCGACCGCGAAGCGGCTGATGAGCGAGGCCGGCGTCCCGACGACGCCGGGGAGCGACATCGTCGCAAGCGTCGACGAAGCGCGCGCCGTCTGCGAAAAGATCGGTTATCCGGTACTGCTCAAGGCGACCGCAGGCGGCGGCGGCAAAGGGATGCGCGCCGTCACCGCGCCGGAAGAGCTGCCGACGGCGTACGCGACGGCGCAAGCCGAGGCCGAAGCATCGTTCAAAGACGGGCGTTTGTACGTCGAAAAGCTGATCGTCAACCCGCGCCACGTCGAAGTGCAGGTGCTCGCCGACGAGCACGGCGGTGTGGTGCACCTCGGCGAGCGCGACTGCTCGGTGCAGAAGCCCTCGCACCAGAAGCTGATCGAAGAAGCCCCGGCGCCGGAGCTCGATCCGGCGATCCGCGCGAGGCTGCACGACGTCGCGACCACCGCGACGCGCGCGGTCGGCTACACGAACGCCGGGACGCTCGAGTTTCTGGTCGCCGGCGATGACGTGTACTTCATGGAGATGAACACGCGCATTCAGGTCGAGCATCCGGTGACCGAGCTGATCTACGGCGTCGACCTGGTGAAAGAACAGATCCGGATCGCGGCCGGCGAGCATCTCGGCTTCACGCAGGACGACTTGCACCCGCACGGGCACGCGATCGAAGTCCGCGTCAACGCCGAGGACCCCGAGAACAACTTCGCGCCGGCGGCGGGGACGCTGACGACGGTCGTCTTCCCGGGCGGTCCTGGGATTCGTGTCGACACGCACGTCTACGGAGGCGCGGTCGTCCCGCCGTTCTACGACTCGATGCTGGCGAAGATCATCGCCGTCGGGCGCACGCGCGAGTCGGCGATCCTGCGGATGGAACGCGCGCTCGGCGAGACGCGTATCGAAGGGGTGAAGACCACCGTCGATTTTTGCCGCGAGCTGCTGCACGAACCGGAGTTCGGCGCGGGCGGAATCGGCGTCGGCTGGCTCCCCGCCATCCTGGCGCGGAGAGCCGCGGCTGTCTAAACCATGCCTTCCTCTTCACGGCGGCACGGGCGCGAGGTCGCGCTCCAAGCGCTCTACGGGACCGAGGTCGGACGGCGTCCGGCAGGCGAGATGCTGACCGAGCTGCTGGCGCGCGACGAGTCGTCGGAAGGACGCGCGTTCGTCCGCGACCTCGTGATGGGAACGCTAGAGAACGCCGACGAGTCGGACGCGTTGATCGGTCCGCTCCTCGAAGGCTGGACGCTCGACCGGCTCCCGACGATCGACCGCATCATCTTGCGGATGAGCGTGTTCGAGCTGAACCACCGCAAGGAGATCGATTCCGCCGTCGTGATCAACGAAGCCGTCGAGCTTGCGAAGAAGTTCTCGACCGAAGACTCGGGCCGCTACGTCAACGGCGTCCTCGCGCGCGCGCTCGGAAAGGTGTCGGCTTGAGCCGGGCGCTCCCGCGGCCGCGCACGGGCGCACGGCGACGCCCGGCGAAGGGCGGCAAAGGCCGCGGGTGGCGGATCGCCGGGCGCGTCTTCAAGACGCTCGCGGTGCTGATCGTCTTCTCGGTGCTGCTGTTCGCCGGGATCGTGGCGGGGATCGTCGCGTCGTACTCGCGCAACCTCCCCGACATCAACCGGATGGCGGACTTTCAGCCCTCGCGCGCGACGCGGGTCTTCGCGCGCAACGGCGTGCAGCTCGCGAACCTCTACCGCGAGAACCGCACCTTCGTCCCGATCGACCAGATCCCGGTGCAAGTTCGCAACGCGTTCATCGCGACCGAGGACCGCAACTTCTACCAGCACCACGGCGTCGACTTCTTCGGGATCGCGCGCGCCGCTGTGGCGGACTACCACCGCCAGCACTTACAAGGCGCTTCGACGATCACCCAGCAGCTCGCGCGCGCGCTCTTTCTTTCGAACGAGGTCTCGTACTCGCGCAAGATCCAGGAAGCGCTGCTCTCGATGGAGATCGAGCGCTTCTACACCAAGAACGAGATCCTCGAGCGCTACCTCAACCTGATCTATCTCGGCGCGGGCGCGTACGGCGTCGAGGCGGCGGCGCACACGTACTTCGGAACCGACCTCGGACACCTCACGCTGGGGCAGACGGCGATGATCGCCGGGATCAACGCGGCGCCGTCCGACTACTCGCCGTACGTGAGCATGGAGCACGCCAAGCAGCGGCAGCACCACGTGCTCGACCGAATGGTCGAGTCCGGCTACATCACGCGCGCGCAGGCGAACAACGCCGAGCGCGCGCCGCTGCACCTGATCGGCGAGCGGCCGCAGGGACTGCAGTCGTACCGCTATCCGTACTTCACGACCTACGTCACCCATCTGCTCGAGCAGCAGTTCGGCTCGCAGGCGACGTTCGAAGGCGGGCTGCAGGTCAACACGACGCTCGATCCCGCGGTGCAGGAGGCGGCGCAAGACGCGGTGAGCTGGGGGATCGAGCGCGCGAAGGCAGAGGGGATCGGCGCGCATCAAGGCGCGCTGGTCGCGATCCGCCCGTCGACCGGCGAGATTCTGGCGATGGTCGGCGGCGCGACGCCGTTCTCGCTGACGAACCAGTTCAACCGCGCGTGGCAGTCGCACCGCCAGCCGGGCTCGTCGTTCAAAGCGTACGTCTACACCGCGGAGGTCGACGCCGGTCACCCGCCGACGACGATCGTCGAGGATACGCCGGTCAGCTATCCGATGGGCGACGGGACGCGCTGGGCGCCGATGGACGACGACAACCGGTTCCTCGGTGCGATCACGCTGCGCTACGCGCTCGCGCAGTCGCGCAACGTCGTCGCGGTCAAGCTCGCGCAGGATCTCGGGATCGACCGCGTGATCGAATATGCGCGCCGAATGGGCGTCACCGCGCCGCTCGATCCGACGCTTTCGCTCGCGCTCGGCTCGTCGGGCGTCTCGCCGCTCGACCAAGCCGCGGGATTCGCGACGCTCGCGAACCAAGGCGTTCACATCGCGCCGACGCCGATCCGGATGGTTCGCGACTCGATCGGGACGCCGGTCCTCGACAACACGTATCCGCAGCAGACCGAAGTCGTCTCGGCCGGCGTCGCGTACGTGATGACCTCGATGCTGGAGTCGGTGATCAAAGAGGGAACCGGCTATCCGAACGCCGAGATCGGGCGCCCCGCCGCCGGAAAGACCGGGACGACGTCGTCGTTCCGCGACGCGTGGTTCGTCGGCTACACGCCGGATCTCGTCGCCGCGGTGTGGATCGGGAACGACGACTACACGCGGATGAACGAGTCGTACGGCGGCAACATCCCGGCGCGGATCTGGGCGCGCTTCATGAAGCAGGCGCTGGCGAAAGTGAAGCCGCACGACTTCGTGCTGCCGATCGGCGAAGTGCACAAAGTGAAGCTGTGCGGGACCGGGAAGGACGAAGTCTTCTTGGCCGGCACCGAGCCGGAGCGCACCTGCGGCACGCCCGACGAAGGGACACCCTCGACGCGCGGCCGCCACGCGAACGCCGCGCCGCTCGCGCCGGTTCCGATCGCGAAGGCGGCGGTTCCGCGCACGCCGCCGTCGGTCTCGCCGCTGACGCCGCCGCCGGACACGATCGGCGACGGGCAGACGTTCGTGCGGCTCGACTCCGAACCGACGACCCCGCCGCGCGGACCGAACAAGCCGTGACGGCCAGCGAGCGCGCCGGCGTGCGCGTCGTCGGCGTCTCGCGGCTCGCGAACTACATCGGCGGGCTGTTCGCGCGCGAACGCGCGTTCGCGCGGCTCGGCGTTCGCGGCGAGGTCTCGAACCTGCGCGAGCAGACGAACGGGAACGTCTACTTTTCGCTGAAGGACCGCGACGCGCTGTTGGAGTGCGTCGCCTTCAGCGAGGCGGCGGCGAGCTTCCCGCCCTTCGCGAACGGCGACGAGGTCGTCGCGTACGGCGCCGTGCAAACCTACGCGAAAGCGTCGCGCTATCAGCTGCGCGTCTTCGACGTCGCACCGGAGGGCGGAACCGGCGCGCTGCACCGGCGCTACGAAGCGCTCAAGGCTCGTCTCGAAGGCGAAGGGCTGTTCGCAGCGGAGCGCAAGCGCCCGCTGCCGCGCTATCCGTTCCGCGTCGCGCTGGTCACGTCGGAGGCCGCCGACGGCGCGCGCGACTTCATCACCCAGGCGCGCGGCCGCGCACCGCACGTCGAGGTGATCCTCGTTCCGACGCCGGTGCAGGGCGAGCGCGCGGCGCCGGAGATCGTTCGCGCGATCGCGCGCGCCAACGCGCAGGAGTTCGATCTTCTGGTGGTCGCGCGCGGCGGCGGCTCGTTCGAGGATCTGTTCGCGTTCAGCGACGAGCGGGTCGTGCGCGCGCTCGCCGCGTCGCGCATTCCGACGGTTTCCGCGATCGGCCATGAAGCCGACGTTCCGCTGACCGACTTCGTCGCCGACCACCGCGCGCCGACGCCGTCGGCCGCGGCGCAGACCGTGCTGCCGCGGCGCGACGATCTGCTGGCGCAAGTCGCCGAGCGAAATCGCACGCTGCTGCGCGACGTCGACCGCGCGCTCGCGGCGCGCCGCCAGCACGTCGACGTCGCAACGCGGCATCTGGGGTCGTCGGCGCGCGAGCGGGTGCGGCGGTTGGGCGACCGGCTCGTCGCCTGCGAGCGGCGGCTCGCGGGTGCGGCTCCGGCGGCGCGGCTCGCTGAGCGGCGCGGCCGGTTCGAGCAGTGGCGCGAACGTCTCGGGCGCAGCGCTCCGGCGCTGCTGCGCCGGCGCGACG
Source organism: Candidatus Elarobacter sp. (assembly GCA_035939295.1). Classification (GTDB taxonomy): domain Bacteria; phylum Vulcanimicrobiota; class Vulcanimicrobiia; order Vulcanimicrobiales; family Vulcanimicrobiaceae; genus Vulcanimicrobium. Next base: position 8,116 of record DASZGA010000099.1, on the reverse strand, counting down.
AGCGCGTTTCGGAGTACGCGGCACGGCTGCGGCTCGCCGATCCGATGCAGCGCGTCGCGCGCGAGATGATCGCGTGCTCGCGCCGTGCCGAGCGGCTCGACGCCGCGATGCAGCGTTTCGTCGAGCGCCGCTGGGCGCGGTTCGACACGATCAAGGCGTCGCTCTCCGGACACAATCCGGACGCCATTTTGGAGCGCGGGTATGCGATCGTTACGGCGGAAGACGGGCGCCCGCTGACCGACGCAGGGCTGGTCCCGCCCGGATCGATCATTCGGGCGCAACTGGCTCGCGGAAGGCTGAGGGCGCGCGTCGAACGCGAAGGGACGCATGGCGGACGACAGATCAGCCTCTTTTGAGGGCTCGCTCCAGCGCTTGGAGCAGATCGTGAAAGCGCTCGAGACCGAAGAACCGGACCTCGAGCGCGCGGTGCTCCTCTACAAAGAGGGCCGCGAGCTCGTCGCGCGCTGCGAGGCGCTGCTCAAGAGCGCGCAGCAGGCGATCGACGCCGTCAACGCGCCCGTTCCTTCGCGTCCGACCGAGGACGCGTTGGATGACGACGAAATCGAGATCTGAAGCGCAGCGGCTGGACGCGGTGGTGGCGGCAACGACCGGACTCACGCGTTCCCAAGCGCGCGGACTGATCCTCGCGGGGAAAGTTCGTGTCGACGACGCGCCGGCGACGAAGCCGGGGCTGAACGTTCGCGAAGGAGCGCGGGTCGTCGTCGAAGAGGCGCCGCGGTACGTGAGCCGCGGCGGCGAGAAGCTGGAAGGCGCGCTCCGCGCGTTCGGGCTCGACGTCACCGGAGCCGAGGCGCTGGACGTCGGCGCGTCGACCGGCGGGTTCACCGACGCGCTGCTGCAGCACGGCGCCGCGCACGTCACGGCGCTCGACGTCGGCTACGGTCAGCTGGCGTGGAAGCTGCGCGGCGATCCGCGGGTCACGGTGATCGAGCGGACCAACTTCCGCACGCTGCGCGACGACGCGTTCCCCGGCGGCTTCGACTTGATCGTGGTTGACGCGTCGTTCATCTCGCTGCGCACGATCGTCGCGCGAGCGACGGCGTACCTCCGCGAAGGCGGCGCGATCGTCGCGCTGATGAAACCGCAGTTCGAGGCGGGCCGCGAGCGGATCGGCGGCGGCGGGGTGGTGCGCGATCCGGCGGTCCACGCGGCGATCCTGCGCGAGGTCCGCGACGCGGTGCGCGCAACCGGGGTGCGGGTGGTGCGCGCTGCGATCTCGCCGCTGAAAGGACCGGCCGGAAACGTGGAGTTCTTCTACGAGCTGCGCCGCGCGGGTACCGAAGTCGATGACGCGCAACTCGACGCGCTGGTCGAAGAGGTACACTCGTGAACGCGATCGCCTTATACGTGAACACGGAGCGTCCGCGGGCGGCCGAGGTGGCGAAGCGCGTCGTCGAGCTGGCGAAGAAGCACGGCGTGCGCGTCGGGATCTGCGAAGGCGACGGCGAGGGGATCGGGTTCCCGAGCGAGTGCACTCTCGAGGAAGCGGATCTGCTGGTCACTGTCGGCGGCGACGGGACGCTGCTGCGCGCGGCGCGGCTGGTTCACGCGCTCCGGATCCCGATCCTCGGCGTGAACACGGGGCGGCTCGGGTTTCTCACCGAGGTCGAGGCGAACGACGAAGGGTTCGCGGCGCTCGAGCGCGTTTTCCACGGACAGGTCGAGGTCGACGAGCGCGTCGCATTGCAGGCGCAGGTCGTCGGGAACGACGAGATCTACTTCGCGCTCAACGAGGTGACGGTTCGGCGCGTAACGTCCGCACGGCTGGCGCCGTTCGGCCTGACGCTCGACGGCGAGATGATCGCGCACTTGCCGTCCGACGGCGTGATCGTCGCGACGCCGACCGGCTCGACGGCGTACTTCCTGAGTGCCGGCGGTCCGATCATCCATCCGTCGGTCGACGCGCTCGGCGTCGCCGGGCTGATGCCGCACACGCTCTTCGCCAGACCGCTGATCGTTCCGACCAGCGCGAGGATCGAGATCACCTGCGACGGCGAGCTCACCAACGCGAACCTGGAGAACGACGGCTTCACCGCGCGCGACCTGCACGCCGGCGACACGGTCGTCGTTCAGAAAGCCGCCGAGCCGGTGCGGTTCGCCCGCGTTCGCCCGCGCGCGTTCTTCGCCCGCCTCGAAGACAAGCTGCAATGGGGCGTTCCGATCAAGTCGCGATGAGCCGCGGTGCGCCGGCGGCGAGCGCAACGACGCTGTTGCGGCTGACGCTCGAGAACGTCGGGCTGATCGAGCGCGCGGAGCTGGAGTTTTCCGGCGGGCTGACGGTCGTCACCGGCGAGACCGGTTCCGGGAAGACGATGCTGCTCGGCGGGCTGGCGCTCGCGCTCGGCGAGCGCGCGGAAGCCGACACCGTGCGGGCCGGAGCCGAACGCGCACATGTCGCGTTGGAAATCGCACCGGATGACGCGCTGCGGTCGCGGCTCGGCGCGGCGGGTTTCGCGCTCGCAGAAGACGACGATCTGATCGTGCAGCGCGAGGTGCTGGCGTCGGGCCGTTCGCAGGGACGGATCAACGGCGTCCCTGCGAGCGCGAGCCAGCTGCGCGAGTTGGCCGGCGCGCTGGTCGACCTGGTCTCGCAGCACGAAGCGCAGCGGCTCCTCGCGCCGGCGTACGCGCTCGAGATCGTCGACCGCTTCGGCGGCGCGGAGAGCGTCGCGCTCCGGGAAGAAGTGCACCGCCTGTACGACGACTTGCGCGCCGCGCGCGAGCGCGTCGCCGCGTTGCGCGACGAGGACGGGCGCAAGCTCGCGCGCGCGGAGTTCGCGCGCTTCGCGCTCGGCGAGATCGATGCCGCCGCGATCGAGGACGACGACGAGGACGAACGCCTGCGCGCGCGGCGCGACCTGCTGACGAACGCGGAACGCATCCTCGCATCGCTAACGACGGCGAGCGCGGCGCTCGAAGACGACGCCGGCGCGGTCGACGCGCTCGGCGCGGCGGAGACCGCACTGCTCGGGCTCGCGCGCTACGGCGAGCGATTCGCCGAGCTCGCCGGTGCCGCCGCGGCGCTGCAGTCGGATGCGAACGAGCTCGCCGCGCAGATCGCGCGCGAACGTGAATCGGTCGAGCTCGACCCGGCCGAGCTGGATGCCGTCGGCGAACGGCTCGACGCGCTCGACGCGCTGAAGCGCAAGTACGGCGGCTCGCTCGACGCGGTGCGCGCGCAGCGCGAGGCGTTTGCAACCGAGATCGCCGACGTCGACGAGCGCGACGAGCGAATCGCCGCCGCGGAGCGGGAGCTTCACGCGCTCGAAACGTCGCTGCACGATCGTGCCGCGGCGCTCAGCACGCGCCGCCGCAAAGCCGCTGAGGCGATCGCCGCGGCTGTGCGCGAGGAGCTCGCCGCGCTGGCGATGCCGGCGGGGCGTTTGCGGATCGCGTTGGAGCCGCTCGACGCGATCGGGCCCCACGGCGCCGAGCGCGCCGAGCTGCGCTTCGCCGCGAATCCGGGCGAGCCGGAGCGGCCGCTGGCGCGCGTCGCGTCGGGCGGCGAGCTTTCCCGCGTGCTGCTCGCGCTCGTCGTCGTGCTCGCCGACCGGCGCGAGCGGACCGCGCTCGTCTTCGACGAGATCGATGCGGGGATCGGCGGCGCGACGGCGTCGGCGGTCGGCGCGCGACTGGCACGGCTCGCGCGCAGCGCGCAGGTCGTGTGCGTGACGCACCTCGCACAGATCGCCTCGTTCGGCGACGCGCACCTTGCGCTGCGCAAGGACGAGCGCCGCGGCGCGACGACGATCGCGGCGTTCCCGCTTGCGGGCGAGGCGCGGCGGGCCGAGATCGCGCGCATGCTCTCCGGCGACGAGCGCGGGGTCGCGCTCGAGCACGCCGCCGAGCTTCTCGCGCGCGAGCGGTGAGCGGCCGTGACCGCGCGCACTTTCGCGGCCCCCGCACGCGTGGGCTCGTTAAACAGGGGTGAGGAACCGCTAATTTCCCAGGGCTAGCTAAACCGATCGGGGGTACCATGACCCCCATGCGGACGGTGCTGCCGGCCCTCTGGGCCGCACTTCTCGTCCTCCTTCCGGTCACGGCCCCCGCTCAGGACGCGCCGACGGTCCCCTCCGTGCTGGCGGCGCTCGCCGCCGCGCCGGAACAGCCCGAGGAGTACAAGGCCTCGGTCTCGCTGCACGTCCGGATGCGGGTCTTCCCGTTCATCCGGATGACCCTCCACGGCGACTCGTGGTACAAGCGCCCGGGGCTCTACCGGTTCGTCTTCCGCGGGGTCCCGATCATCGCGCGCGCGTTCTCCGACATGAAGTACGACCTCGGCGACCCGGCGCACTGGCCGGACCGCTACGAGATCGCCTTCGCGCCCAACTCGACCGCCGACGCGCCGGTGCTGCGGCTGACGCCGAAGTCGCCCGTGATGGTGAAGTCGCTCGACGTCGCGCTCGATCCGGCGCACGGGCGGATCCTCAAGGCGGTGTGGTCACGCGGCGACGGCGGCGTGATCACGCTGGTGCAGACCTACGCGCCGGTCGCCGGACACGCGTTCGTCGCGAAGCAGACGGCGACGATCAACCTGCCGCGGATGAAGGCCGACCTCGAAGCGGAGTACGCCGACTTCAACACGACCGAAGCCTCGGTCGGCGCCGTCCACCAGTAGCGGTTTCGCGCGGGTCATCGGGGCTCGCGCGCCGTACGAGTCGCGCGATGCCCGACCGCCACTTCGCCAGCGACAACAACGCCGGCGTCCACCCTGCCGTCCTCGCCGCGCTCGCCGCGGTCAACGAGGGACACGCCCCCGGCTACGGCGACGATGCGCACACACATCGCGCCGAGGACGCGTTTCGCGCGCTGCTCGGCCCCGACGCGCGCGTCTTCTTCGCGTTCAACGGAACCGGCGCGAACGTCATCGCGCTGGCCGCCGCGCTGCGCCCGTACCAAGCCGTGATCTGTCCTGCCGGCGCGCACCTGGCGGTCGACGAGTGCGGCGCGTTCGAGCGGTTCGCAGGTGGGAAGCTGATCGACGTTCCGGTCGTGAACGGCAAGCTCACACCGGACGACGTCGAGCGCAACTTGCGCGGAATCGGCGATCAGCATCACGTGCAGCCGGCGGCGATCTCGGTCTCGCAGTCGACCGAGGTGGGAACCGTCTACACGATCGAGGAGCTGCGCGCGCTCGGCGACGTAGCGCGCGAACACGGTTTGCTCTTCCACCTCGACGGCGCGCGGATTGCGAACGCCCTCGCCGCGCTCGGCGTCGACGCGCGCACGATGCTGGTCGAGACCGGAGTCGACGTGTGCACCTTCGGCGGGACGAAGAACGGGATGATGTTCGGCGAGGCGATCGTCTTTCCGAAACATCATCCGGCGGTCGACGCGCTGCTGTTCACGCGCAAGCAGGGTATGCAGCTGGCCTCGAAGATGCGCTACGTCTCGGCGCAGTTCGAGGCGCTGCTGCGCGACGGTCTGTGGCTGAAGAACGCCGGGCACGCGAACGAGATGGCGCGGCTCCTCGTCGCGCGGCTGCGCGACCTCGACGACGTGATCGAGCTGGCGTATCCGGCCGAAGCGAACGGCGTCTTCCCGATCCTCCCCGCGCACTCGGTCGAGCCGCTGATGGCGGTGCGGCGCTTTTACATGTGGGACGCCGACCGCTGCGTCGCGCGCTGGATGACCTCGTGGGACACGACGGCCGACGACGTGCACGAGTTCGCCGACGCGGTGTGGCGAATCGCGCCGGGCTCGAAGGGGGCCGCGGCCGGAACGGCGTCGGGGGCGCCCGTCCGATAGGGGTCTCGCCTGCTGGGCAGAAGCAAGCGACGGTTGCTCTGTTCGCCCCGATGGCGGGCGAAGGCTACCCGTTCACAAGGGGGTGTGTATGTCGATCAGTCGCCGACACTTCGTTCGCGCCGGCGCGTCAGCCGCATTGGCCGCAGGAGCGCTGCCGCTCCTCGAGCCGCCGATCGCGGCTGAGGCGCAGTGCAGCCCGCGGACCAAGCTAGAGACGTTCTCGCTCGATCCGGTCAAAGTAAAGGACCTGCGCGCCGCGGTCGCCGCGATGAAGGCGCTGCCGGCGAAAGACCATCGCAGCTGGTTCTGGCAGGCCGCCATTCACGCGGTGCTGCCGTCGTGGATCGCGTCGCTGCCGGCCGGGACCGCACCGACGCCGGCGCAGCAGGCGCAGTTCTGGAACAAGTGCCCGCACAACCCGGCGCACGGGTCGGCGGAGTTCCTGATCTGGCACCGCGCGTATCTCTACTATTTCGAGCGCACGCTGCGCGCCGTCGGCGGCTTCCCGACCTTGAGCTTGCCGTACTGGAACTACGAAAACTCCGGGCAGCGGCACCTTCCGAAGATCTACCGCGATCCCGCGACGCCGGGCAATCCGCTCTACATCACGCAGCGCACCGCCTCGCTCAACGCCGGAACGGGCCAGTTGAGCCCGGGCGCGGTCGACGACAGCGCGGCGATGGCGAGCACGATCTTCTTCGGAACGGGGAGCGCCAATTTCGGCGGCTTCATCGCGATCGGGACCGAGCCGTCGAACAAAGGGCTGATCGAGAAGAGCCCGCACGACACCGTCCACGGCGCGATCGGAAGCCCGGGCTGGATGGGATCGGTGCCGACCGCAGCGTTCGATCCGATCTTCTGGCCGCACCACACCGAGATCGACCATCTGTTCACGCGCTGGGCGTGCACCGGGGTGCGCACGTGGGGTCCGCCCTCGTCGTACGACGCGTGGTGGGATCAGCCCGTCGGATGGTTCGTGGACGCGAACGGCACCGCGGTGCAGCCGAAGCGCCGGATGTTCGCGACCAACGGTCCGCTGGGCGTGTGCTACGACGACGACACGCCGAGCTGCGTTCCGCTGCAGCCGCCGCCGGCCGCAGCGCATACGGTGTTCAGTGTGTTCAACGAGTTCGCCGCGCCGCGCTCGGTGCGGCTGGGCGCAACCGCCGGCGTCAGCCTTTCGGCTGCAGAGCCGACCAGCAGCGCCGTGCCGATCGCGGCCGGCAAGCTGCGCGCGGCGGGTGGCGGGAAGCTGTTCGCGGCGAGCTCGCCGGACCGGCTGATCCTCGGGCTCGGCGGGATCGAGTACTCGAAGACACCGTCGGTCGCCTATACGGTCTACGTCGGCTCCGCGGACGCGACGACGACCGGCACGCAGCGCTACCGCGCCGGAATTCTGACCTTCTTCGATCACGGCCATCAGATGGCCGAGAAGAGCCCGACGGCGGAACAGCTCTTCGACATCACCGCCTACGTGCGCGCGCAAGGCGGACCTCCCGGGAAGCTCGAGGTGACGTTCGTGCCGTTCGATCTGGTCGTCGACGACGCCGGGAAACCGGCGGCCGAACGCGTCTCCGACGCACGGGTCGGCTCGATCGAGGTTCGCGAGGTGAGCGTACGGCCCTGATGCCGAGCAGCGCGAACCGTTCGGAGACGGCTGCGCGTTCCTAAGGCATGGATGCCGGAGATGAGAGCGCAACGCCGAGACTGCTCGCCGGCGCGCTGCTGGCGATCGCGCTGCAAGCAGGCGCGGTTGCGCAGCCGGCGGCGGCGAGCGGTGCCGGCGGCGTGAGCGAGCACAACGCTGCCGGCGCGGTTCGCCTCGGCGCGACGACGAACGTGAAGCTCACGGCGAGCGGTCCCGTCTCACGCGTGATCCCACTTGAGAAAACGTTGCCGCTCGGCGCCGCGTGCGCGGGATGCCGGGTGGTGCTCGAGGTCGGCGCGATCACGTTCTCGACGCCGCCGTCGACCGCATACGACGTCTATGTCGGCATGCCGGCCGGCGCGGGAGCTGCACCGAAGCCGAGCGCGGCCCGTCATGTCGGAAAGCTGACGTTCTACGGATTGAGCGGAACACGAGCGCCGTCGCGCGCCCACGAGACCGGGCAGCTGTTCGACATCACCTCGGTGGCGCGGTCCGCCGCGTTCCACGGCGACAAGATCGCGGTGTCGTTTGTGCCGATCGCGCTTGTCGTCACCGACGCGGGGCATTCGGCCGCGCCGGCGCCGACGGACCTGGAGATCGGGCGGATCGAAGTCCGGCTGGTGAAAGCGCCGTAGCCGGAGCCGTCGAAGGGCGCACGATGGCGCTCGAAGACTTCCGTTACAAGCTCGACATCCGCGT
>DASZGA010000098.1:0-2684 GCA_035939295.1 Candidatus Elarobacter sp. | reverse complement strand
CCACGGCGCGTCGTCGTGGATGATCCGCAACGCCTTCGCGTAGAGCGCCTTGCGCTTCGCCGTGTCGAGCTCGTAGCGCGCGGCGTCGACCAGCTTGTCGACCGCCGGGTTCGCGTACGTCGAGCTGACCGCGTCGGAGACAAGCTGCGAAGAGAGCGTGTTGTCCGCGTCGTAGGTGATGTTTCCCCAGCCGAGCATGTACATCGGCGAGAGCGCGCGCCGCAGTGTTTGCGAGTAGTAGCTGACCCACTCTTGCGTGCGCACGTCGACGTGCACGCCGGCCGCCTGCAACTGGCCGCCGACCGCGAGCGCGATCTCCTTGTCGCCGTTGTAGCGGCCCTGCGGTGCGTACAGCGTGAGCGAGAGTCCTTTGCCGTCGGGATAGCCGGCTTTGGCGAGCAGCTCTTTCGCCTTAGCGGCGTCGTGGCGATACGGCGCGAGCGCAGGATCGTAGCCGAAGAAGTTCGGCGGAACCGGTTCGCCCAGCTCGTACGCGCGCCCGCCGAGCACCGCTTTCACGATCGCCGGAACGTCGATCGCGTAGTTCAGCGCCTGCCGCACCAGCACGTTCTGCTGCGGGCCGGGCTGCAGCGTGTTGAACGCGATGTAGAGGACGCGGACGCTGCGCGCGCTCGCCATCCGTGTGCTCGAACCGCCCGCGAGCAGCGTCGCGTACTGGAACGGGACGTTGGTGATCAGATCGGTCGCGCCGGTGCGCAGCGCCGAGACGCGCGCTCCGGCTTCGGGGATCGGCTTGAAGACGACGTGCGCGACCGGCGGCGCGCCGCCCCAGTAGCGCGGGTTCGCGTCGAGCTCGAGCGCGTCGTCGCGGCGCCACGACTTGAGCGTGTACGGCCCGGTCCCCATCGGATGCTCGGCGACGTACGCGTCGCCGTGCTCTTGCCAGAACTTCGCGTCGGCGATGAAGATCGGCCGCGTGATCGCCGGCGGGAGCGGCGTCGGCCGCTTCGTGTGGAACCGCACCGTGTACGGATCGGGCGCGTCGACGCGCGCGACGGTGTCGACGCGCGGAACCTGCTGCGACTTGTACGCGGGATCGAGGATCTTCTCGACGCTGAACTTCACGTCGGCGCTGGTGAACGGATCGCCGTTCGAGAACGCGACGCCGCGCCGCAGCTTGAACTCCCACACCGACGGCGCGATCCGCTTCCACGACGTCGCGAGCTGCGGGACGAGTGACGCGCCGTCGGGCGAACGGCGCGCGAGCGTGTCGAAGAGCTGCGCTTGCACGTTCGTGTCGGGCGTGACCGAGGCTTTGAGCGGGTCGAGCGTGCTCGCGTCGACGCCTTGCGTGATCGTCACCGTGCCGGGATCAGCGGCGCGCGCGGGTGCGGCAGATGACGCGAGCGCGAGGAGCGCAACGGCGACGAGAACCCTACGTGGCATGCAACGTCCTTATCTGGCGGAAGACGGAACCGTTCTCTGAGGGCCGGAAGAGTCCGTTCACCCGAAGGAGGGGCGATGAGCGAACCGATGCGGCCCGAGCAGATCGCGATCATCCGGCACGGCGAGAAGCCGCCGCCGTTCGGGCCGCCGCACGGAATCGACGAGAACGGGAAGCCCCACCCGCACTCGCTGGTCGTTCGCGGCTGGCAGCGCGCCGGTGCGCTGGTGAACTTTTTCTGCGCCCCCGCGGACCGCGCGCTGCTGTGCCCGACGCGGCTCTACTCGCCGCCGCGGCACGGAACCGACGGCGACCACGGCAGGCCGAACGAGACGATCCTCGCGCTCGCCGCGAAGCTCGGCACCGCGATCGACACCACGTTCGTCCTCGACCAAGAGGAGGCGCTGGCGAACCGCGTCCTGCAGGGCGGCAGCGGCGTGGTGCTGATCTCGTGGGAGCACAAGCGAATCCCGAAGATCGTCAACGCGATACTGGGCCGCGAGATCGCGCCGCCGTGGCCCGACGACCGCTACGACCTCGTGTGGGTCCTCGATCTGCAGCCCGGCGGCGCCTACGCCTTCCGCCAGCTCCCGCAGCTCCTGCTCGCCGGCGACCGCACCGACGTCGTCCCAACCGGCTGAAGGGACACCGCCCGCCACGGCCGTATGCGCGAGCAATGAAGCGCGCCATCATTGTGTCCCTCGGCGCCGTGCTGGCGCTCTCGTCCGCCGCGCCGCTGCGTGCAGCCGACTCGACGGTGACGATCTCGCAAGGCGTCGACGCCGACACGCTCAACCCGCTGGCGACGACGATCACGCCGACGTTCAACGTCGTGCAGCACGTCTACGAGCGGCTGGCCGACTTCGGCTCGCACGCCGGCGACTACGAGCCGCGGCTCGCGGTTTCGTGGAAGCGGATCAACCCGACCACCGAAGAGTACAAGCTGCGGCGCAACGTGACGTTCTCGAACGGCGATCCGTTCACGAGCGCCGATGTGCGCTATACGGTCGACTGGATCAAGAACCCGGCGAACGCGTCGAAACAAACGCCGTACGTGCGCGACATCGACCGCGTCGAGACGCCAGATCCGTACACCGTGCGCTTCATCTCGAAAGTGCCGACCGCGATTCCGCCGGGCTTGCAGAACCCGCTCTTCATCGTCGACGCGAAATACTTCCAGGCGCGGGGGAACGGATACGTCGCGGAGCATCCGGTCGGAACAGGCCCGTACGTCCTTCGCGAATGGAAGCGTGACGACCAGACCGCGTTCGACGTGAAC
>DASZGA010000097.1:0-19192 GCA_035939295.1 Candidatus Elarobacter sp. | reverse complement strand
CCCGCCTTGCGGAACGTTCTCGTAGATCACCGGCTTGCGCGTGCGCACGACCGCCGGCGAACCGGTTCCGGCATCGCTCGCGAGATAGCGCAGATCGAGCAGCCGCTGCGTCCGCGCGTCGATCTCCGGATCGCGATGGTGCGACGCCGCGAGGTACAGCGCGTCTTCCTCGTCGATCAAGTTCACCACCGCCCAGTCGCCGAACAGCGGGACGAGCAGCCGCGTCGCGGACTCGAGCGTCTCGCGCAGGTCGAGCGCCTCGGCCATCGCCTCGCCGAGCCGCGCGTAGAACCCTTCGCGCTCGGCGATGCGGCGCTGCGCATCGGCTGCGCTGCGCGCTTCTTGATAGAGGCGCGCGTTCTCAAGCGCCGCGCCGATCCGACGCGCGAGATCTTCGGCGGTCGCGAGGTCGGCGTCGCCGTACGACTCGGAATGGCGCGAGCGGCAGAACGTAAGGACGCCATAGCAGCGCCCGCGCGCGCCAATGACGACGGTGATCAGCGAGGCGAGACCCTCGTCGCGCATTCGCTCGAAGTGCGCTTCGCTGGCGGCGGCGCGTTCCCACCATGTCGGGTCGATCCGCGGAACGAGAACGCTCTCGCCGCTCCGCCACGCCGCCGCGATCGGATGGACGGGATGATCGAGCGGCGGCACCTCGCCGACCGAGCGCTGAAACGGCCCGCGCCGCTGCGGGTCGCGGTGCTCGACCGCGGCGCGGCGCAGCGTCCCGTCATCGCCGACGAGATCGAAGAGGACATAGTCCGCGAACGAGGCGACCGCGGCGCGCGCGACGGCGCGCAGGATCGCGTGCGGCTCGAGCTCGACGGCGAAGAGCTCGTCGGCGCGCGCGAGAAACGCGTCGCGCGTCGCGGCGCCGCGCAAGTCGTCGATGTCGGTGCAGGTTCCGAACCAGCGCGCGACCTCGCCGGACTGCGGATCGCGCACCGCGCGCGCGCGCACCAAGAACCAGCGGTACACGCCGTCGGCGCGCAGCATCCGCACTTCGGTTTCGAACGGCTCGCCGGCTTCGATCGCGCTCAGCCACGCGCGCAGCATCGCGGCGTGGTCGTCGGGATGAACGACCGCGGTCCACGAGCGATACGTGAGCTCGCCGCGCTCGGCCCCGGTGTACTCGTAGATCTGCCCGTTGGCGTAGTCGAGGTTTCCGTCCGGCAGCGCCGTCCACACCATCTGCGGGATCGCCTCGGCGAGGGCGCGGAACTGCACCTCGATCCGCTTCTGCTCGTCGAGAATGGTGGCAGCGGTCCCGTCCGGTACGCCGGACGAGGGTGACTCGGGACGGATCAACGTGCTCCCTCTACCCGACTGGGGCCCGCTCGAACGGCCGAGCCTTCATGGTGTGACGATGGTTCGAAACGGCGTCGCGGTTTACCGCCACACGGCGCCTACGGGCACCGTTCTCACCGTCCCCGACACTTGCCCCGAGCGGCCGACCTGGTAGACGGCTTGCCGGACGTGCCACACGGTACCGGCCGTGAAGCTCCCGGCGATCAGCCCGCTCATCCGGTTCATCGGCGCGCGCGAACCGCTGCACTCGTACAAGATCGTCTCGCCGCGGATCGCTTCGTGCGTCCCGGTCAGCGGCATGCAGACCTCGCCGTCCGCGAGCTGCACCAGCCACGGCTGCGCGCGGCCGGTGAAGACCGGCTCGTCCGGGAGCGGCTTGGTGAGCCGCAACGCGAACCCGCGCCCGCCGGCCACCGGGTTGACGTCGCAGACGGCGACACCCGGCCGTTTCGGCGTGAAGCACGGATCGTAGATCGCGTTGCTGACCATGCAGCGGTACGTGTCGGAACGGGTCGGCGCGGCGATCGAGCGCGTCCAGCACGAGCCCGCGACGACCTTGCCGTTTGCCGGAACGACGGGGACGTACGTCGTCACTCGGGTGGGGAACTCTGCCGCGGCGCTCGTCGCGGCGACCGGAAGCGCAAGCAGCGCGACGGCGCAGGCGATCGCGCGGCGTGCGGTCGTGTCCTTCATGACGCGCTTCGTTGGCGAAGGGCGCGCACGTCCCCGTCGCGGACGGTGACGCCGGTCGCGTCGAACCACTCCATCAGCGGGACGGCGTACTTGCGCGTCGTCCCGACCGCGTCGCGGAAACGCGCCATCGTGATCGGTCCGTCGCGCCGGATCGCCGTCTCGAGCCGTTTGCGGATCTCCGCGATCTGCGGGCCGCGGTAGACGTCGGCGCCGACTTTGACCAGCGCGCCGGTCGCGACCAGCGTGTCGAACGCCTGCGGTAACCCGTTGATCTTGGTGCGCCGCAGCTCGACCACAACGGCTTCGAGCGGCGCCGGAACGAGCGGTTGCGCCGCGTCGACCGGGACGAGCCGTTCGAAGAACGCGCGCTGTTCGTCGGTGAGCCGCGGGCGGTGCTCGAGCGTCGCGTAGTACCCGGCGCGCGCCGCGATCCGGCCCTCTTCGTCGTCGCTGGCGAGGAACCGCACCAGAAACGGTTCGTCGATGCCGAGCTCGCGCGCAAGCGCGAGCGAGGTCGTGCCGAGCGTCCACGGCGACTCCGCTTCGCGCCGCGCGAGGATCGCGCGCATGCGATCGGAGAACGCGTCGGCCGCCGGGCCGTCGATGTACGCGAGCGGTTTCTGCAACCGCCGCGCCGCGCCGTGCGCGGTGAGCTCGGCCAGGATCTCGGCGGCACGTTCTTCGCGGACGTTCGCGCGCGCGCCGAGCTCGGCCGCGGTGTGCGGAACGAGGTCGGCGTCAGCGAGGACGTGCGCGATCGCGTCGACGTCGGGCGCGACCGACTCGTCGTCGTGACGATCGGCTGCGTCCTCGCCGCCGATCGTTCCACCGCCGAGCAACGTCTTCGGTGAGAGCGCGCGGACGACGAACGCTTCGCCGGGATAGGTCGTCGTCGAACGCCGCAGGTGCAGCGCGGCGTCGACCGCATGCGCATCAGCGGGCGGCGTCTGGTCGAAGACGAGCGTGCCGATGATCTCCGCGGCGCCGAGGTACGCGCGGACCGGCGTGCGGCGGCGCAGCGTGGTGTTGCCGCCGCTCAGCGCACGAAAGCGGACCCGGTACGACGCGCTCGGAGGGAAGGTGTCGTCGGAGAGGACGGCGCCGCGGTGCAGCTCTTCGACGTCGACGCCCGGCACGTTCACCGCGACGCGCGCGCCGCCGCCGACCGCGTCGCGCGGCGCGCCGAACACCTGCAGCGAGCGAACGCGCACGTCGCGCCCCGGCGGATCGAGCCGCAGCGTGTCGCCGGTGTGCAGCGTTCCCTGCATCAGCGTCCCGGTGAGGATCGTGCCGCGGCCCGGCAGCGCGAAGACGCGGTCGATCGGGAGAAACGCGGGCGCGTCGGCCGGACGCGGCGGCAGCGCGACCAGCGCGTCGTGAATCGCCGCGCGCAGCGCGTCGAGCCCTTCGCCGGTGACGGTCGAAACCGGGACGATCGCGGCGTCCTGCGCGATGCTTCCGCGCGTCGCTTCGCGCACGTCATGCTCCGCCTGCGCGAGCGTTGCGTCGTCGACGAGATCGCGCTTCGTCAGCACGACGATTGCGCGCCGCACGTTCAGGTAGTCGAGGATCGCGAGGTGCTCGACGGTCTGCGGCCGCACGCCCTCGTTCGCCGCGACGACGAGGAGCAGCACGTCCATCCCGGCCGCGCCGGCGAGCATGTTGTGCAAGAACCGCTCGTGACCGGGAACGTCGACGATCCCCGCCTCGACGCCGTCGTCGAACCGCAAGTGCGCGAAGCCGAGATCGAGCGTCATCCCGCGCAACCGCTCTTCGATCCAGCGGTCCGGATCGGTTCCGGTGAGGGCGCGCACGAGCGACGATTTTCCGTGGTCGACGTGACCGGCGGTGCCGACGACGTGCACGAGGTTCGCTACGGGTCGCGCAGCAAAGCGGTCGCTGCGGTCATGCCGCGGCGTTCCTGAGCGCTGCGGCCAGCTCCTCGTCGCGCTCCGGCGGGATCGTGCGCAGGTCGATGATGACGCGATCGCCTTCGGCGCGCGCGACGAGCGGCGGCGTTCCTAGCCGCAACCGCGCCGCCGCGGCGTTCGCGTCGTGCGCGGGAAGCCACGCGAGCGCGACGGACTCCAGCGCGACCAGCGGAAGCGTTCCGCCGCCCGCAAAACCTTCGGTGCGCTCGACGCGGACGTCCATTCCGGCGAGGCGCGCGCGCAGCGCTTCGCCGCGCGCGCGCAGCTCTTTCAGCGGCGTCGCGAGCATCCGGTAGAACGGGATCCGCTCGCGCGACGACGGGTCGAGGTGCAGTCGCAGCGTCGCGCCGAGCGCGGCGAGCGTCGCGGTGCCGACGCGCAGCGCGCGCAGCAGCGGGTTGGCGCGCAAGCGCGCAACCGCGGCGGCGCGACCGACGATGATTCCCGCTTGCGGTCCCCCGAGCAATTTGTCGCCGGAGAACGCGACCAAGTCGATCCCCTCGGCGACGGCTTCCTGCACCGTGCGCTCGTGCGGGAGACCGTACGCGCGCAGGTCGGCGAGCGCGCCGCTGCCGAGATCTTCGACCACCGGAACGCCGGCCCGCGCGCCGAGCGCGGCGAGCTCCGCGCCCGCGACGTCTTCGACGAACCCTTCGATGCGGTAGTTGGACGCGTGCGCGCGCAGCAGCAGCGCGGTGCGCGGCGAGAGCGCGCGCGCGTAGTCGTCGATCCGCACCTTGTTCGTCGCGCCGACCTCGACCAGCGACGCGCCGCTCCGAGCGAGCACGTCCGGAAGACGAAAACCGCCGCCGATCTCGACCAATTGATTGCGCGCGACGATCACCTCGCGCGGCGAGCCGTCGGGGGCGCGCGCGAAGGTGTCGAGGACGAGCAGCACCGCGGCGGCGCAGTTGTTCACGACCAGCGCGTCCTCCGCGCCGGTCGCCGCGCGCAGCAGCGAGCCGAGACGGTCGTACCGCGAACCGCGCGTTCCGCTCTCCAGATCGAACTCGAGGTTGGACGCGCCGCCGGCGCTATCGGCGATCGCGTCGAGCGCTTCGCGCGCGAGCGGCGCGCGGCCGAGGTTGGTGTGCAGCAGAATTCCGGTGCCGTTCAGCACGCCGGTCAAACCGCGGCGCGACTCGGCGGCGAGCCGCGCGAGCACGTCGTCGACGACCGCGCCGGCGGCGGGCGTCGTCTGCGCGGCGCGTGCCGCGTCGAGCGTGGCGGCGACGTGGCGCTTCACCGCCGGGGACCCGAGAAGCACGACGAACCGCGCAACGCGCGGTTCGTCGAGGATTCGGTGAACGGCCGGGAGGCCGCGGAGGTCGGGCAGCGAGCTAGGCCGCGGCCAGGTGCTTGTCGAGGAACTGGCGGACCTGCTGCTCCGGAACGAAGCCGACGATCCGGTCGACGACCTCGCCGCCCTTGTACAGGAGCAGCGCGGGGATCCCCGAGATGCCGTACTTGCCGGCGGTCGACGGGTTCTCGTCGGTGTTCATCTTCAGAAAGCGGACGCGGTCGCCCATGTCGTTCGACACCTTCTCCACGATCGGGGAGAGCATGCGGCACGGGCCGCACCAGGGTGCCCAGAAATCGACCAAAACGGGTTTGTCGGAGCCGAGGACCAGGACTGGAAAGGTGCTCTCGGTGACGTCGGGGAGTGCGCTCATGATTGTGGGTTTCTTACCTCCGTATCCTCGGACCCTATCGTAGGAGCGACGGTTTCGGGACGGAAGGTCCCGCCGTGCGCCTGCCTTTGCTCGCCGCCGTCCTTGCCGTCGCGCTCGCCGGGCCGGCAGCGGCCGCCCCGCGAGTGACCGTCCCCGGCACCGTGTTGATCGTCGCCGACGTCGGCGAGAGCGCGCAGCGCTCGATGCCGGCGGCGCTGTGGCGGAAGCTGGTCACCGATTACGTCGGCGCGCGCACCACGACCGCCGAAGACGGCACCGCGCTCCCCGACGAAGCGCACTGCCGCAGCTCGCACGCGCTCTACGCGGTCTTCGCGACGTTCGAGCGCGCGATGCGGCTCCCCGGGCTGGCGCAGGATCCCGACCGCGTCTACGGCGTCGCGCGCTTCACCGTGCGTAACTGCGTCACCGGCACCGTCTCGCCGGCGAAGACGGTGCGCATCGAAAGCGATCCGCTCTCCGAAGCCGACCGCGGCGAAAACGAGCCGAACGCCGAGCGTACCTGGGAGCGCGCGATCCGTTCGACGTTCGCGCGCGACCCGCTCGTGTTCAGCCCGGCCGCGCCGGCCGCGCCGGCCGCGACCATCGCGACCGTCGCGCCCGTCGTGCGCAACGGGCCGGTCGCGCGGATCGCGCGAATCGACAACACCGGCTTCGTCTTCATCGAACGCGGTGGCAGCTTCTCGATGAACCAGCTCCTGCGCGACTTCGCCGACTCCGAGGCGAAGCCGCACCCGCCGATCGAGCTCGTCGTGGTCGAAGTCGGCCCCAAGTACGTCATGGCGAGCATCATCGGCAAAGGGACGCCGCACATCGGAGACCTGGTCGAGGCAGAGCCCGCCGTCAGCCCTTCGCCGGCTCCTCCCCGGTGATGTCGGCGACGCGCTTCGACTGCGCGCCGAGGTTCGTGATCGCGATGACCTCGTCGCCTTCGGCGAGCCGCTGCAACCGCACGCCCTTCGTCGAGCGGCCGGCGCGGCGGATCTGGTTCACCGGGATGCGGATGACCTGGTTGCCGCTGGTGATCATCAGGACTTCGTCGTCGGGCGAGACCAGGATCTGATCGACGACGTAGCCGATCTCTTTCTCCTTCGCGAACGCCTTCACGCCTTTGCCGCCGCGCGAGATGTGGCGGTAGTCCTCGATCGGCGTCCGCTTCCCGAACGCCTGTGAAGTGACGATCAGCACCTCGGTGCGGTCGTCCTCGACGATGTCCATCGCGACGACCTCGTCACCCGACGCCAAGGTGATCGCCTTGACGCCGCGCGCGGGACGGCCCATCGGGCGAACGTCCTTCTCGCTGAAGTGGACGGCCATCCCGTCGTGCGTCGCGAGCAGCACGTCGCGGTCGCCGCTGCTCAGGTCGACGGCGAGCAGCTCGTCGCCTTCGTCGAGACCGATCGCGATCAGACCGTTGCGGCGGACGTTCTCGAACTCGGCGAGCTTCGTCTTCTTGATGATCCCGCGGCGCGTGACCATCACGAGGTACTCGTCGGTGTCGAACTGGCGCACCGGGAAGACCGCGGTGACGAGCTCGCCCGGCGGAAGCTGCAGCAGGTTGACGAGCGCGGTTCCGCGCGCTTGGCGCGTGGAGTCCGGGATCTCGTACGCGCGCAGCCGGAACGCGCGTCCTTTGTTGGTGAAGAACAGGACGTACTGGTGCGTCGTCGCCATGAAGAAGTTGCGGACGACGTCCTCTTTCTTCAGGTTGGCGATCCCGATCACGCCGCGGCCGCCGCGGTTCTGCGCGCGGAACGTGTCGACCGAGACGCGCTTGATATAGCCGCCGACCGTCGCCGTCACGACGACCTCGGTGTCGGCGATGATGTCTTCGATCGAGAGCTCGCCTTCGAGCGCTTCGACCGGCGTCTTGCGCTTGTCGCCGAGGCGCTTCTTGACGTCGGCGGTCTCGTCGCGCACGACGTTGAGAATGCGCGCCGGCTTGGCCAGCAGGTCTTTGAGGTCGTCGATCGTGACCAGCAGCCCTTCGTACTCGTCCTCGATCTTCTGCCGCTCGAGGCCGACCAGCGTGCGCAGCCGCATGTCGACGATCGCGGCGGCTTGCAGCGTCGAGAGCCGGAACTCGCCCGCGACCGCGGGGCCGGCCATGCGGCGGAACGCATCCGAGAGGGCGAACGGTTCTTCGATCAGGCGCGTGCGCGCCGTGTCGACGGTGTCGCTGTCGCGGATGATGTGGATCACGCGATCGATGTTGTCGAGCGCGATCAGGAAACCGAGCAGCAGGTGCGCGCGCTCCTCGGCCTTGTTCAGGTCGTAGATCGCGCGCTTCCGAACGACGTCTTGGCGATGGTCGATGAAGAAGCCGAGCATCTCGCGCAGGGCGAGGACGCGCGGCTCGAGCGGCGCCGTCGCGCCGGTCGTGTGCTCCATCTTCTCGCGCAATGGCGCCGGCACCAGCGCGAGCATGTTGAACGCGAACGACGACTGCAGCGGGGTCTGCTTGTAGAGCTGGTTCAGCACGACTTGCGGCGTCGCGCTGCGGTGCAGCTCGACGACGATCCGCATCCCCTTGCGGTTCGACTCGTTGTGGAGCGCGGTGATCCCCGTGATGCGCTTGTCCTGATACGCTTCGGTGATCGACTCCAGGATGCGGTTGACGGAGACTTGGAACGGCACCTCGCTGATCACGATCCGGTGCCGGCCCTTGTCCTCGACGATCTCGGCCTTCCCGCGGAGCGCGACCGAGCCGCGGCCGGTCTTGTACGCCTGGCGGATCGCCTCGCGGCCGAGCAGCACGCCGCCGGTCGGGAAGTCGGGGCCGTGGACGATGTCGCACAGCGCGTCGTCGATCTGCTCGACGGTCAGGTTCTCGTTCGAAACCTTGTTCTCGATCAGGTACGCGACGGCATCGCAGATCTCGCCGACGTTGTGCGGCGGGATGTTGGTCGCCATCCCGACCGCGATCCCCGAGCTGCCGTTGACGAGCAGCTGCGGCAAACGCGCCGGGAGCACGACCGGCTCCTCGGTTTGATTGTCGAAGTTCGGGACGAACTCGACGGTGTTCTTGTCGATGTCCGCCAGCATGTCGAGCGCGGCGCGCGCGAGCCGCGCTTCGGTGTAGCGGTACGCGGCCGGCGGATCGGGATCGATCGAACCGAAGTTGCCGTGACCGTCGACCAGCGGATAGCGCAGCGTGAAGTCCTGCGCCATTCGAACGAGCGCATCGTAGACCGACGAATCGCCGTGCGGGTGATAGCTCTTCAGCACTTCACCGATGACACCGGCGCACTTGCGGTGCTGCTTCGAGGGGTCGAGCCCCATCTCGCGCATCGCGTACAGAATGCGGCGCTGCACCGGCTTGAGGCCGTCGCGCACGTCGGGCAAAGCGCGTGACGCGATGACCGACATGGCATAGGAGAGGTAGCTCTCCCGCATCTCGTCTTCGACGGCGATGGCGGACATCCGAGAGTCGTTGTTCACGGGTTCTTTCTACGGTCTACGTTGGGTCTTCGGGTTCTGGAACGGGGTCGGGATGGGGAACGGGTTGCGGCGGGACGGCGCGTTCGGCGAGCGCGCCCGCGTCGCGCGCGAGCCCCGCTTGCAGCTGCTCGGCATGGCGGCGGAGCGCGGTGACGTGCGCGTCATAGCGCGCTTCGAGATCGGCCAGGTGGCCGGCCGCGTCGGCCGACGGCACGCCGCTCCCGGGGTGCGGCGTCACCGGGCCGCGGGATCGCGTTTCTTATAAAACGCGCCGACCAGGAAGCCGACGATCCCGCCGGCGACCGCGCCGACGAGCGCGATGAGCAAGAGCGTGCGATCGACCCCAACGCCCACGTGGCCGATGTCGAAAAAGCGGAGGGTCAGGACCGAGGCCTCGAAGGCCGCCGCGATCACGGAACAGACGGCCCCGGCGATGATCCCGACGAGGACGTCATTCATGCGCAGAAGCACCAAACACTATTCTGACTTCAACGGATGACGTCCTCGACGACCGCGCCGCTTTCGACGCGTTTGCGCGCAATTTCGCTCGTTCCCTGAGCGCGGGCGACGTCGTCGCGCTGAGCGGTCGCTTGGGCGCGGGCAAAACGACCTTTGTTCGCGCGGTCGTCGGCGCGCTGCACGGCTCCGACGAGGCGGTCAGCAGCCCGACGTTCGTCTTCCGCCAGAGCTACCCCGGGGCGCCGCCGGTCGAGCACCTCGACCTCTACCGGCTCGACGACCCGGTCGCCGAGTGGGCCGATCTCGCCCTCGACGAAGCGTTCGCCCCCGACCGGATCGTCCTGATCGAATGGCCGGAGCACGCCGCGGGCCGGCTCCCGGCCGTGCGGATCGAGGTACAGATCGAGGGCGCCGGCGACGGCCCGAGGACAGTGCGCGTGACGCGGCCCGCGTGAAGATTCTCGCCCTGGATGCGGCGCTGGACGGCTTTTCCGCGGCGCTCGACGACGGAGAGCGGCTTCACGTCGCCCCGGGCGGCCGTCAGGATGCCCTGGAACAGGGGCTCAGCCGGATCGGGGAGTTGCTGGCGAAGGCCGGGCTTGGGTTGCGCGAGCTGGACCGGATCGCGGTCGGGCTCGGGCCGGGGTCGTTCACCGGGGTCCGGATCGCTGTCGCGTACGCGAAGTCGCTGGCCTACGGGAGCGGGGTCCCGCTGGTCGGCATCTCTTCGTACGACGCCCTGGAGCCGGAGGACGCGCCGCTGCCGGTCCTGACGGTCGTGCAGGGCCGGCGCGGGGTGATCTGTGCGCGATTTCGAGACGCCGGCGGCGCCCGGACGGCGTGTGGGGCGCCGGCCGACGTGCTCGACCGGCTCCTCTCCGGTCCGCCGAGCGTGCTTCATACCTGCGGGAACACGGAGGACGTGCTCTCCGAGATCGCCGAACGCGGCTGGACCGTGCGAGCGCTCCCGCCTCGGGCCGCCGTCCCCGCCGCTGCAATCGCCCAGCTCGCCCGCACCCGCGCGCCGAGCCCGTCCCTTCACGCCCTCGCTCCCGACTACGGCGAAGCCCCCGCGGTGACGCAGCCGAAAGCGCGCCCGTGAAGGCAGAGCTGTTTCCGCGCGGTTCCGGGGCGCCGCGGGAGATGCGAATCGAAGCGATGACGCAAGCCGATCTGCCGGCGGTGCTGCGCATCGAAGGTTTGTCATTCAGCACGTGCTGGCCGATGAACGCGTTCTCGAACGAGATCCGCGACAACAAGCTCGCGCACTATTTCGTCGGGCGGATCGACGACGAGATCGTCGCATACGGCGGAATCTGGGTGATCCTCGAAGACTCGCACATCACGACGATCGCGGTGCATCCGCACTACCGCGGTCTGAAGCTCGGCGAAGAGATGCTCCTCAAGCTGCTCGACGAAGCGATCCGCGAAGGCGCGTCGTGGATCACGCTAGAGGTGCGCGAGTCGAACGACGTGGCGCAGAAGCTGTACCGCAAGTACGGCTTCACCACCGTCTCGACGCGGCGCGGCTACTACAGCGACAACGGTGAGAACGCGCTGGTGATGTGGGCCGGGAACCTCAAAGGCGAGCTGTACGCCGCGCGGCTGCGCGTGCTGCGCCGCGCGCTCGAAGACGAGATCGCGCGCCGTCCCTCGACCGGCTCAGGGCCGGCTTGATCTCTCCGCCGGCCGTCGACCTGCTCCATCGCCCGCTCGCGGCGCTGGTGCGCACCTACGGCGTCCCGGCCTCGGTCGCGACGCGCGACGACGGGCAGCACGTCGTCTTCGGCGAAGGCGACGCGACGATCTCCGCGATCGTCGACGACGACGCCACGATTCACGCGATCGACCTGGTGTTTCCGGCGGGAACGGCGTATCGCGTCGAGATCGACGGAAAGCCGCATACGCTCACGTTCGGGACGACGACCTCGCTCGGCGCGCGCGACGAGCTCGCGGCCGACGCGGAGACCGAAGGCGCGAACTTCCGCGTCTTCCGCCGCAGCGCCGACTCCGGTGCGGTCCTCATCTTCGATGCGAAGACGTCGAAGCTCGCGCACGTCGTGGTCGGCGACCGCGCGACCCTGCTGCGGATGGGCTATCTCGCCGATCCGACCCCGATCCAGTCGCGCTTTCCGTTCACGGCGCCGGTGCTGCGCCGCACCGACGTGCAAGAAGGCACCGGGCCGCAAGCAACGGTGCTGCGGCTCGATCTCGACCGCCGCGGGATCGTGCGCAGCGTCTCGGTGGTGATCGCGAGCGACGATCCGGCGTTCGACCAAAAGCTGGTCTCGCGGCTGTCGCAAGACGCGTACGCGCCGGCGAAGCTCGGCGGGCGCGCGATCGGCGCCAGCGTGTGGCGCGAGGTGCGTCACTGAGCGCGCGCGGCGCAGCGCTCGCGGGCGAGGGCGTGCGTTTCATTCGGATGGCGCGCGCGGTGCGCGATACGCTCGCACAACGGTACCGCTACGCGCACGTGCTGCGCGTCGCGCGGATGGCCGAAGCGCTGGCGCGCGCGCATGCGATCGATCGCGCACCCGCGCGGCTCGCCGCGCTGCTCCACGACCTCGCGCGGCTGTACTCGGAAGAACGGCTGCTGCGCGAGTGCGCCGAGCGCGGGATGACGATCGACGCGTTCGAGCGGGCGCATCCGGTCGTGCTGCACGCGCGGCTCGGCGCGGAGCTGGCGAGAGAGCGCTTCGGCGTCGAGGACGAGAGCGTGCTTTCGGCGATCCGCAAACACACGCTGGCCGACGCGGTCATGAGTCCGTTGGACGCGGTCGTCTATCTTGCCGACGGGCTCGAGCCCGGCCGAGACTTCCCGGAGCGCGCCGCACTGGCAGCGCTGGCGACCCGCGACCTGGACGCCGCCATGCGCGGCGCGCTGGCCTCGTCGATCGCGTACCTGCGCGCTCGCGGGCTCGCGATCGCGCCGCAGACGCTTGCGGCGGCCCGCCGCTACGGTATCATCGTCGAACCACCACAGGAGAACAGCCCTGCCTGAAACCGATCTGGTCGCGCTCGCCCGCGACGCCGCCGAAGACAAAAAAGCCGAGGACGTCGCCGTCCTCGATCTCGAGGGGCGAACGATCGTCGCCGACGCGTTCGTCCTCGCCACCGGGCGCTCGACGATCCAGACGCGCTCGATCGCCGACGCGATCGTCGAGAAGGCGGAAGAGGCGGGGATGCGGCCGCGGATGGAGGGCTACGCCGACGGCGGCTGGATCCTGATCGACCTCGGGCACGTGGTCGTGCACGTCTTCACACCGGAGCAGCGGCAGTTCTACAACCTGGAGCGGCTGTGGGGGCGGGTTGCCGAGGCCCGCGCCGAAGCGCAGTGAAGAGCAAGCGGCGCCGCGGACAGAACGCCTTCGCCAAGACGGTGGCGTGGATCGTCCTGACGATCTTCGTGGTCACCTCCGTCGGCGTCATCCTGATCGTCCGCTGACGGCCTCACCGAGGAGCCGCCAGCAACTTCCCGGCCGGGCCCGGGTACTCGCTCTCCGGAGGACCAGCCACACCATGAAACCGCCGGCAGCGCTCGCTGCCTTTGCCGCACTCACCGTCGCCCTCGCGGCGACGGTCGCGCCCGCCTTTGCGGCGCGCAGCTCTTACGTGATCGACGACGCCCACATGCTCTCGTCGGCAGCGGTCGCGCAAATCAACCAACAGGTCTCGGATCTGAACGCGCAGACCGGCAAAGAAGTCTTGGTCGTCACGACCGACTCGCTGAACGGGACCGCGCCGGATGCCGCGATCGAGCGCAGCTTCGCGCAGAACCAGGTCAACGGCGTCGAGATCTTCATCTCGAAGAACGACCATCAGATTCGAATCGCCGGCGACAGGGCATCGTCGAGGTTCTTCCCGGCGGGCTCGTATCAAACGATCGCGCAGACGATGCGCGCCTCGTTCAAAGCCGGCGATTTCGACGGCGGCGTCGAGAACGCGGTCGGCGTCATCATCAACACCTATCGCGGCCACATGTCGTCGCTGAACCGCGGGCGCCAGCCCGCCGGTGCGGTGTCCGCGAGCCGCTCGCAGAACTACAATTCGGGAGGGTTCAGCATGGGCTGGATCTGGTGGATCATCATCCTTGCCGCGATCTTCTTCATCATTCGCGGGATCTTCCGCGCGATGTCGGGACCGCGGATGTACGGCGGCGGACCGGGATACGGCGGCGGCCCTGGTTACGGCGGTCCCGGCTACGGCATGGGCGGCGGAATGGGCGGCGGCGGGTTCTGGAGCGGCTTGCTCGGCGGCCTAGGCGGCGCGTGGCTCGGGAACGAGCTGTTCGGCGGCCGGCGCGACTACGGCGGCGGCGGCGACTACGCCGGGACCGCGGGCGGCGTCGATCCGGGAACCGCGTCCGACGCGGCCGGCTGGCAGAACGACGCCGGCCAGATCGACACCGGGAACGTCGGCGGCTCGTCGTGGGGCGACTCCTCCGGCGGCGGCTTCGGCGGAGGTGACTCCGGCGGCGGCTGGGGCGGCGGTGACTCCGGCGGCGGCGGAGGCGACTCCGGCGGCGGCTGGTAGCCGCGACCGTCGCGAAGCGAATGCGAAACGAGCGCTCGGAGAGATCCGGGCGCTCGTCTTTTCTTGGCGGGCTTCGCGGGGCGGAGCTACGGCTTCGGTGAGCTGGCGGGCTTCGGCGGAGCGGACGGTTTCGGCCCGAGCACGGCAGGCAGCGCGGTTGCCGGTGCCGCGGTTGGCGGCGCTGCGGTCGCGGGCGCCGCGGTTCCGGGGGTTGCGGTCGCAGGCGCGGCGCTTCCGGGCGTGGCGCTCGCCGGCGCAGTGCTCGGGGATGCAGCGGGCGCAACGGATGTGTTCGGGCTTGCCGGCGCGTACGGGTTCGGCGTCGGCGAGACGGGCGACTCCGGGTGCAGCGGCGGCATGCCTTGACGAAGACGCAGCCGCGCGAGGTGGCCTTCTTTCGTGCCGGGGAACGTCTTCGCGACGTACTGAAACATCGCCAGCGCGTGCGAGCGCGCTTCCTGCGTCTGCACGTTTTGGTAGAGCTGCGCGAGGTGAAAGGCGGTCGGCGCGAGCCACTTGTCCTTCGGGTAGCGCTGCGCCCACACGCGATACGAGGTCTCGATCATCTGCGCGTCGTGCAGCAGCGACGCGTCGTCGGCCCAGCGCTCGTTGTACGAGCGCGCGAGCGCGTCGATCTTCGTGCGCACCGAGATCGCGCTGTACTTGAACGGCCCGAAGTACTCGTCGGCCGGTGCATCGGTGATCGCGGCCACCGCACTCGCCGCGAAAATGAAGACCGCGAGTACCGCGAGGATCGTGCGCATGAACGTTTACTTACCCAAAAGCGTGCAGGCGTCTGCGGCGACGTCGGCGAGCGATGGACCGCTCTGCGTTCCTTTTGTCCCTCGGAGCGAGCTTTCGCGGTCAGCCTCGAAAGTCTCGACGGGCCGCTTCACGGTAACGTTCTATCTGCTTTCGGAAGACGAAAATGCCCCGAACGGTCCCGATGACGCCCAGAATCATCGCAGCATCGAGCAAGCCGATCAATATGCGATCCGGGATCGTCAGCATTCGCCACCTCTCTTTTACGCGTTCTCTCGCATTGCGTCTCCAATAATCCTCGGAACCCGATAGGTTAAGTCAATACTTAAGAGGGCGACGATCACCGTAGCAACCTGCGCACGCAGAAAGGCGTTAAACACGCTCCAAATCGTTTCGACCCGCGTGAGTATCCGTTTGCGCATGTCAGCGGGCGATGACGTAGGGGAGGATTGCGTCGAGGCGGTGTTCGGTGATGCCGGCGACGTCGAGGAGCTCGTCGACGGAGGCGAAGGGGCCGTTTGCGGTGCGGAAGGCGACGATTCGCTCGGCGAGGCCGGGGCCGATTCCGGGGATCGTCGACAGCGTGCCGGCGTCGGCGGTGTTCAGATCGACTTCGAAGGCGGGCGGAGGTTCGTTGCGGCGGGCGCGCTTGTGCCGGCCGCTACCGCTGCGATAAGGGCCGCTCATGCGTTGTCCGCCGCCGGAGGTGTGTGCGCGGCTGCGCAGGTGGCCGTGTGCCGTGCGGCCCGATACCGTCTCCGGCGCGCCGCGCGGCGGGACGACGATCTCGTCGCCGTCGCGAACGTGCGCGGCCAGGTTCACTGCGATCAGGTCGGCGCCGGGCTTGCTGCCGCCGGCGAGCTGGAGCGCGTCGCGGACCCGGGCCTCCGCGCCGACGGGGTAGACGCCGGGCCGGACGACCTCGCCGGCGACGTAGACCATCGCGCGGGTCCCGAGCGCAGGACCGCCTCCTGGATGATGCGTTTCAGTTGAGGACCAGCTCGGTGCCGCGGCCGACGCGGCGTCCGCGCCGACACCTGGGCGAGAGCCGGACGCGGAGAACTGCCGCGCAGCCGATCCTTGCCCGATCGAGGTGGTCGGCGGGGCGACGGGCCGGAGCAAGACGACCGCGGCGACGGCGGCTGCGGCGAGGACGGCGAGCGAGCGTTTCACGCCTGTTCTCTCACGCGCGGGGTCCGGTTCGGCTAGGGCTCCGCGGGGAGATGGTGTAGACTCAAGGTTCCATGTCCGTGACCGAGGAGAGAACGTACGACTTCCGCGCGATCGAGCGCGGTTGGCAGGAGCGCTGGGAGCGCGAGGGGATCTACGCCGCGCGCGACGACGACCCGCGCCCCAAGTACTACAGCTTGGAGATGCTGCCGTACCCGTCGGGCGATCTGCACGTCGGTCACGCCAAGAACTACACTCTCGGCGACGCGATCGCGCGCATCCACCGCATGCGCGGCTTCAACGTTTTGCACCCGATGGGCTGGGACGCGTTCGGGCTGCCGGCCGAGAACGCGGCGATCCAGCGCGAGATCGACCCGGAAACGTGGACGCGCGAGAACATCCGCAACATGCAGCGCCAGATCCGGCTGATGGGGACCAGTTACGACTGGAGCCGCGAGATCGCGTCGTGCGATCCCGAATTCTACCGCTGGAACCAGTGGTTCTTCATCCGGCTGCTCGAGAAAGGGCTGGCGTACAAGCGCGAAGCGCCGGTGAACTGGTGTCCCATCGACCAGACCGTGCTGGCGAACGAGCAGGTCGAGAACGGCCGCTGCTGGCGCTGCGGCGCCGCGGTCGAGCGGCGCAACCTCGCGCAGTGGTTCTTCAAGATCACCGACTACGTCGAGCGGCTGCTGCGAGAGCTGGATCGTCTCGACGGCTGGCCTGAACGCATCAAGACGATGCAGCGCAATTGGATCGGCAAGAGCGAGGGCGTCACGTTTTCGTGGGACGTCGAAAACGTCGAAGCGCAGATCGAGGTCTTCACCACCCGCGTCGACACGCTGTTCGGCGCAACGTTCCTGGCGGTCGCGCCGGAGCATCCGGTCGTCGAGCAGATCTTGCAAAAGATGCCGAAGGCGCGCCGGCGGATCGATGAGTTCACCGCGTCGCTGAAAAACAAGAGCGAGCTCGAGCGCACGCAACTGATGGAGAAGACGGGCGTTCCGACCGGAGCGTACGCCGTCAACCCGCTCTCGCGCGAGAAGATCCCGATCTGGGTGACCAACTACGTGCTGGCCGAATACGGGACCGGCGCCGTGGGCGGCGTTCCGGCGCACGACGAGCGCGACTTCGTGTTCGCCAAGAAGCACGGGCTGCCGATCGCGCAGGTGATCACGACCCCCGACGGCTCGCTCCACGCGCCGCTGCACGAACCGTACGTCGAGGACGGTAAGCTGATCGCATCCGGCGAGTACACCGGGATGAAGTCGGCGATCGCGCGGCGCGCGATCGCGGCGCGGCTCGAAGCGATGGGCCGCGGCAGGGTCACCGTCAACTACCGTATCCGCGATTGGCTGATCTCGCGCCAGCGCTACTGGGGGACCCCGATCCCGATCGTCTACTGCGAGAAGGACGGCATCGTCCCGGTTCCGGACGATCAGCTCCCGGTGCTGCTGCCGAAGAACGTCAAGTTCACCGGACAAGGATCGCCGCTCGCCAACGAGCCGTCGTTCGTCGACACGACGTGTCCGCGCTGCGGCGGCCCCGCGCGACGCGACCCCGACACGATGGACACGTTCGTCGACAGCTCGTGGTACTTTTTGCGCTACCTCGACCCGCGCAACGACGAAAAGCCGTTCGATCACGACGTCGCGTCGAACTGGATGCCGGTCGACCAGTACATCGGCGGGGCGGAGCACGCGGTGCTGCACCTGCTGTACGCGCGCTTCTTCTACAAGTTCATCGTCGACTCGGGCTACGCGTCCGGCGACGACGAGCCGTTCACGCGGCTGTTCAACCAGGGGACGCTGCTCAAAGACGGCGAGAAGATGTCGAAGTCGCGCGGCAACGTCGTCGGGATCGATGACACCGTCGAGCGCTACGGCGTCGACGCGATGCGGCTGTTCCTGCTCAAAGCCGCGCCGCCGGAAGACGCGCTCGAGTGGACCGACGAAGGGATCGTCGGGCGCGTGCGCTTCGTGCAGCGCGTGTGGCGCGCCGCCGAACCGCTGGCGAGCATCGCGCGCACCGTTCCGCTCGACCGGCTCCCCGAGATCCGCGGCGAAGCGCAGCGCGAGCTGGTGCGCGCGCTGCACGTCGCGCTGGAATCCGGGAAGAACGAGACCGCGACGCACCGCTTCCACTACAACGTGACGACCGCGAAGCTCGACGAGCTGGTGAACCACCTCACCGCGGCGCTGCGCGAGCCGGATGCGCAGGACGATCCGGCGGTCCGCTACGTCGTGCACGCGCTGCCGATCGTGCTGGCGCCGTTCGCACCGCATCTGGCCGACGAGCTGTGGTCGCGGATGGGCTACGAGCGCAGCGTCCACCTCGAGCGCTGGATCGAGCCCGACCCGGCGGCGCTCGCCGTCGAGGAGATAACCTTGGTGGTGCAAGTAAACGGAAAGGTTCGCGCGCGAATTCAGGCGGCACCCGGGATCGGCGAGGACGACGCGTTCGCGCTGGCGATGCGCGCGCCGGCCGTCACCGCGCAGATCGACGGCAAGCAAATCCGTAAACGGATCTTCGTGGCGGACAAGCTGCTCAACATCGTCGCAGCCTGATCTTGTCAGAGGATTAGCCGAGCAGACGGCGGACAAAGCTCCACCGTCTTGCTTTTGTCACGGAGGCTTTCGTGCACGCTCGCCCCGGTTCAATTTCTCTTGCCTTGGCTGCGGGAATCGCGCTGACAGCGATCGTGACCGCCTGCAACGGCTCCTCGCCGTCCGCCCCGCCGTTCTTTACCGGGGTTGCCGCGCCCACGCCGACTCCCACTCCGGCCGCGGTAACGACGACCGTGCCGATCCCGACGACCGCCGGAACGATCGCGCTTCCGAGCGTCGGCGGCATCGCGGCGACCTTTCAAATCGGGGCCGGCGCGCCGGCCGGCACGACGCTCACGGCGACCGAGTCGCTCGCTGCGCCGTCGAACGCCCCCGCGCCCTCGGCCGTGCGGCGGGTTCAAGCCGTCAGCGGCGCGACGACGTTCTTCTTCGTGTCCTTCACGGTGTCGCAGACGATCTCGACGCAGTTTCTGACCGGCGAGAGTTTTGCGCTCCCGAGCACCTACCCGACGAACGCACAGTACTTCGTCGAGTTCGACGACATCACGTCCTCGCCGGCGACGAAGATCGCGTCCTTCGGTCCGGCAACGGTGGCGAACTCGCAGGTGCAGTTTCAGAACACCGGCGGCAACGGCGG
>DASZGA010000096.1:0-1960 GCA_035939295.1 Candidatus Elarobacter sp. | reverse complement strand
GAGACCGCGTTCGAGCGCGTCGTCGCGGCGCTGCGCGCGACCGATCGCGACGTGCGCGACCGGATCCGCGACAGCAACGGCGCGTACTTCCGCTATCTGACCAGCGACCCGCGGTTGGCGCGCGTGTACGCGATCGAAGCGGTCGGCCTCCATCCCGAGCTCGAGGCGCACCGCCGCGCGAAGCGCGAGATGTTCGTCAAGAAGCTGACCAAAGCAGCGCAGCGCGTCGAAAACTCCCCGTTCGACAGCCGGCTGCTCAGCGCCGCGATCGCCGGTGCCGCGCACGACCTCTTACTGGAATGGGTTCTGTCGTCGCGCCGCCCGTCGGTCGAGAAGATGATCGATACGATTACGAACGTCTGGATCAGGTCGCTGCAACTGGATCGCGAGCCGGCGCTGCGATAGCGTTGAAGCCGTGCGCGGCGCCGCGCGCTGCGAGGTACCGTGCGAGGTGGAAGTCGGCGTCGCCGAGCAGCCGCTCGACGATCGTCATCCGTTTGAAGTAGTGGCCGACCTTGTACTCTTCGCTCATCCCGATCCCGCCGTGCAGCTGGATCGCGTTCTGACCGACGAACCGTCCCGACTTCGCGATCTGCACCTTCGCCGCGGCGATTCCGCGGCGGCGCGCGATCGCGTCGTCCTTTTGCTCATCGAGGGTCATCGCGGCACGATACGCCATCGAGCGCGCCAGCTCGACCTCGATGAACATCTCGGCCATCCGGTGCTGCAGCGCCTGGAACGAGCCGATCGGGACGCCGAACTGCTGCCGCTGCTTCGTGTACTCGACCGTCGCTTCGAGCATCAGCGACATCAGCCCGAGCGCTTCGGCGCACAACGCCGCCGTCGCGTGATCGAGTCCGCGCTCGAGCAGCGCCAAGCCGCCACCGGGCGGTCCAAGCACCTGCGAGCTCGGAACGCGCACGCTTTCGAAGCGCAGGTTCGCGACGTCCGATCCGTCTTCGGCACCGTACGATTCACGTGAGATCCCGGCCGCGCCGGCCGGCACCGCGACCAGCGAGATCTCGTCGCCCGTCCGCGCCGAGACGATCAGCGTGTTCGCGGTCGACGCGTCGAGGACGCGGACTTTCGTCCCCGAGATGACGAAGTCGCCGCCATCGCGCACGGCGCGCGTCGCGACCGCGGCGGGATCGTACCGCGCGTGCGGCTCCTCGTAGGCGACGGCGAAGCGCTCCTCGCCTTCGACCAGCCGCTGCAGCTCTTCCGTGCGCTCCGCCGCGCGCAGAATCGTTCCGGCGAAGACGACTTGCGCGACGTACGGCGAGACGACGAGACCGCGGCCGAACTGTTCCATCAGCAGCAGCGTCTCGAGCGGTCCCCCGAAACCACCCAGCTCGTCCGGCGCGCCGACCGCGAGCCAGCCCAGCTCGGCGAACTGCGGCCATTTGTCGGTCCCGGCGTGCGCGCCTTGCGCGAACCTCGCGACGCTGTCTTTGATCAGAAGCTGTTCCGGTGTGAGCGTGAAATCCACAGCAAATACTTTCAAAGAATTTTCTTCCCCTTCGGGGAAGAATAGATTTAGAGCTTCAGGATGCGCTTCGCGATGATGTTTTTCTGGATCTCGTTCGAGCCGGCGTAGATCGACGTCTTGCGGTAGTTGAAGTAGCGCGGCGCGAGATGCCGTTCGGCGTACGGCCCGAGCGCGTCGAGCGCGAGCTCGCTCAGCGCCTGCTGGATCTCCGTCCCTTTGATCTTCAGGATCGACGACTCCGGACCGGGACGTTTCCCCGCCGATTCCGCCGCCAGCGTGCGCAGCTCGGTGAACGCGAGCGCTTCGAGCTCGATCTCGACCTGCGCGATTCGTTCTTCCAACCGCCGGTCGTCGATCTTCTCTTTCGCGATCAGCTCGTGCAGCGTCTCGAGCTGCTGGTGACAGCCGGCGATCCCGGCAGTCCCGGTGCGCTCGTGCTCGAGCAAGAACTTGGCGATCGTCCAGCCCTCG
>DASZGA010000095.1:0-5492 GCA_035939295.1 Candidatus Elarobacter sp. | reverse complement strand
GATCGCGCGGCCGTAGGCGGCGTGGCGCTGCATCGTGCGGTACTCGTGCGGTTCCAGCTTCGCCGGCTTGAGCAGGATCGCTTCGGGGATCAGCATCTTTCCGATGTCGTGCAGCAGCGCCGCGCGGACGAAGATCTCGTGCCCGTCGCCCGCGATCTGCAGCCGCGGCGCCCACGCGTTCGCGATGTGGTTCACGTGCAGCAAGTGCATCCGCGTATACGGATCGCGCACCAACGCCGCTTCGACCAGCGGCTCGACCGCGCCGAACGAGCCGAAGCGCACCAGCGGCGCGACCTCGTCGCCGATCGCCGCGCCGCCTTGCTGCAAGCTGAGCCGCAGCCGCATCTCGGCAAGCGCGAGCAGGTCGGCGCGAACCGTCCCTTCTTCGGGCGCGGTCACCCAGCCGCGGTTGATCGAGATCGGGATGACGTCGTCGTCGCCGCGGAACGAGAGGTCGGCGGTTCGCACGCCGGCTTCGTCGACGAGCTGCGCGATCTGCGCGCGCTCGTCGCGCCGCGCCACCAGCACGAAGTCGTCGCCGCCGAACCGCCCGACCAAAGTCTGCACGTCGGCGAGCGAAGCCAGCCGCTCGGCCAGCGCGTCGAGGACGCGGTCGCCGACGCGCGTGCCGTAGACGTCGTTGATCCGCCCGAAGTTGGTGATGTCGAGGAAGACGATTCCGAGACACCCGTCGTTCGCCGCGAGCCGCTCGTCGATGTTGCGCAGCACGGTCGAATGGTTCGCGAGCCCCGTCAGCGGATCGACCTCGGCGACGCGCTGCAGCCGCGCGAACAAACGCTGGTTGCGCACCGCGATCGCGAGATAGCGCGCGATCGCTTCGAGAAGCGTGACGTCGGTCTCGTCGTACGCGTTCTCGTTCGCGCTCTGCACCGAGAGGACGCCGATCCGCTCGCCGCCGGCCTGCAGCGCGACGAAGATCGCCGAGACGGTGTCGTCGGTCCACGGCTGCGCCTTGTTCAGCGGCTGCTTTCGCACCGCGGCCCAGTCCTCGGCGGTCCGGAAGAGCTGCGAGCGCCCGCTCCGCATCGTCTCCCACGAACGCCCGCCGCGCTCGATCACCAAGTCGGGATCGGCACGCGTTACGCCGTGGTCCATCGCGTAGTCGATCCGCAGCGCCGCGCCACTGCGCAATGCGACGAAGCAGACGCTCACGTCGATCACGCGCGAAAGCAGATCGCACAGCGAGACGATCGTGTCGTGCGGCGAGCGGTCCGCGGCGAGGAGGTGCGCGACCTCGCCGATCAGGACGCGGCCGTGCCGATCGACCGTTGCATCCGGCACCCGTTCCGGATCGACGATGTTAGGCGGCTCCCGGCGTCAGCCGGCCCGGCAAGCCGCGCAGCCTGAACGCGAGCCCGATCAGGAAGATGCCGGCCAAGATCGCGTAGATGCTGATCGTCCACACGATCGCGAACACACCGTAGACCGGGACGAAGAAGATCACGATCCCGGCGACCACCGAGAGCGCGCCGAACAGGATCATCAGGATCTCGTTCGCGATTGCCAGCCGCAGCCGGATCGCCGACGCGATCGCCAGGATGCCCGTGATGACGGCCCACGCGCCGAACAGGTAGACCAGCCACAGCGCCGTGATCCCGGGATAGAAGAACGTCAGCACGCCGACCAGGATCCCGAGCACGCCCTCGAGGAGCAGCCACCACCAGTTCGCCTCGGCGTGGTTCATCCGAATCGCCGCCGCGATCGCGACGATCCCGTCGACGAACGCGTAGGCGCCGAACAAGATCGCCAGCGTAAAGATCGCCGCTCCGGGGAAGAACGGCAGCGCGATTCCCAGCGCGAGCGCGAGGATACCCCGGATCAAGAACAGCCACCAGTGCGAGGCGAGACGGGCGATCATGGCGTCGGCTCCTTGTCTAGCGAGGGGCGGGCCCTGATCGTACTACCGGCAAGCCCGCGGCGTCCAGCGGCGTCCCGACCAAGAGCTTCAGGAAGAAACCGTACGAAGCCACGCCGCCTCGCACGCCGTTCGAGCGCAGGAAGTGGTCGTAGAACCGCCACTGGATCGCGAAGATCTGCGGCTTGTAGCGCTTCAAGAACCGCTCGCGGCCGGCGTTGAAGTCGGCGATCACGCGCGGATCGAGCCGCAGCCTGCGGCGCTGTGCCAGGGGCAGCTCGAAGTACGTCCAGTAGGCGCCCGAGTAGCGGATCAGCGGGTCGTCCGAGCGCAGGCACGCCAGCGTGCCGATGTAGTTCGCATCGCCTTCGTCGGTGAAGCCGCCGACGTGCGCCCACTCGTGCGCGAGCGCGCGCGGCGACTCGAACGGGAGAAACGACGCGTTGAGAAACGTCTCGAACGAGAACGGTGAGTACTGCCCGCCGATTCCGGCTGCGTCGTAGTACGGCTGCAGGAGCGTCGTCTTGGGAACCGAGACCGCGACCTCCCAGTCGTCGCCGAGCCGCGCGATCACCGGCTCGTACGCGTCGCGCAGCTTCTCGCGGTCGAGCGTCTCGGCGTGCGCCGCGGCGACGTTGTCGTTCAGGATCCCGACAATACGCTCGCTGAAGCGCGCGACCGCGGCGTCGGTCACGCGCTTCTCGCTGTAGTCGACGCGCGCGACGACCGTTGCCCGCCGGTAGTTGAACCCCCACAGCACTTCGAACACCACGATTCCGAGCGCGACCAAGCCCGCGGTGTGCGCGAGCAGCGCGAGAACCGCGTAACGCCGGCGCCGCCGCGGCGCGGACCGGATCGCGCGCACCCACCACCAGATCAGCGCGACGAGCGCGACGAGCATCTCGGCGTCGCCGACGGCGAACGGAACGCGATCGGTCAGCGGAACCAAAGCGCGGTTCATCGCGGCGAAGATTCCGTTCGCGTAGCCGTGTTCGATCCAG
Organism: Candidatus Elarobacter sp.; assembly: GCA_035939295.1. Classification (GTDB taxonomy): domain Bacteria; phylum Vulcanimicrobiota; class Vulcanimicrobiia; order Vulcanimicrobiales; family Vulcanimicrobiaceae; genus Vulcanimicrobium. The sequence continues at coordinate 2,615 of DASZGA010000095.1, read as the reverse complement.
CCGTGCGGGAGCGGCGCCGACGATGCGGCCCACGCCAGCGCGACCGCCAGCGCGTCGAGCGCGAGCGAGCGCCACGGCGGGCGCCCTCGCCGCCGCGCGCTCACGGAAACAGGTACGTTGCGAACGTCCCGACGCGGTTGAAGCCGAGCCGTTCGTAGAGCGCGATCGCGGGCGCGTTGAAATCGTTGACGTACAGCGAGAGCGAAGTCTCCGTGGTGAAGAGGCGGCGCGCGATCGCGGCGAGCGCGAGCGAGGCGTATCCGTTCCCGCGTTGCTCGGGCGGGGTCCAGACGCCTTGCAGCTGCGCCGTCGCCGCGGTGCGCGGGCCGACGTTCAGCTGAAAGCGCAGCGTGCCGTCGACGACCCACACCCACCACACGCCGTGCGCGATCGCGCGGCGGACGGCGCCGAGAAAGCCCGCCCGGTTCGCGCGCGGATCGTAGCCCAGCTCGGCCAGGATCATCGCGCCGCTGTGCTCCGCGACCAGCTCGGCCTCGTCGGCGCGCGCGCGCCGGACGTCGACGTCGGGGCCGGCCTCACGGAGCGCCCGCGGGTTCAGCGCGTAGACCGGCTGCATCTCGCGCACGATCTCGGGCGCCGGATGCCAGCTCTTCACGCGCCCCCATAGCTCGTCGACGATCTCTTTCGGCCCGACGAAGCTGCGCAGCCCGCGGTGCTTGCGCGTCTCGACCGCGAACGCGTCGATCGCGCTCGGATCGTCGGCCGCGAGGACGAGCTGCGCGCCGAAGTAGACCAGCCCGTTGATCCGGCCGCGGTAGTCGCGGTTCAAGATCAGCTCGTCGGACGCGCCGGGGCCGTGGCCGCCTTCGAGCACCCACTGGAGAAACGCGTTGTCGTACGGTCGGCGCGCCGCGTAGCCGATCGCATCGCGGCGCGTCGCACGGGTCACGGGTTCGAGCAGGTCGCGGTCTCGTCTATGACAATTGGCGGACGAAGGTCGGCGTCGAGGTAGGCGCTTTGCTTCCGCCCTCCGGTTCGACGCTGAGCGCCACGGCCCCGACCCCGCGCGCGTCGACCGGGAGGGCGATCACGGCGACCCCGTCGGCGTCCGGGGTGAAAGTCACGCTCGGAACCATCTTGGTCGCCCCCTTCGGCTGGGTCCAGGCCTGGTAGACCTTCCCCTTCGCCAGCGGCGGGAGGTTCGACAGGGCGAAATAGGCTTTGTCGCCGCGCACGACGACCCGGCCGCCGGTGACCTGGTAGACCTTCGCGTCGGCGGCGACCAGATCGGTCAGGGTCCGCCGGTTCTGCGACGCGACGCGGTCGTTCTGCGCCAGCTGCGTGCGCAGGTTCGCGTTCGTGTTCTGCGCCTGCGCCAGCTGGCCGCGCAAGTTGACGTCCTGCGCGACGGTGACGACCGAGAAGACGATCGCCGCGGCGGCAGCCAGTCCCGTCCCCCACAGCCAGGCTGGATACGAGGCGGCCGTGCGGCGCCGCAACGCGGCGGTTCCGCCGGCGGCGTCGGAGCGGACGCGCGCCATCAGACGTTCTTTCATCCGCGCCGAGCGCGCCGAGTCGACCGGCTCGTCGGCGGAGAGCGCAAGCGCGTCGGCGGCGGCGCGCAGGTCGAGGTACTCGCGCCGCGCTTCGTCATTGTTCGCGATGAACGCCGCGACCAGTGCCGCTTCCTCGCGCGGGAGGACGCCGAGCGCGTACAGCGCGACCGACTCCATCATCGAGTCCTGCGACGTGTCGTTCATCGCGACACCCGCTCGCCGAGCGATTCGCGCAGTCGGCGCAGACCGTTGCGAATTCGCGTCTTCACCGTGCCCAGCGGCGTGTCGGTGCGCCGCGCGAGCTCTTGGTGCGTCACGCCGCCGAAGAAACCCATTTCGATCAGCCCGCGCTGCTCCGGCGGGAGCTTCGCGAGCGCGTCGCGGACGCGCTGCGCGTCGAGGCGAGCGAACACGTCGTCGTCGAGCGCGCCTTCGAGCGGGAGATCGGCGGGGATCTCCGCTTCGGGGCGGACTGCTTTGGCGCGCAGCGTGTCCAGCGCCCGGTTCCGCGCGACGCGCGAGACCCACGCGACGAACGATCCACCGCGAAACGCATCCGGCGCCGTCCAAACTTTCATAAAAACGTTTTGCGTCAAATCTTCGGCCAAGGTTGGATCGCCGAGCATGCGCAGGCCGATTCCGAAGACCAGCCGATGGTAGCCGTCATAGAGCGCTTCGAACGCGGCGGCGTCGCGCGCACGGACTCTCTCCATCAGGCGGACCCCCGGATCCATCGCTGGGGCCTTCGCGTCGTCGTGGCGGTCACCTCGCCGGGGTAACGTCCCCGGGCGCCGAACGGATGCCGGTGACCGAACCGGACGATCTGCGCGCGCGGCTCGACGCGGCGCGCAGCGTGTGCGTGCTGACCGGCTCCGGCATCTCCGCCGAAAGCGGGCTGCCGACGTTCCGCGGCGTCGGCGGGCTGTGGCGGACGCACCGGGTCGAAGAGCTTGCCTCGCCGCAGGGATTCGCCCGCGATCCGCTGCTGGTGTGGAGCTGGTACGCCGAGCGCCGCAAAGCGCACGCGTCGGTCGAACCGTCGCCCGCGCACGTCGCGCTGGCCGCGATCGAAACGCGCGTCCCTGAGTTCACGCTGGC
>DASZGA010000094.1:0-9747 GCA_035939295.1 Candidatus Elarobacter sp. | reverse complement strand
GCGACGAAGAAGAAGATCCTCCTGGTCGACGACGAGGCGGCGATCGTGCACTCGCTGCGCTACAACCTGGAGAAGAACGGATACGCGGTGACGACGGCCGGCGACGGCCGCACCGCCGTCACGCTCGCGCAGACCGAGCATCCGGACCTTGTCGTGCTCGACATCATGCTCCCGCTGCTCGACGGGATCGAAGCGTGCAAGGAGATCCGCAAGACCTCGCGCGTCCCGATCATCATGCTGACGGCGAAAGACCAGGAGTTCGACAAAGTTCTCGCGCTCGAGCTCGGCGCCGACGACTACGTGACCAAGCCGTTCTCGCTCGGCGAGATCATGGCGCGGATCAAGGCGCGGCTGCGGCGCGTCGAGGTCGACGCCGAAGACCGCGACGAGTCGATCACGTCCGGCGAGATCACGATCGATCCCTCGCGCCAGCGGCTGGTCGTGCGCGGACGCGAGGTCGCGCTCGCGCCGAAAGAGTTCCGGCTGCTGCACGTGCTGATGGAGAACCGCGGCCGCATCGTGACGCGCCAGATGCTGCTGGAGAAAGTGTGGGGCTACGACTTCGAAGGCGAGCACCAGACGATCAGCGTGCACATCCGCTGGCTGCGCGAGAAGATCGAGGTCGATCCGAACAACCCGCGCCACATCATCACCGTCCGCAGCCGCGGCTACATGTTCCGTGAATAACCGAGGTTCCGACGGCTGACCTCGTCGCCGCCTCGCTGGGCGCGCTTGCCGGGATCGCCGCGACCTACGCGGCGTTTCGCGCCACGCGCGGTCCGCGCGCCGCCGCGCAGCGCGACGTAGCGACGCCGGTCGCAAGCGACCAGGACCGTGCCGCGCGGCTCGTCGAGGCGTTGCCGTTCGCGGCGTTCACCGTGGGCAGCGGCGGGCGCGTTCGCGTCTTTAACGCTGCTGCCGGCACGCTTTTCGGCGTCGACCGCACCCGCGCGCTCGGCCGCGCGCTGATCGAGGTGATCCCGTCCGTCGAGCTGGAGCGGATGGTGCAAGGCGCGATCGCCGGCGAGACGCGCACGCGCGACATCGTGCTCGTCAGCGGCGCGCGCGACCAGTACGTCGGCGTGACGGCGCAGCCGTACGAGAACGGCGCGATCGCGATCGCCGCCGACCGCACCGCGCTGCTCGCCGCCGAACGGATGCGCAGCGACTTCATCGGCAACGTCTCGCACGAGCTGCGCACCCCGCTCTCCGCGATGAAGCTGATGCTGGAGACGGTGCTGATCTCCGACGACGACGCCGAAGCGCGCGCGCTGTTTCTGCCGCAGATTCAGACCGAAGTGGAGCGGATGATCCGGCTCGTCGAAGATCTGCTCGAGCTCGCGCGCTCCGAGTCGGGAACGGTTCCGCTGCGCCGCGAGCGCTTCGATCTCAGCGACGTTGCGACGTCGGCGGTGAACACGTTCGCGCAGCGCGCCGGCTCGCTCGGCGTCGAGCTGGATCTCGATGCGCCGGAGGCGGTCGAGGTCGACGCGGACCGCGGTGCGCTCACCCAAGTCGCGGTGAACCTGGTCGACAACGCGTTGCGCCACACGCCGGCCGGCGGCAGCGTCGTCGTCGCCGTGCAGCGCGACGGTGCCGATGCGCTGCTGTGCGTGAAAGACACCGGCGTCGGAATACCGTTCGCCGACCTGCCGCGCGTGTTCGAGCGCTTCTACGTCGTCGACCGCTCGCGCGCGCGCGAGCACACCGGAACCGGGCTGGGGCTCGCGATCGCCAGGCACTTGGTCGAAGCGCACGGCGGCTCGCTGGTCGCCGAGTCGGTGTACGGCGAAGGGGCGACGTTTACGATGCGCCTTCCGGCCGCGCAGCCTCTACATTAAGGCAGGTTAAGCCAAATTTAAAGCGGCCTTACGCTTCGGCTGCGACGATGCGTTCTGGGAGGCCGTTCTCCGTGACGGCTCACCTAACTGTGCATTCTGGAGGAAATCTTTGTGAAGAGGAACGCTGCTCTCGCGGCTCTGCTCCTCGGCTTCTCGGTCGTCGCCTCGTCCGCGCCGGCCTTCGCCGACACCAGCATCACCATTGCTGGTTCGACGGCATTGCTGCCGCTCGTCAAAGACGCGGCCACGACATATCAGCAACGCAACCCCAGCGTGAAGATCAGCGTGTCGGGCGGCGGCTCGGGTTCGGGGATCAACCAGGTCGCGCAGAAAGCAGTCGACATCGGCGACTCCGACATCACCGCGCCGACGCACCCGGAACTGCACGACAACCGCGTCGCCGTCATCGGCTTCGCTGTCGTAACGCACCCCGGACTGCCCGTGAAGAACCTCACCAAGAAGCAGATCCAGGACATCTTCTCCGCCAAGGTCACGAACTGGAACCAGGTCGGCGGTCCGGATCAGAAGATCGTCGTCGTCAACCGCCCGCGCAGCTCCGGAACGCGCGCTGTGTTCACCAAGACGCTGATGGGCAGCGCGCCGATCAACGAGAGCGGGCTGACCGAAGACGCGACGGGCACGGTCGTAAGCGTCGTCAAGCAGACGCCGGGTGCGATCTCGTACGCGGCGTTCAGCGGCACGCGCGGCACGGGGCTCAACGAAGTCTCGATCGACGGCGTCGCGCCGACCGACGAGAACATCATCGTGGGCAAATACCCGGTATGGTCCTACGAGCACATGTTCACGAACGGCCCGCCGACCGGCGAGATCTCGCGCTTCATCGCGTTCGTTCAGAGCTCGTCGGATCTGGTGAAGAAGAACAACTTCATCCTGATCCGCGACATGAAGGTCAAAGAAACCGACCGCTGACCGATGCGAGCGAAACCGCTCGAACATTAAGACGCCTTAAACATCGCTTAATCCCGTCTTACGATTCACTTGGGAGCATGGGCGACGGCGGCCCGCCGCGGCCGCCGTCGTCCTGTTCGCATCGGAGGGGATTCTCGGTGACGCGCATGCCCGCGTGGGCTGCACTGTTCCTCGGCGCCGCGCCGGCCGGCGGTTCGCTTGCCGGGTGCTCCTCGAATTTCCCTACGCCGTGATCGCGCTCCAAGCGCGGCGCTCGCGCCGCGTCGAACAGATCGCCCTGCTCGGCCTGCGCGTCGCGGCGGGGTTCGTGATCGTCGCGATGATCGCGCTGCTCGGCTACCTCGCGCTCGAGGGGACGAAGACGTTCTACGTCGACCACGTCAACGTCGGCGAGTTCTTGTTCTCGCCGAACTTTGCGGTCGATTCGGGGCATCCGGGCTCGGCGGTCTACGTCGTCGGTTCGATCGCGGTGACGTTCTTCGCCGTCGCCGTCGGCGGCCCGTTCGGAATCGCCGTGGGAGTCTTTCTCGCCGAGATCGCCCCGCGGCGGATGACCGACGTTCTCAAGCCGGCGATCGAGCTGATGGTCGGGATCCCGTCGGTCGTCTACGGATGGCTCGGGCTTACCCTGCTCGTTCCGCTGATCCGCACGCACACCAGCTCGCCGTCCGGCTTCGGTCTTGCGGCGGCGGGGATCGTTCTCTCGATCATGATCCTCCCGACCGTGATCACGCTCAGCGAGGACGCGTTCCGCTCGCTCCCGGCCGCGCTGAAAGAAGGCTCGCTCGCCCTCGGCGCCACGCGCTGGCAGACGATCACGCGCGTGCTGCTCCCGAGCGCGTCGAGCGGGCTGGCGGTCGCGCTCATCCTGGGGATCGCGCGCGCGGTCGGCGAGACGCTTGCGATCCAGATGGTGATCGGCAACGCGACCCAGTTTCCGACCAACATTTTCGCGCCGACGGCGGCGCTGACCACCGAGATCGTCACCGACATGCAGGGCGCGACGCAAGGCTCGCTGCTGCAGCACTCGCTGTTCTCGATGGCGCTGCTGTTGCTGCTGATCGCGATGCTGCTCATCGTGCTCGTGCGGTTCGCGCTGAGAAGACGGACCTAGCCGATGGCCATCACCGCACCGTCCGCGCGCAGCGTCGCGGCGACCGGCAGCGTTCGGGTTCGCAAGCTCGCCGACGCCGTCGCGACGATCGTGCTGTGGGTGATGGCGTCCAGCATCATCGTGATGTTGGCGGCATTCGTCATCTACATGGTGTATCTGGGCTGGAGCGCGCTGACGCCGTCGTTCGTGTTCGGCAAGCCGCTCGAGCACGCCGCGGGCGGCGGGATCGGCCCTGAGATCTACAACTCGTTCTACATCCTGATCCTCACGCTGGCGTTCACGATCCCGATCGCGGTCAGCGCTGGAATCTACCTCCAGGAGTACGCGCTGCCGGGGACGTTCCGCAGCGTCGTGCAGTTCAGCGCCGAGTCGCTCGCGACGGTGCCGTCGATCGTGATGGGGCTGTTCGGGCTGTTGATCTTCGTCTATACGTTCCACTGGGGATACACCGCGCTCGGGGGCGCGCTGACGCTCACGCTGCTGAACCTACCGGCGCTCGTGCGCGTAACGCAAGAGGCGCTCGCGAGCGTCCCCGACACGCTGCGCGAGGCGTCGATGGCACTGGGCGGAACGAAGTGGCAGACGATCACGCGCGTCGTGCTGCCGAGCGCGATCGGCCGGCTGACCACGGGCGTCGTGCTGATCGCCGGCCGCATCTACGGCGAGACCGCGGCCCTGATCTTCACCGCGGGGCTGAGCGTCACCGGAAACCAGCCGTACGACCTGAACCCGTTTCACACCGCCGAGACGCTGGCGGTGCATCTGTGGTACACGCATTCCGAGTCGGTCGTCCCCGACGTCGACCGCATCGGCAACGGCTCCGCACTCGTCCTGCTCATCATGGTCCTCGCCTTCAACGTCGCCGCCCGCATCGCCGGGCGCGTGCTGACGAAGCGCTTCACCGGGAGAACCTCGTGACCGAGATGGAACCTTCCCACCTCGAGCCCGCGCCGGACATGCGCAAGCTGGTCGCCGACGACGTCAACGTGTACTACGGCACGTTCCAGGCGATCAAGCACGCCTCGCTGACGATGCGCGGACAGCACGTCACCGCGCTGATCGGACCCTCCGGCTGCGGCAAGACGACGTTCCTGCGCGCCCTCAACCGAATGCACGATCTCACGCCCGGCGCGCGCGTGGAGGGCGAGGTGCTGCTCGACGGCGAGGACATCTACGGGCCCGACGCCGATCCGGTCGTGATCCGGCACCGCATCGGAATGGTGTTCCAGCGCGCGAACCCGTTCCCCAAGACGATTTACGAGAACGTCATCTACGGCCCCCGAATCCATGGCGAGCGCAACAAGGCGAAGCTCGACGCGATCGCGGAGCGCGCGCTGCGCCAAGCGGCGCTGTGGGACGAAGTGAAGGACCGGCTCAACCGCTCCGCGCTCGACCTTTCCGGCGGCCAGCAGCAGCGGCTGTGCATCGCGCGCGCCGTCGCGCTCGACCCGGAAGTGATCTTGATGGACGAGCCGGCGTCCGCGCTCGACCCGATCGCGACCTCGAAGATCGAAGACTTGATCACGCAGCTGACCGAGCAGTTCACCGTCGTGATCGTGACGCACTCGATGCAGCAGGCGGCGCGCATCTCCGACTACACGGCGTTTTTCCATCTCGGCGAGATCGTCGAAGTCGGGCCGACCAACCAGATCTTCACCCATCCGAAAGAGAAGCGCACCGAAGACTACATCACGGGCCGCTTCGGCTGACCGCATCGGCGCGTTTGCCGGCGTCGAGCGGGGCGCGCCGGAACGTCGCGAGCAGCGCGAGGTCGTAACCGATCTTCAGCGTGCCGGCAAGCACGAACGGAAGCCCGAGCGCGGCGAACTGAAATGCGAGCCCCGCCAGCAGCGGTGCGACGGAAGCGGCGGCGGGGCGGACGGCGGCGGTCACGCCGGCGGCGCGTGCGCGGTCGTGTGGCGGAACGAGCGCGAGCGTGTACGCCTGGCGGGTCGGCACGTCCATCTGTGAGAGGGCGAAGCGCGCCAGCAGCACGGCGGCGGCGAGCGGGAACGTCGGCATGAACGGCACGAGAACCAGCAGCACGTTGGAAGGCAGGTGCGTGAACACCATCGTGTTGAGCAAACCGATTCGCGCCGCGACGCGGTCCGCCAGCAAGTACGATGCGGCGGCCAAGATGTTCGCGCCGAACAGCAGCGGGCCGACGACTTCCGCGCCGACGCCGAAGCGCAGCATGAACCAGTACGCGATGAACGCCTGCACCACGAAGCCGCCTGCGAACGCGTCGACGGCGAACAGCGCGGCGAGCCGCTCGACGATTCCGAAACGCGGTCTTTGTGGTGATTCGGCAGGTGCGATCGCGTGCGTTTCCGGAAGCCTCCATGCAACGACGAATACGGCGCCGCCGGCAACCCCGTAGAGCAGCAACACGCCGGCAAACGGTAGGACCGCCGCGGCGAGCGCCCCGACGGCGACGCCGCTCGCGCTGACGACGTTGTACCAGGACAGCCGGCGTGTCGTCGCAAGAGGGTCGCCGGCCAGTGCGACCTGCTCGATCGCCGCGAACGGTCCGACGTCTTGCGCGCCCGGGCTGACGACGCCGAGCAAGCACGCCACGACGATCGCGGGCTCGTTGCCGGCGAGCAGCGCCGCGGCGACGATCATGGCGATTCCGCTTCCCGCCATCGTAACGCGCGTTCCGAACCGCTGCACGAGCCGTCCGGTCGATGCGGACGCGAGCGCGCCCGCCAGCAGCGCCACGGTGATCACCGATCCGATCGCGAGCGGCGACATCCCGCGCGCCGCGAGCGCTTGCGCGAACACGACCGCCAGCGCGCCGTACGCCAAGGAGCGGGAGGCGCGCGAGACGAGGATGCGAGCGGTCACGCTGTTCGGCCGAACGTCATGCCTCGGCCGTTCGACGGCGGGGTATAACGACGCTTGCACGCGCTATCGATGCCGGAGGACAAGCTCGCATGCCAACGATCTCAGAAACGCTCGTCGACGCGGCGCTCGCCGTCCCCGGCTTGGACGGCGCCGCCGATGCTCTGGCCGAGGCCGCGAACGGCGTGTACGCCTCCGGCGGCGCAGCCGGTAAGAGCGTCAAAGACCTGCTGAACGGAACGTGGCTCGGCCATCCGTTGCATCCGGCGCTCACCGACGTGCCGGTCGGCGCGTGGACCGCCGCCGTCGTGCTCGACCTGCTCGGGGAACGGCGCGGCGCGAAGATCGCCGTCGGCGTCGGGCTTCTCGGCGCGCTCGGCGCGGCCGCGAGCGGGCTCACGGATTGGCTCGACACGTTCGGCAAACCGCGCCGTCTCGGCGTGGTCCACGCCACGGCGAACGGCACGGCGACGTTGTTGTACGCGGCGTCGTTCTTCGCGCGCGATCGCTCGCACGAGCTCGGCGTCGCGCTCTCCGCGCTCGGATATGCGGCCGTCTCGCTCGGCGCATTGTACGGCGGCGTCATCTCGCTCGACATGCAGATCGGCGTGAACCACGCGCACGGCGCCGAGATGCCGCAGGACGAAGTGGACGTCGCCGCCCTCTCCGACGTACCCGACGGCGGGATGAAACGCGTCGACGCGAACGGCTATCCCGTGCTGCTGGTTCGGCACGGAAACGACGTCTGCGCGATCGCCGCCGTGTGCGCGCACCAGGGCGGGCCGCTCGAAGAAGGCAAGCTCGACGGCGACGTGGTGCAATGCCCGTGGCACGGCTCGCAATTCTGCGTGCGCGACGGCAGCATCGTCCGCGGTCCGACCGCGTTTCCGCAGCCGTCGTTCCAGGTACGCGTCGCCGGCGACCGCGTGCTGGTCCGAGCGGGTTGACGGATATTCTGCTAGTACGCTCCGGAGCCGAGGCGCGTGTTCGAGATGCCGAAACCGAGCGTCAGGTTCAGCGTGTGCGTCGTGTGCTCGCCGTGGCGGATGACGTCTTCCATTCCGACGCGCACGCCGTGCGAGACCAGCTTCGTGGCGCCGACCGTCAGCGAACGCGCGAAACCGGCGCCGCTGGTGTCGTTGACACCGTCGTATCGAACGATTGCAAAGGTCGCGCGCGGAAGCTGGTATCGCAGCTGCAGAAACCCGCCGCTCGACGCGATCCCCGCGCCGTCGCCGTTCGGGCTGGTGTCAAAGCCCGTTTGCAGCAGCGTTTCCACCGCGAGCCGTCCGCGATAGAGATTCACTCCGACCGCGCGGCGCCGGAAATCGTCGCCGACCGGACCGAGCTCGCGCCGCCCGGCGTAATCGTACGCGCTTAGCACGAGTCCGCCGATCGCCTCTTGCGCCTGGATCATCCGGTCGGTGCCGGTCTGAGGCAGACCGGAGTGCGGATCGTGTCCTTGCGCGGCGACGAGCGTCATGCTAGGTCCGCGCACGGGGTTGCCGAGCGCGAGGCTCGCTGCGTTGCGCGGGTCGATGAACGCGAACGGGTTCGCACCGACCGTTTGATCGAAGATCGCATAGTGCTCGTTCGTCTGGCGGAACGTCTCCGGGTCGACGGGGAGCGGCAGCGTGATCGCGCCGACGGTCGCACGAACCGGTGCCCCGGCGAACGAACCCGGCGAGGAGTACTGAATCCACGCCTCACGCGTCGAGCCGGGCCGGCCCCCGTCGATCAAGTAGAACTGTCCCGCTACGGAGAGCTGGCGGTTGAGCCTTGCGGAAACGAAGGCTTCAACTTCGTCGACGGTCGCTTTCGGCAGCAGCGAAGGATCGGGTTCGCTCGTGTACGCGAGCTGGCCGCGCAACGCGACGACCGGTTTGCCGCCGATGCCGAGATTCGGGAGCCGCAGATCGTTCCGCAGATAGCTCTCACCGAGCTCGTTGGTTGCGCGCAGCGAACTGTGGCAGGCGTCGCATTGCAAGCCGGTCTGAATCGAGAAGGCGGGGATCGCGTCGGCGTGCCGGCTGGTTGCGGCGAACGCGGCCACCGCAAAAAGGGCGGCGACGGTGAGCTTGCGGATCATCTGGTCGTTCCTCCATGAACGGCGGTGAATTGTCGCGTAGCGGACACCGCGCCGGCCGGCGCCGCGAACCGGAAGGCGGAGAGCAGCTCGTCGAGCGCCTCGGCTTGCTCCCGCGTGTGATGCGTCGAACCGTCGACGCGGTTGAGTTGCGCGGCGGTCTGCTCCGTCGCCGTCGCGATCTGGTGCATCGTCACCGCTCCGCGCGCCGCGCTCGCCGCGATCGCACTCACGAGGCGGTGAATCTCACCGCTGACGACTTGCTGCTCCTCCGCACCGGCTGCATTTTGCAGCGCGTCACCGGCGACTGAGGCAATTCGTTCCGCCAGCTCGGCCGAGGCTCGCCGCATCTGTGTCGCAGCCGAGGCGACGTCGCCGGAGATTCGCGTGGTCGACTCGATCGCGGCGCGGATCGCGCTGAGCGCACCGTCTGCCGCTTGCGCGAGCTCGACACCGTTGGCGGTCGCGCCCGATGCTTCTCGCATCGCCCTGGCCGCCTCGATCGCGTCGTTGCGTGTCGCCGCCAAGATCGCGTCGATCTCGCGCGTCGACCTGCGGGAGCGCTCGGCAAGCGTTCGGATCTCACTCGCTACGACCGCAAAGCCACGGCCGTGCTCGCCCGCGCGCGCCGCCTCGATCGCGGCGTTCAGGGCCAGCAGGTTCGTTTGATCGGCGAGGTCGTCGATTGCGGAGACGATTTGCGAGACTTCGGCGGAACGGCGTTCGAGCGCATCGATGACGGCTGCGGCGCCGGCGCTGAGCTCGCCGATCCTCGACATCGAGTCGGCGGCGCGGCGAACCGCGCCCGAGCCGTCCTCCGTCTGCTGCCGCGCCTCGGTGGCGGAGCCGGCGAGCCGCTGGCCGAGCCGATCGAATTGCGCGATCTCGCCGTCGAGCGCCGCGACGGCGAGCGATCCGGAGGCCGCCGCGTC
>DASZGA010000093.1:0-3980 GCA_035939295.1 Candidatus Elarobacter sp. | reverse complement strand
CGGAAAGCGCACGTTCAGGCACTTCTCGCACACGAGCGCCAGCCCGCCGGCCCGCCGCCACAACGGCTTCACTTCGATCGGATCGCTCACGTTCTTCGACGACGCGCGCGAACGCGAGAAGGATGCAGAGCCGACGGTGGGATTCGAACCCACGGTGTGCTTGCGCAACCGGTTTACAAAACCGGTCCCATCGACCGCTAGGGAACGTCGGCGTCGCGCGGCATCTTCGGTCGCCGCACGCGGTACCCTCGCGCGGCCAGGGTAGGAACGGAGCGTGGGGCTCGCGTATCAGAGCGGGTCCCTACCGTGGGTCGGTGGTCGAGTGGTTAATGGCACCGGACTGTAAATTCGGCTCGCGAAAGCGATACGCTGGTTCAAATCCAGCCCGGCCCACCAGCTCAAGCAAGCGGCGCGCGCCCGACAGGACGCGCGCCGCTGCTTCGTAAACGAGACGCTGACCGAGCGCGGGCGTTGCATAATGGTAATGCCCTTGCCTTCCAAGCAAGAGTCGCGGGTTCGATTCCCGCCGCCCGCTCCATCATTCGCTCGCTCGCCCGGCCCTCCAATCTTTACGTGTAGCGAGCGGGGAGACGCGCAGCGCGTCCCGTAGGCAGGCTCCCCTTACTTCGTGTGGCTGGAGGACGCTTGCTTGCCTACGTCAACTAAGAGCATCTTCGCCGCACTCGCGCTGGCTTTCGCGACGTCGTCGTGCGCGGGGGGCGGCACGTCGTCGCCTTCGAACACGTCGGTCTTGCCCGGTGCGGGACAAGCACCGTTCGCCAGCGCGCGGCGCGCGATCGCATCGAAACACGATGACGATCATCATCCGGCGCCGGCGTACACGTTGTTCGGTGACGGGGTTCTCGTTCATCCGGGCGACAACTCGCACACCGCTGCACAAGCGAGTTGGGCACCGCCGCCGGGCGCACCGTACGGCGGCATCGACTTCGCAGTTCCCGCGGGGCTGAAGGTCTCTGCACTGAACACGCTGAGCACGGACTTCAAGTTCACGCAAGGAACGTGCAGTCAGGGCTCGCCGCGGTTCCAGATCAACGTGCTCAACCAAAACGTCTTCGTGTATCTCGGTCCGCAGTTCCCGAGCGTCACGAACCCGTGTGCGGGCGCTACCTACAGCAACTCGACGAACGTCATCAGTCCGACGAGCCTGGTCGATGCGACCCAGCTCGGCAACGGGTACGAGACGTGGTCGGCGTTCCAAGCGCAGCACCCCAACGACATCGTCACCGGCATCCAGTTGGTGGTCGACGGTTTCATCGCAGCGGCGCCGATCACCGCGCAGTTCGACAACGTCCATATCAATACTACAGTCATCACGTTCGAGAAAGCCAAAGGCGAAGGCGGTGACGACGACAACGGCGACGGCCATCACGGCGACGGCGACCAAGGCGACGGCCACCACGGCGACGACGGCCACTGAAGGCACCGGAACGTCCTGACGGCTGTTTTCTCATCGCTCCCGGTCTCGCGGCCGGGAGCATTTTCTTTTTGCCGCAAGTGGCGACGATGAGTGTCGTACAGGTGGCACAGGCACGAGCTAGCATGAAGGTATGAATGAAAGAGCAATGGCCGGTGGCATCAGCGGCGTTTCGTTTTTGATTCAAGACCGTCTAATTGCCGTAGACGGCGACGATCGAAGCGCGGGCGGATCAACTGCCCCGAAGCGTAACACGAAGCTCACCGGCGACATCTCCGAACTTCGTGTCGCTGCGGCGCTGGTTGAGGCCGGGTACTCTGTCTCCAAACCACTCGGCGAAAATCAGCGATATGATCTGGTGATCGACGACGGTCAGCGACTGCAGCGGGTCCAGGTGAAGACGGGCCGGATTCGCGGCGGGGTTGTGCTGTTCAGCTGCAGCAGCACCCACGGCCACCGCCGAACGCAGGTCACCACGCGGCCGTACATCGGCCAGATCGAGCTCTTGGCGGTCTTCTGCGCCGATAACGGGAAGGTCTATCTGCTCCCGGAGGCCGAACTGACGCGGTCGAAAAGCCATCTGCGCCTCGTGCCCCCTCGGAACAATATGGTCAAGACAATCCGATGGGCGTCCCAATTCGAGCTGGCGTAGCTTAGTGGTAAAGCACGTGCATGGTAAGCACGAGACCGTGGGTTCAATCCCCACCGCCAGCTCCATGAACGACAAGACCCTTCCAACGGAGGGTCTTGTCGCTTTCCTGAGTAGTCGTGGGCGTCATGGCAACTGCCGTCTCCACCGACAGCGCGAAGCGCGCTCTGCTCGAACGCCTGATCGACGATGCTGGGCTCTTTCCGCCCGCCGAGCTTCCGATGCGGCCGGCGCTGCGCGCCCACGCGCGGCACGGCGAGAGCGCGTACTGGTGGGTGAGCGGGCGGTTCGTCGTCCCGGCGTCGCGGCTGGTCGAGTTCGCTGCAGCGCGCTCGCTTGAGAGCGCTCCGGTCGACCTGAGCGTCGTCCTCGACGCCGGCGCGCTCGGCGCGAAGGGCGACACGGTGCGCGCCGATCTGGAGCGCGTCGAGCGGGTGCGAGAGCTTCCCGGGGTCACGGTGTCGTCGCTCGAAGCGCGGCTGCCGAACCGCCCGCTCGACTCCGCGCTCACGGCGCGGATCATCGCGGACATCGTCGAGCGCTATCCGACGGCCGAGATCGCGTTTTGGTACGAGTCCTCGTATAACGCCGGCTGGGCGACGCCACCGGATCAGTGGATTGCGGTGATCGCTACGGCGCGAGCGACGGCGCCGGCGAACCTGACGCTCGGCGCGAAGGTGCGCTGCGGCGGCGCGGCGCCCGCAGCGACGCCGTCGGTCGAAGATCTTGCGGCGTTCGTCGTTGCGGCGCACGCGCACGACGTTCCGTGGAAAGCGACGGCGGGATTGCACCATCCGTTCCGCGGCGTGCACGGGACGGAAGGCGGAGTCGCCCCGCACGGTTTCCTGAACCTCTTCATCGCGGGAACCGCGCTGCACGCGGGCGCGCTCGACCCTTCGCGCGTCGCCGAGGTGATCGGCGAGCAAGATCCGCTGCATTTCGTCGTCGATCCGGCGCATGCGGCCTGGCGCGACGTGCGGGTCGAGGCGGAGCAGATCGCCGCCGCGCGCGAGCGGTGCGTCTCGTTCGGGAGCTGCAGCTGGGACGAGCCGGTGAACGACCTGCGCGAGCTCGGCCTTCTTTCGTGATCGATCCGCGCGACTACGGAATCTACAACCTCCCCTTCGGCATTATCTCCGACGCTCGCAACGAGCGCAAACGCGCGGCCGTCGCGTTCGAAGACAAGGTCGTCGATCTAGACGCGCTCGTTGGTGATAAGCTGCTCGACGCCGAGCCGCTGCACGGTGCAACGACGCTCAACGATTTTCTCGCAGCAGGCCTCGCCACGTGGCGCGCCGTGCGCGGGCGGCTCCAACATCTGCTGAGCGACACCGCAAGCGCGGACGAACGCTCTCGCGTCGCGAAGGCAATGCTCCCACGCGATTCGGTGACGATGCACTTGCCGGTTCACGTCGGCGACTACGTCGACTTCTATTCCTCGCTCGAGCACGCGACGAATCTCGGACGCATCCTGCGCCCGAACGCCGAGCCGCTGCTTCCCAACTATCGCCACATCCCGATCGGCTATCACGGCCGTTCGGGAACCGTCGTTGTCAGCGGAACGCCGGTACGGCGACCTCGCGGTCAGCAGAAACCGCCGGATGCAAGCGCGCCTTCGTTCGCGTCCTCGAAGCTGCTCGACGTCGAGCTCGAGATGGGCTGGATCGCCGGCGCGCCGAGCACGCACGGCGAGCCTGTCTCCGCAGACGCGGTGCGCGAGCACGTCTTCGGCTACGTTCTGCTCAACGACTGGAGCGCGCGCGACATCCAAGCGTGGGAATATCAGCCGCTCGGCCCTTTTCTCGGCAAGTCGTTCGCGACATCGATCTCGCCGTGGATCGTCACCCTCGACGCGCTCGAACCATTCCGCACCGACGAGCCTGCGCGCGATCCCGA
>DASZGA010000092.1:0-8746 GCA_035939295.1 Candidatus Elarobacter sp. | reverse complement strand
GCTCGCCGCGCCGAACCCGATCGCCGCCCGGTGCGCGCTGCTCGCGCTTGCGCGAATCCCGCAGCACGTGGAACCGTCAGGCGCGACGCTCGACGATGCGATGCAGCGGCTCGTCGAAGAGCTGCTGACGTTGCGCCGCGCAGTGCGCGTGACCGGCGCGGCGCATGCTGCGGTCGCGTCACGCCATCGTGCGAGCACGAGCGCCGCGCGCGCGACGATCGTTTTTCTTGCCGCGTCGCTGCCCGAGCTGGTGCGGATCACGCTCGACTCGCTGGTTGCCGCTTCGAGGACCGACGATGAGATCGTCGCGGTCTGCGCAGCGAACGCGCACACGACGCAGCGCATCCTCGCCGCGTACCCGCAGCTTCGGATCGAGCACGACGAGGCCGATCCGCTGCTGACCGACGGCGCAAACCGCGCGTTCGCGGCGTCGTCGCGCGAGCTGGTCGTGCTCGTCGCCGACGACGTGCTGCTGCCCGCCGGGACGCTCGACCGGATGCGCGACGCGTTCGCGCGCTTCCCCGCGCTCGGCGCGGCGTTTCCCGCGGTCCCCGGCGCGCCGGGCGGCGAAGGCGTCGTCGACGTCAACTACGCCGATCTTGCGCAGCTTCGCATCGTTGCGAAGCGGCGGCTGGCCGAGAACGCGCGCCGCCTCGAGCCGATCGACTTGGCGGTCTCGCCGGTCGTCGCGGTCGCGCGCGAAGCGCTCGAGGCCGTCGGCGGGATCGATCCGGCGCACGGGCCGACGCGGCGCGGGATCGCCGATCTCGTGCTGCGGCTACGCGCCGCGGGCTACGCGGTCGTCCGCTGCGACGACGCGCTGGCGCACCGTTTCGACGCGAGCGCGTCGCACAATCCGGCGGCGGCCGCCGGGCTGCAGCAAACGCTCGCGCCGGTCGACCCGAACGCGATTACGCGCGGCTTCGAGCCCGCGAAGCGCGTGCCGTTCACTCGCACGGGAATCGCCGCGCCGCGAGCTTCCGCTTCACACACGATTGCGATTCCTATCGCCGGCGCCGCCGAGCTCGAGCGCGCGGCGATCGTGCTCACGGCGGCTGCGCGCGCGTTCGACGCGTCCTCGCCGGTCCGCGTGCACTTGCTGCTCGACGGCGAGCTCTCGCCGGCCGACGCGGTCGCGCGAATCCGCCCGATCCTCGCCGGCGGCGCTCGGCCGATCGACGACTCCGTCGCGGTGCGCGTCGAGCGCGTCACCGATCTCATCGCTTGGCGCGCGGCGCTCGAACCCGGCGTGCGCGTTGTGGTCGCCGCCGGCCACGAACGCGATGCGCTCAGCGGCCTCCCGTCGATCACCGCGGCGGCGATGCGCGAGCTGCTGGAGCCCGCCGTACGATGAGGACGCATCGCACGCACGAGTATCTCGCGCCGTGGAGCACCGGGACGCCGGTTCTCGACGCCGGCAAGCTCGTAGCCGTCCGCGTGGAACCGGTTTTCCGCCAGCGCCGCGCTGCGATCGCGCTCGATTTTCAGCTGGCCGGCGATGACGGGACGACGGTGATCCCGCTGGTGCTCGCCGATGCCGCGACGGTCGTCGAACGCGACCGCGACCCGCTGATCTTCCCCGCCGGAACGCCGGGCGACGACGCCTTCGCGCTCGCGCTCGCCGAGCGAATCCTCCCGCACCTGGAGCGGCTCGTGCTCGCGGGCGAGCAGTTCGGCGAGCACGTCGTCCGCTTCGGCGACACTGCGTGCTTCGATGCCGCGCGCGAGGCCGGGTGCTTCGGCGCGGCGCCGCTGCGCGAGTCGCTGACGCGGCTTGCGCCGTACCGCTACGCCCGCCGCTTCGCGCGCGGCCGAACCGTCCGCATCGACGCACCCGATGCCGTCGCCGGCTGGGCGCTGCTCCACGCTGCCAGCACCGTCGGCATCGCGCCGTCGCGCCGCGATCCGGCGGCGCTGTCGTGGTACGGCGAGCCGCCGGAAGCTCACGGCCGCGCCGACGTCGCGATCGTCGGACCCGGCACAAGCGCGGGCGATGCACAATGCGTGCTGCGCCTCGACGACGTTGACCACTTCTGCGGCCTGCGTGTCGATGTCGTCGATCCGCTGGCGCTCGACGTCGGGATCGTTTTCGATCCGGCGGAAGGGCCGGCGCGGCGCTGGTTCGCCGTCGAGCGCGCGCCGGAGCCGCCTGCGCGCGCGGTCCCCGACCTGGCCTACACCGCCGCCGGCGGGTCGAGCGGCCGGATCACCGTCGTTCTCGGCCGCGCCGACGGGCTCGTGCAGCCGGGTGCGGATACCGACGAAGCGCGGGCGCTGGTCGACGCGCTCGCCGCCGAGGGGTTCGACGCGAGCCTGGCCGGCGGGCCGGAGGCGCTCGGCGGCGCCGATCTCATCCACCTGATGGGGACGCGCGACGGCCGGCGCGCGGGCGCGGTCGTCGATGCGGGACGGCGCGCCGGCGTTCCGGTCGCCGTCCATGCTCACGACGACGACGCGCAGGCCGGCGGCTGGTGGGGCGCCGAGGTCACGCGCTACTGCTTCGAGTACGGCGCCGACGAGCGCGACGTCACGACGTATCTGGCGTTGCTCGCGAAGCGCGCGGTCAGCGTGGGCGCGGCTCGGGCCGACGCGCCCTTCGCGCCCGTCGAGGCCGGGACCGAGGACGCCGCAGCCGCGCTGCGCGATGCGACGGTGGTCTTCGCGGCGACCGACGACGAGGCCGGCGGGATCCGCCGCCGCACCGGCCGCCGCGGGCCGGTCGTCGTCGTCCCGCCGCTTGCGGCAGTCACTCGCAGCATGCCGATCGGGCCGCTGGTCGGCCCCGACCGGTTTGCGCTCCTCGAAGCGCCGATCGGGCCGCTCGCGAACCAGCTGCTGGTCGCGCGCTGCGCCGCCGACGCCGGGATCCCCCTCGTCGTCAGCGGCCCCGTCGTGGACGCCTCCTATCTAGAACGGGTGCGCGAGTTCGGCGGGCCCGGGCTGATCGTGCTCGCCGGGGCCGCGTTCGCCGAAGCGGGGTCGTCGCTGCGCGCGGCGGCCGCCGTCGTGGTCGACGCCGCCTGGGTCGGCGAGGGCGGCTCGCGGCTCGCGGCCGCGGCGCTCGCCGGGGCGCGGCTGGTCGTCGCCGACCGCCGGCCGTTCGCCGCGCCGGGAGTCACGGTTCGCCGCTTCGACCCGGCCGACGCGGTCGCGCTGACCCGCGCGCTCGGCGAGGCTTGGGACGAGGCCCTGCGCAGTCGCGGTCGGACCGCACCCGAGACGCTTGCCGCCCTCGCGCCGGGCGCTGCGGCCCGTGCGATTGTGCGCGGTTACGCCGCCGCCGCAGTCCCCGCGACCTAAACCGGGCTTCTTACACGTCCGATACCATCACGAGGGAGGATTCCGACGAACATGGACGTTCAGGCGATCGATCAAACTCAGGCGGCCGCGGCGACCGTACCGGTACCCGGCGCGCTTCAAGCATTTCCCGCGACCGCGCCGCCCGATCCGAGCCAGCCGAAACCGCAGGTGGTGAAGGACGAGACGCTGCACCGCGCGCTCGCGCAGCTGGTCGGCGGCGGCTCGCACGTCGCCGTGCAGTTTCGCGTCGTGGGACCCAACGAGATCGTGACGGTCTTCAAGAACTCGGAGACCGGTGAAGTGATCACGCAGTTTCCGCCGGAGGCGATGGTGCTGATCGCGCAGTTCTTCAACAAGCTCGCGGGCGCCGTGCTCGACCGGACCGCATAGCATGAGCGGCATCGGCGCGGCCAGCACGAGCAGCTCCAGCAGCAGCACGCCGGCGGGGACGAACCTTCCGCCGGTTTCATTTCCCGGAATCGCGTCAGGGATCGACTACAACTCGATCATTCAGAAGTACACCGACATGACGCTGCAGCAGGAGAAGCCGCTGCAGACGCAAGTCACGAACCTCAACAACCAGCAAGCCGAGATCCTGAAGATCCAGGACCTGGTCACCAAGTTCCAAGACACCTTCCTGTCGATCACCGATCCGGCGAACTTCAGCGCGACGACGCCGACCTCGTCGAACTCCTCGGCGGTCGCCGCCTCGACGGTTCCGGGGTCGATCGCGACGCCCGGAACGTACGTCATCAAGACCGCGACGCTCGCGACCGCAACGCAGATCAGCAACGATCCCGCCGCGAACGGCACGTTCAGCGACACGACGGCGCTCGTCAACGCGGGCGCCTCGATCACGCCGAACAACGGGCCGCCGGGAACGACGACGCCGGGCCAGGTCACGATCAACGGGCTGGTGCTGAACTACGACGTCAAGTCGACGACGCTGCAGAGCTTCATCGCCGCGAACTCGGCGGCGCTCGCCGGAGTCGGCGTGACGCTCTCGTACAACGCCGCGACGCAGCAGGTCACGGTCAGCTCCACGCAGCCGCTGACGCTCGGAAGCGCGACGGACAAGGGTAACCTGCTCTCGGTCCTCAAGCTCGACACGGCGCAGATCAACTTCGCCGGCGGCAACTACACCGCGACCAGCACCTCGAAGATCGGCGGGATCAACCTCGGCGCGACGCTGAACACCTCGAACAACGCGGGGTTCGCGACCGCCGTGACCGCGGGCGTCTTCTCGATCAACGGCGTCGCGTTCAACGTCGACCCGACGAAGAACAACCTCAACAACCTGCTGCAGCAGATCAACAGCTCGTCGGCCGGCGTCTTCGCGACGTACGACGCGGCGAACGACCGCGTGCTGCTGACCGCGAAGTCCGACGGGCCGCAAGGGATCACGATCGGTTCGTCCGCCGACACCTCGAACTTCCTGCAGGCCGTCGGCTTCCTGAGCAACTACACGCAGCCGAACCAGCTCAGCGCCGGCGCCGCCGTCGCCGTCGGCAAGGCGGCGCACGTGCAGTATCTCGACAACGCCGGCACGCTGCACGACGTCTTCAGCAACTCGAACGACGTGACGACCGCCGTCCCGGGCGTCGACCTGAAGCTGCAGCAGGCGATCGACGGGACCGTCGTCGCGCCGGTGACGATCTCGGTCGCGCAGGACAGCACCGGGCTGCAAACTGCGATCAAGAACTTCGTCACCGCGTACAACGCGGTGATCGACGAGATCAACACCGCGACACAGGCGCCTGTGATCGGGACGTCGAGCAACTCGACGACCGGGCAGAGCCAGGGAACGCAGCTCACCAGCGGCGGGATCCTGTTCAACAACTACGACATCACGAACTTGCGCGACCGGCTGGTCAGCCTCGTCACCAACATGGGGCACACGGGATCGACCTCGTACAACTCGCTGGCGTCGGTCGGGCTCACGCTCGACTCCTCGTTCACCGTCAACACCGCGGCGGCGGCGAACACCGGGAACACCAGCACGCAGCAGAACATCTCGAGCCAGACCTTCGCCGGCACCAGCGGGCGGCTCAAGGATCTCGACGTGAGCAAGCTCAGCGCCGCGCTGGCCGCGAACTCGAACGCCGTCGCGTCGCTCTTCACCGGCGTGAACAGCGTGATCGGGCAGATCGGCGCGTACCTGACGACGACCACCGGGCTTTCGACGCAGCTCACCGGCGCGCTCGCCGGAAAGGGCGGTCCGACCTCGCTCTTCGCCTCGCTCTCGAACCAGACGAACGATCACATCACCTCGCTGCAGCAGCAGATCAAGCTGGTGACCGATCAGGCCAACCTCCAAGCGGACACGCTGCGCCGCGAGTTCGTCAACAGCGAGACGCAGATCGCGCAGCTGCAGTCGCTGCAATCCTCGCTCGGCGCGCTCACCAAACAAACGTCGGGGTAACGTGACGCTTTCGAACGCCAATCTGCGCTATCTCGAAGCGTCGATCAACTCCGCAAGCCCGGAAGAGCTCATCATCAAGGTCTACGACGCGCTGCTGCTCTTCGCGCGGCAGGCGCTCGAGGCGATGGAGTCGCGGCCGGCCGACATTCAAGGGCGCCACGATCTGCTGCGCCGCGCGCAGCGCGCCTGCGCGCTGCTGATGGGCTCGCTGCGGCTCGACCTCGACAGCGACATCCCCGGCAACCTGTTCCGGATCTACGAGTTCTGGCACCACCAGCTCGTCGCGGCGAACATGCAGGGCGATCCGCAGAAGGTCCGCGAGCTGCTCCCGCTGATCGCGGGGATGCGCGAGACCTGGGTCGAGGTCATCAAGCGTTATCGCGCCGAGTGCGCCGGCCTGCAACAGCTCGATGCCCTCGTCGGCTGAGCTCGCGCGCGACGAGATCGCGCGAGCTATCGTCGCGCTCGAGCGCTCGTGCCTCGATGCCGACGCCGCGCTGGTCGAGCGCCGGTGGGCCGGCGTCGATGCTGCGTTCGCGGCGCAAACCGCGCTGACCGAACAGCTCGCGCGCCTGTTCGACGCCGCGCCGGCGTTCGCGCCGGCGAACGATCCGAAGGTCGAGCAGCGCGTGCGCGGGATCCTCGCCTACCGCGCGGATCAGCTTCGCCGGCTAGAAGCGTACAGCGCCGAGATCGCGGCGCGGCTCGAAAACATCGGCAAGGTCAACGCGTTCTCGCGCAGCATCGGGCGGCGCGGCCCGGCCGCGCGGCTCCTCGACCTGCAGTACTGAAGCGCGCCGCTCAGGCGCCCGCGTACAGGATCGTCGTCGCGAACGGTTCTTGGCGTTCGACCGCCCGCGGAACCGTATCGTCGAACCGGACCAGCGCCGTGCGATCGCCTTGCAGCACGATCATCCGCAAGCGATCGGTCTCGGCATCGCTTTCCCACCTGTTCGGCGCGGTGGTGCCGCTCGCGCGGTCGTAGTGCTCGCAGCGGACGCCGGCGTGCAACAGCACGCGCCGGCCCGTGCCGCGCATCCGCTCGCACAAGAGATAGTCTTCGTCGCACTGGCGCACCGACCGCGCCGGCAGATCGACGTAGACGTGCGCGGTGAAGTACGGGAGCGAGAGCGCGCGCAGCGCGGCGACGCGCACGACGACGCAGCCGAAGCCGACGCCGTCGACCACGGCGACCTTCCCCGCGGCATACGCAGGGATCGCAGCCGTCGTCGTGTCGGTGGAGCTCCAGCGCGCGACCGCCATCGGGCGCGCCGAGTCACGGCTGTAGTAGAGCGCGCCGGCGAGTGCGGCGTCCGGGTCGTCGTCGAGCGCGCCGATCAGCTTCACCAGCGCGTCGGGCGGCGCGACGATGTCGTCGTCGATCATCGCCAGCAGGTCGGCGCCGCGCTGCACGGCGTCGCGCGCGATCATCTCGCGCTGCACGGCCACGGCGTTGCCGGTCCACACCAAACGGTCGGCCTCGGTGATCGAGCGCGGAAGATCGATCGCCGCGAGCGCGTCGAGAAACGGGCGCGTCGGCTGACCGCCCGTCGGGATCCCGATCAGCAGCTTCACGCGATCGCCACGCGCAGCGCCGCCACGAGGTCGCGCCCCGCGGCGTGCAAGGTCGGATCGTCGGCGGTGAGCGGGTCGTAGCGGCGGTCGACCGCGCGCCGCACGGTGACGCGCATCAGCCACGCGCCGGCGGCGATGCGGTACGCGGTGAACATGTCGCGCACGTGCGGTCCGACGTCATCCGGAACGCCTTCGAGCGCGCGCGGTGCAACGGCTAGCAAGACCTGCACCCCGCGCAAGAACGGATCGTCGAGTGCGCGCCCGAGCACCGCTCGCAGCGCGTCGAGCTCGCGGTCGTCGAGCCGCGTCACCATCACCGGCCCCTCGAAATCGAGCGGCTCGCCGGCAGCGCTCGCATCGGAATGGATCGCACCGAGCGTCTCGGGCGTCACCACCGCCGGCGTCGGCCGGCTCATCCGCGCCGCGACCAGCGCACGCGGCAACGCTGCCGCAACGGACCGCGCAAAATCCCGCGTCCCGAGGGCGACACCTAACGGCGTATCGACCGCCGCGACCGACGAAAGCAACGCCAGCGCGGCGAGCCCGTGCGGCACCGCTCCCGCGAACACGCGCTCCAACGCGCGAACCTCATCCGCATCGACCGCGCGCGCCAAGACATGCTCGACGACGACGAGCGGCTCCGGAACCGTCTCGTCGTCCGCAACCTCCGGCTGCGCTTCGACTTCCTGCGCGGCGTCCGCCGGCGCTTGCGCTGCGGCCTTGCGTTTCGGCTTGCGCTTCGACGGCCGCTTGCGCTCGCGCGGCGCTTCCATCTCAGGTACCGCGTCGGGCGCGCGCTCCGGCTGTGGTTCGGTTGCGGCCGGCGGCGGTTCCGCGAGCAGCGGCGCAGGCGCGATAAGTTCGTCACCGACCGCCGGCACGACCGGTATTTCGATCGCGGCCGGCTCGTCGACGACCGGCTCGCGGATAATCGCTTCTTCGATGACGAGCTCGTGAACGATCGTTGCTTCGGCGATTGGTTCGGGCGCGACCGGTTCGCGGATCGACTGTTCGAGGACGATCGCTTCGTCGATGACGGTGTCGATCGTCTGCGGCGGGGGCGATCGTTCGGCTGATGCGTTCGCTTCGGTTTGCGCGAGCTGCGTGTCGGTTTCGCCGGATTCGAGCTCGTAGAACGGGCGCGGCGCGTCGTAGGCGACGTGGCCGGTGCGGCGGGTGAGGCGCAATGCGGGCGGGGCGATCGTCGGGACGCCGGGGGCGTCGGCGTAGGCCAGGATGTCGACCGACTCGGTTCCGGGCAGCACGCGCAGCGTGAACCGAATCCGGATCGAGGTCGCCGCCGCCACGGTTCCGACGCGCAGACCTTCGCCCAGCAGCGCTTCGCCGTCGAGCTCGACCTCGTCGCGGACGAACGACCCTTCGATCGCTTCCGTCTCGGGCGGGATCGCGACGCGCAGGCGAACGTCGTCGGCGTCGGTGTCGCCGTCG
>DASZGA010000091.1:0-2333 GCA_035939295.1 Candidatus Elarobacter sp. | reverse complement strand
GACCGATCTGGTGACCGTCTCGAACAACTGCGGCGTCGACGGCTGGGGGCTCGGCGTGCTCCTCGACGCGAAGCGGATCCGCCGCACGACCGGCTCGTACGTCGGCGAGAACAAGGAGTTCGAGCGGCAGTACCTGCACGGAGAGCTCGAGGTCGAGCTGGTTCCGCAGGGGACGCTCGCCGAACGGCTGCGCGCCGGCGGAAGCGGGATCCCGGGGTTCTACACGCCGGCCGGCGTCGGTACGCTGGTCGCCGACGGCGGGCTGCCGTGGCGCTACAACGCGGACGGCACGACGGCGGTCGCGTCGCCGAAGAAAGAGACGCGCTCGTTCGGCGGCCGCGACTACGTGCTCGAAGAAGGAATCGTCTGCGACTACGCGCTCGTGCGCGCGAGCGTCGGAGACCGGCACGGCAACTTGATCTTCCACAAAGCGACGCGCAACTTCAACCCGCTCTGCGGGATGGCGGGGAAGATCACGATCGCCGAAGTGGAGGAGCTCGTCGAACCGGGCGAGATCGATCCCGAGCACGTGCACCTCCCGGGAATCTACGTGCAGCGCGTCGTGCACGTCGGACCGGGCGGAAAACGCATCGAGCGCGTCACCACGCGCAAGCGCACCGGAGGGCAATAGCATGGCGCTCACGCGAACGCAGCTCGCCGCGCGCGTCGCGCAGGAGTTGCGCGACGGGCAGTACGTGAACCTCGGGATCGGGTTGCCGACGCTGATCCCGAACTACGTTCCCAGCGGCGTGACCGTCGTGCTGCAAAGCGAGAACGGGATCCTCGGCTTCGGCCCGTATCCGTACGAAGGCGAGGAAGATCCCGATTTGATCAACGCGGGCAAGGAAACGGTGACCGTGCTGCCGGGCGCGTCGTTCTTCGACTCGGCGACGTCGTTCGGAATGATCCGCGGCGGGAAGGTCGACGTCGCCGTGCTCGGTGCGATGCAGGTCGCGGCGAACGGCGATCTCGCGAACTGGGTGATCCCCGGCAAGGTCGTCAAAGGAATGGGCGGCGCGATGGACCTCGTGCACGGTGCAAAGCGCGTGATCGTGATGATGGAGCACACCGCGAAGGGCGGCGCGCACAAGATTCTCGAGCGCTGCGATCTTCCGCTCACGGGAAAGGCCGTCGTGCAGCAGATCATGACCGACATGGCGGTCATCGACGTCACGCCAAGCGGCCTCGTGCTGCGCGAGGTCGCGCCCGGCGTGACCGTCGACGAAGTGAAAGCCGCGACGGGCGCGGCGCTTCAGGTTCCGGCGGAACCGAAAGAGATGCGCATCCCGGCCGGAGTCTAGACCGGACTCGGCGACGGCGTCGCGGCGGCGCTGGGAACCGGCGTCGCAAGCGTCGCGTTCGGATCGCAGAACGACGTCAGCGCGCGCTGCGCTTCGGGATCGGCGCGCTCGGCTTCCGGGTGCGTGTACGCGTAGACGTAGCTCGCGCCGTGACGATAGCCTGAGACCGTCTCGATGATGTCCGCACCGTTCTTGCCGTCGGTGCGGATCACGGAATGGCGAACGCGCAGCGTTCCGCACGGCTCCTCCACGTCGCTGACCAGCGTCGCGGGCGGACGGACCGTCGTTGGAGCGAGCTGCTGCGCGCCGTTGCTGACCGGGGCGGACACCGCGAGCGCGACCAGCGCACTGCGCTTGCCGGGCGCCATGAAGGTGTCGACGCCGGGCGAATTCTTCGCGACCAAGCCGGCGCGCTGCCAACCCGCCGGAGCGCGCATCGCGTAGATCTTCTCATCGCACATCGTGGACAGTGCGTCGAGCGCGTCGGCGCGGTCGGCGACGTCGGGCGGGTGCGCATAGCTCACGTCGCCGAGCAATCCGGCGATGTCGACCAGCACGTGCACGATGATCAGCGGATGCCCCGGCGTGCGATCCGAGCGGTATGAATAGCGGTATGCCGGCACCTCGCCGCAGGTCGTCGTCGGTCCTGAGTCGATCAAGCTGACGTTCGCGGCGGTCTTGAAATACGCCACGGCTGCCGCGCCGTACGCCGCAGCGGGCTGGCTCTCGCGCGTCACGCTCAGCACGATCGAATGAACCGCGCCGCCGCTATCGCGAATCGCCCAATCCCGCCACACCCCCGGACGGTTGGTCGGCCGCGTTTCGTCGGTCCAGCCCTTCGGGACTGCAAAGTTCAGCGTCATCGAGCCGGCCGGGGGCCTTGGGGCCGTAGGCTCGTCGGCGAACGAGCGCGCGGGGAGCGCGACGACCGCCGCGGCGAGGGCGAGGAACGCGACCGTGCGCTTGCGTCGTGGCATCCGCGGAATATCACGCGTCGCGGACGGCTTCCCTGCCGGGGTGCCTCGCGACGGC
>DASZGA010000090.1:0-13197 GCA_035939295.1 Candidatus Elarobacter sp. | reverse complement strand
GGTAGGTGTGGCACCTCAGTCGGATCGGAAGCCGGTCGACGTCGCGATCGTCGGCGGCGGCGTCTCGGGGCTCTACAGCGCGTGGCGGCTGAAGGAGAACGACCCCGAAAAGAACGTCGTCGTGTACGAGCGTGATTATCGCACCGGCGGACGGCTGCTCTCGGCCGTCCCGCCCGGGATGGACGATCTGCGCGCCGAGCTCGGTGGGATGCGGTTCCTCTCGAACCAGTCGATGGTTTCGGCGCTGGCGCAGAACGTGTTCCGGCTCGACGTGCGGCCGTTCCCGGTCAGCGAAGGCCGGAACATCGCGTACTTGCGCGGGCACCGGCTGCGCCGCAGCCAGCTGACCGATCCGAACGCGGTTCCGTACAACCTGCGCGAGGACGAGCGCGGGAAGAGCGTCGGCCAGCTGATGCTCGACGCGTTCGCGAAGATCGTTCCGGGGAGCAGCCAGTTCACAGCGGCGGACTGGAAACGCGACATGCGGACGCGCACCTTCCAAGGGCGGCCGCTCTACGAGCAAGGATTCTGGAACGTGCTGTTCCGCGTGATGAGCGCGGAGGCGTACGCGTTCGTCGTCGACTCGAGCGGCTACGACACGACGGTGAGCAATTGGAACGCGGCCGACGCGATCCCGTGGTTCCTCGCCGACTTCGGGACCGACGTCGAGTACCGTTATCCGCGCGAGGGGATGCAGGCGATCCCCGACCGCATCCGCGAGAAATTCGAGACCGGCTTGCATGGCCGCGTCGTCGAGAACGCCACCGTCACCCGCGTCGCGAAGGGCAACAAAGGGAAGATCGCGCTGACCTTCGGCGACGGTTCGATCGTCGAAGCGAGTCAGGTGATCCTTGCGATGCCGCGCCGTTCGCTCGAGCTCATCGACCTGCGCGGCGCGTTCGAAAGCGAATACGACCGCGTGCGCGGGCTGATCGAATCGGTGACGCCGCAGCCGTTGTTCAAGCTCTTCTCGTGCTACGCGCGGCCGTGGTGGAACGAGCTCGGGATCGTGCAAGGCCAGACGACGACCGACATCCCGATCCGGCAGACGTACTACTTCGGGACCGCGGGGCAGCGTCCGGGCGGCGACGCTTCGAATACGAACTCGCTATTGATGTCGACGTACGACGACGGCCGCAACATCAAATACTGGATCGGCTTCCTGCGCGACGGCGCGCCGGTTCCCTATTCCGAGGACGCCGGAAGCGTCGAATGGCGCCGCAATCCCGCGCCGAAGGAGATGGTCGACGAAGTTCACCGGCTCGTCGCGGAAGTCCACGGCGTCGCCCTCGACGCGATCCCGAAGCCGTACGCCGCCGCGTATCACGACTGGAGCATCGACCCGTTCGGCGGCGGCTACAACTTGTGGAAGATCCACGCGCGGAGCTGGGAGGTCAGCGAAAACATCGTCCAGCCGGTGAACGGGTTGCCGGTGTACGTCTGCGGCGAGGCGTACTCACACGACCAAGGCTGGGTCGAAGGCGCGCTCGAGACCGCCGAAGACATGCTCACGCGCAAGTTCGGACTGCGCCCGCCCGCGTGGCTCGGGTCGGCGCCCGCGAGCGGCGTCTCAGGTCAGGTCACGAGCAGCTCGGCGATGCTTCGAACGGACGGCTAGTACTGCGCCGGGTCGGCGTCGATCGCGGCGCGGTAGAGGCGGTACGGCGGCGTGCGCAAGTCTTGGCCGTTGTTGAACATCGGCATCCGGTTGACTTGACTGTCGGTGATGTAGACGATGCGATCGGGCCCGAGCTTCACGGCGTCCGGCCAGCTGAAATAACGATCGCCGTGCAGCAGCTTTTCGTAGCGTGATTCCGACGGGATCAGGCGCTGCACCGTTCCGTTGGTGACGTCGGTGAAGTAGATGCGGCCTTCGCGGTCGCTGTCGAGGCCGTCGCTCGCGAAGTCGCGCGCGTCGTGCCGCACGACGTGGCGTTCGACTTCTTCCGGGCTCGGATGCGGCGCGACCAAGATGTCGGTGTCGATCGAGAACAGGTCGTACCCGCCGAGCGGCGTCCACCACAGCGTTCGCCCGTCGGGCGTGAGCGCGATCCCGTCGACGCCGGGCGGGGCCTGCAGAGTCCCCAGCTCCGTGCCGATCGCGAATCCCGGCTGCTGCGGCGGGCGCACCGTGGCGCTTCCGCTCAACCGGCGCAGCGACTTCCCGCTGTCGAGGTCGACGACGATGATCGCGTTCGGCCCCTTCGGGCTGGAGTCGCTGATGTATGCGAAGCCGGCCTTGCCGCGGTTGTAGTCGACGACCAAGTCGTTCAAATATGTCGTTTCCAGACAGACGTCGTGCGCGAAGCCGATCCCATGCGTGATGACGTTGTGCTCGAGGTCGATCACGTAGAGCTTCGCCGCTTCCGGGTCGCAGCGGTCGAACGCGACCGCACCGGTGTCGAGCGCGAGGAGCCGGTTGCGCGGCGCGAGCGCGATCCCGTGCACGTTGACGAAGCGGTGCTTCGCGTCGCTCGGGTCGAGCGCGTTCACCAGCTCGTCCGGGAACGGAACGAGCGTGCCGTCGATGAGCTCGCCCAGGTTGACCGGCGCCTTCACCGCGTCGACCCGCGGGAAGCTCAGGAAGAGCCGCCCGTCGCGCGCCGGCGCGATCCCCGAGGGCCAGTGATCGAACTCGGCCACCGCTTCGGGCCGCATCGGGACCGCGGAAGACTCAGGCGATACGTTCGTGCGCGCGTCCATGCCCGAGTCGTACCCACGTGCAGGCAAGGTGCTCCGCCGAGGAGGCGCGACCTCGCGCGCGAACGCGGCCTCCCCGTCATGTTCTGGGAGTTGGCCGGCGTCCCGGCCGTCGCGGTCAGGCGCGGAGGGCGCGTCGAGTCGGTCCATCAGGTCGCGGCCTGCGCGGCCGGCGTCGACGGCGAGATCGTCCTCAAGCTGGGGACCGTCGAAACGCCGGTGTTCCTGCGCTCCTCGGCCAAGCCGTTCATCGCGGCAGCGTCGGTGCGGGAGGGCGTGCTGGAGCGGTTCGGGTTCGGCGAGCGCGAGCTGGCCGTGATGTGCGCCTCGCACAACGGCGAACCGGGCCACGTCGAGCTGGTGGCCTCGATGCTCGAGCGGATCGGCGCAACCGTCGACGATCTCGGCTGCGGCACGCACCCGCCTTCGTACGAGCCGGCTGCGGCGGCGCTGGCCGCGCGCGGCGAGCAGCCGACGCAGCTTCACAACAACTGCTCCGGAAAGCACGCCGGAATCCTTGCGCTCGCGAAGACGATCGGTGCGCCCTTCGCCGGCTACCTCGAGCCGTCGCACCCGGCGCAGAAGTTGATTCTTGACATGTGCGAGCGTGTCAGTGACGACATTTTCGAGGGCGACAAGCTCGCCGTCGACGGCTGCGGGATCCCCGTCTACGCGACGACGCTGCACAAAGCGGCCGTCTCGTTTGCGCGGCTCGCGACGCTGCGCGGCGTCGACGACGCCGACGCGACCGCGCTGGCCCGCGTCGGCGCGGCAATGACCGCCGAGCCGTGGTACGTCGGCGGGACCGCGCGCTTCGACACCGACCTCATGCGCGCGACCGCCGGGCGGATCGTGTGCAAGGCCGGCGCGGAAGGATTCCACTGCGACGCCCTGCTCGACGCGGGGCTCGGGCTCGCGCTCAAGGTGGTCGACGGCTCGCGCCGCGCCGCGCCGCCGGCGACGATCGCCGTCCTGGACGCGCTGCACGCGCTCGAGCCCGGCGTGCTCGAGGCGCTGCGGCAGCATGCTGTAGTCCCGGTGAAGAACGTCGCCGGCCGCGTCGTCGGCGAGGTCGCCGCGCTCGACGGGTTCGTTCCGGAGGCTGCCGCGGCCGGCTGAACGCGCCCGGGCCGGGCCGCGAAGCGGACTCGGGTGCGCGGCGGAAATTGGCTCCGCCGCGTGGTGCGGCAGAAAAAAACGAGCGCGCGACAGCAACCACTCAGGATCGCCCGAGGTCGAAGGCGACGTGGTCGATTTTTTCCTGAGGCGCCCGATCTTTGCGTCGGTGTTCTCCCTCGTCATCCTGCTGCTCGGGCTCATCTCGATCCCGACGCTGCCCATCGCGCAGTTCCCGAACATCGCACCGCCCACGGTGACGGTGCAGGCGTTCTATCAAGGCGCGAGCGCCGAGGCGGTCGAGTCGTCCGTGACGACGCCGCTCGAAGAGGCGATCAACGGCGTGCAAGGGTTGCGCTACATCTCTTCGTCGTCGGGGAGCGACGGCACCGCGCAGATCACGGCGACCTTCAACCTCGACCGCAACTTGGACCAGGCCGCGAACGACGTGCAGAACGCGGTGAACCTCGCGCAAGGGCGCTTGCCGAACGAGGTCAAGCAAGTCGGCGTCACCGTCTCGAAGAACGCGGGGACGTTCGTCGCCGCGCTCGGCGTCACGTCGACCGACGCGCGCTGGGATCAGGCCTATCTGACGAATTTTCTTGAGACCAACGTCGTCAACGATCTCAAGCGGATCAGCGGTGTCTCCGACGTGTTCGTCTTCGGCGAGCGCAAGTTCGCGATGCGGCTGTGGGTCGACCCGAAGCGGCTCGCCGACAACGGGCTGACGGCCGGCGACGTCGTCACCGCGCTGCAGTCGCAGAACGTTCAGGTCGCCGCCGGCGCGATCGGCGCGCCGCCGACCAACGGTCATCAGCCGTACGAGTACTCCGTCCTCGCGACGGGGCGGCTGCACGACTCGACGCAGTTCAGCAACATCGTTCTCAAGACGAACCCCGACGGCGGTTTCGTGAAGGTGCGCGACGTCGGGCGGGTCGTGCTGGGCGCGGAGAACTATTCCGGCTCGCTCGCGTTCGACGGCCACCCCGCGATCGGGCTCGGGATCCTGCAGCTGCAGACCGGCAACGCGCTTGCCGTCTCGAAGCAAGTCCGCGCGACGATGGACAAGCTCTCGCAGAAGTTCCCGGCCGGCGTCAGCTACCGCGTCGCGTTCGACAGCTCCGAGTTCGTTCAGGAGTCGATCAAGGAAGTCGTGATCACGCTGCTGATCGCGGTCGGCCTGGTCGTGCTCGTCATCTTCCTGTTCTTGCAAGATTGGCGCACGACGCTGATCCCGGCGCTGACGATCCCCGTCTCGCTGATAGGCACGTTCTTCTTGATGAAGGTGCTGGGCTTCTCGATCAACACGCTGACGCTGTTCGGGCTCACGCTGGCGACCGGGCTGGTCGTCGACGACGCGATCGTCGTCATCGAGAACATCGCGCGCTTCATCCAAGAGAAGGGGATGCCGCCGATGGAAGGGGCGCGCGAGGCGATGAGCGAGATCACCGGCGCGGTGCTCGCCTCCTCGCTGGTGCTGCTCGCCGTGTTCGTTCCGGTCGCGTTCTTCCCGGGGACGACGGGGCAGCTCTACAAACAGTTCGCGCTGACCATCGCGTGCTCGATCACGATCTCGCTGTTCTGCGCGCTGACCCTCACGCCGGTGCTCTCCTCGCTGCTGCTCGGACGAACGCAGGTGCGGCAGCGCGGGTTCTTCCGGCCCGTGAACGCGGCGATCGGCGGGATTCGCGGCGGCTATCATCGCGCGCTGCCGTGGGTGATGCGGCGCCGCTGGCTCGCGCTCGGCGTGTTCGCGATCCTGCTCGGGCTGACCGGATGGGTCTACACGACGACGCCGACCGCGTTCATCCCCGACGAGGATCAAGGCTTCGCCATCGTCAGCGCGCAGCTCCCCGAAGGCGGCTCGATCGACTACACGCATCAAGTGCAGCGCGACCTAGAGAAGATCTTGCGCGACCAGCCCGAGATCACCGACGTCTTCGACGTGGCGGGGTTCAGCTTCACCGGGTCGGGCTCGAACAAGGTCACGATGTTCATCCGGCTCGAGCCGTGGGGCGAGCGGCCGGGCAAAGATCACGTGCTCACCGCGGTGGTCAACCGCGTGAACTACCGGCTGTTCACCGACTTCAAGTCGAAGTACCCGCTGGCGCTGGCGTTCATGATTCAGCCGCCGTCGATCCCGGGGCTCGGATTCCAAGCCGGGTTCGCCTACGAGCTCGAAGACCGCGCCAATCAGGGGATCCCCGCGCTCGAAGCGGCGTCGAAGATGCTGATCTACCCGGCGTACGCGCCCGGCTCGCCGCTGACGAGCGTCTACACGACGTTCCGCAGCGACAAGCCGGTGATCCTCACCGACGTCAACCGCGACAAGGCGGCGCAGCTCGGCGTTTCGCTGCCGGCGCTGTTCAGCACGATGCAGGTGTATCTCGGCTCGGTCTACGTCAACGACTTCGACATGAACGGGAAGGCGTACCGCGTCTACGTGCAGGCCGACACGCCGTATCGCTCGCGCGTGTCGGACTTGAACAACATCTACGTACATAGCGGCAACCCGCTGGTCGTGAACGGGCAGCTCGTAACGGCGCCGGCGATCCCGCTCAGCGCGCTGGTCACGATCTCCGAGATCAAAGCGCCGCCGAACATCACGCACTTCAACCTCTACCGCTCGATCGAGATCAGTGGCTCGGCCGCGCCCGGTCACGGCTCGGGTGAGGCGCTCGCGACGATGGACCGGTTCGCGCAGAACCTGCCGCCGGGCTTCGCGACCGAGTGGAGCGGGATCTCGCGCGAGCAGATCGAGGGCGGCGCGCAAGCCGCGATCATCTTCGGGCTCGGGATCGTGTTCGTGTTCCTCGTCCTCTCGGCACAGTACGAGTCGTTCGCCGATCCGCTGATCATCTTGCTGGCGGTGCCGCTGGCGCTGCTCGGTGCGATCGGCGGGCTGATCGTCCGGCACGCGTTCTCCGACGTGTTCGCGCAGGTCGGGTACGTGATGCTGATCGGGTTGGCGTCGAAGAACGCGATTCTGATCGTGGAGTTCTCGAATCAACTTCGAGAACAAGGGATCGATACGGTGACGGCGGTGATCCGCGCGGCCGAGACGCGGCTGCGGCCGATTCTGATGACGTCGATCGCGTTCGTCCTCGGCGTGACGCCGCTGGTGTTCGCGACCGGCGCCGGGAGCGGCGCGCGGAACTCGCTCGGGACGGCGGTGTTCGGGGGGATGATTCTTTCGACGATCCTCAACCTGTTCATCACGCCGGTGCTGTACGTGTTCATCGCGAACCTGGAAGACCGGCTCGGGTTCGGGCGCGGGAAGCATACGCACTCGACGCAGATCGATGGGGGCGGTAGCGTCTCCGGCGGGTCGAAGGCGCCGCAACAGGTCGGCGTCTAGCACTCCAGCTTCCGCGCTCGGGTGGCTCGGTTGTGGGGATGGTGGCGCGGCGGTGGAGCGACGATGCCGCTCCGGGGGACGCTCCCGACGGCCCATCCATGGGCCTCTGGTCGCTCGGTTCGTCGTCGCTCCCGCCCTCCAGGCTCCGCTCCTCCTCAACGCCCCCTGCGCGACATCATCGCTCCACCGCCGAGGCAGGATCGGTGGAGTTGGCCTATCCCGCTAGGCGGTGTTCGTCGGTGGCGGTTTCTTTGTCGGCGGGGAAGATCGTGTACGCGTCGATTGCGTATTGGGCTAGCATGCGCTGCGCGTTGAAGTGGGAGGCGTTGAAGGCGATCGCGCCGCGCATGGTGGTGAGGTAGCGGTCGCGGTCGTTCGCGTGGGCCGGTAGGATCGTGTTTTCTAGGAGGTTGTAGAGCGCGTCGGCGGTGCGGTTGTCGTCGTTGCCGGTTTCGGCGTCGATCGACCAGCCGGTGATGTTGTCCAAGGCGCCTTCGATCCACCAGCCGTCCATGACCGAGAGGCTGGGGACGCCGTTCATGGCGGCTTTCATTCCGCTGGTTCCCGAAGCTTCGTTGGGCGGCCGCGGAGTGTTGAGCCAGACGTCGGCGCCGGAGGTGAGCGTTGCGCCCCAGCTCATGTCGTAGTCTTCGACATAGACGATGTCGACGTCGCCGGCGAGCGCCGGGGCGGTGCCGACGATGTGCTGGATCATCCCCTTGCCGTCCCAATCGCGCGGATGGGCTTTGCCGCCGAAGACGATTTGGACTCCGCCGAAGCGCCGCGCGATCGCGCGGAGACGCTCGGGGTCGCGCAGGATGAGGTCGTTGCGCTTGTATGCGGTTGCGCGGCGGGCGAGGCCGATCGTGAAACGGTTCGGGTCGAGGAGCTTGCCGGTAGCGTGCGCGACTCGCTCGATGAGTGCGTGCTTCGCTGTTGCGTGCGCATCGGCGATCTCGTCGAGCGGGATCCCGATCGCTTGGCGCAGCTGCCAGTTGTCGCGGCGCCAGCCGGGGAGGTGGCGGTCGTACAGCGCTTGGAACGGCTGCGAGGTCCACGTGCCGGCGTGGACGCCGTTGGTGATCGCGCGGATCGCCATGTGCGGGAACATTGCGCGCGAGACCTCGCCGTGCTTCATCGCGACCGCGTTGGTGAAGCGCGAGGCGCGCAGCGCGAGGAGCGTCATGTTGAGGACGTCGTTGTCGGCGAGCTCGAGGGCGCGCAGCGTCGCCACGAAATCCGCGCCGAGCACCTCGTGCGCGAGGTCTAAGCCGAAGCAGTCGTGGCCGGCCGGCACGGGCGTGTGCGTGGTGAAGACGCAGCGGTCGCGCACGCGGGCCAGATCGTCGTGAGTGGGCAAGCCGTACGGCGTCGCGCGCACGTGCTCGAGCAGCGCGAGGACCAGCAGCGCGGAGTGTCCTTCGTTCATGTGGTAGGTCGCGATGCGGTCGTGGCCCAGCGTGCGGAGCACGGCGACCGCGCCGAGACCCAGCAGCGCCTCTTGCTCGAGACGATAGCGCGCGTCGCCGCCGTAGAGAGCACGCGTCAGGGAGCGCGCGGCCTCGTCGTTTTCGGGGCGGTCGGTGTCGAGAAAGTAGACCGGCACGTGGTGGCCGTCGACGCCGAGGACCTTGTAGCGCCACACGCCGGCGTTGACCGGGCGGCCGGAGATCGGGAGCGTGACGACGATGGGGAGGCGCTCGAGCAGCTCGTCGGGACGCCAGCTCTGCGGCTCTTCGTGCTGTCCGCCCGACGCGTCGAGGTGCTGGCGGAAGTAGCCGTCGCGGTAGAGCAGCGTCACGCCGGCCATCGGGTAACCGGCGTCGGCAGCGGCGCGCACGACGTCGCCGGCGAGGACGCCGAGGCCGCCGCTGTAGGTGGCGACCCCCGAAGAAACGGCGATCTCCATCGACACGTAAGCGACGAGCGGTTCGGTCATGCTGTTCCTAAATTCGGCGTTCACGCGGACTCGGATGAGGGCTGCTGAGTGTAGGCCGCGACCCACGGCGCGGTCGTGTAGAGGCGACCATCACGGCGCACGACCCGCAATCGCCCGCGCTGGGCTGCTTTGTAGAGCCGGTCGGGGCCGCCCTCTCCCGCGAAGGACGCGAGCGGGTGGAGCGCGTCGACCGGTTCGACGGCGTCACGCAGCTTTTCGAGCCCGCGTCCCAATGCTTGTCCGATAACGCGCGCCAGCGGCGTTGCGTCTCCGGCGAGCGCCGAACGGAGTGCCGCGTCGTAGGTCCGGCGCGCGCGCGCGTCGAGCACGATCGGCGGCAAGCCACGGCGGTACGCGAGCAGGTTCGCCACCAGGCGTGCGACTCGGCCGTTCGCGTTCGGGAACGGCTGCAGGCGGACAAGCCGCGCGACGGCGCGGGCCAGGGCGAGCGGCGCCGGGTCGTCGGCGCCGAGGGCGAGGCGGCCGACGTACGTTTCCGTTTCGAACGGGACGAGCCAATGCGGGGGCGGGACCGTCCCGTCGGCGAGCGGCGGGACGGTTTTCGTGCGCCAGGCGCCGGCGTCGTCGCTGATGCCGCGGACCGCGAGCCGGTGGAGCGTCCGCAGATCTTCGGTCGTCACGGGGGTGCGGCGCGTCCCCTGCTGCGCCGCCCAGCCGGCGGCGTCGGCATAGCCCCGGACGATGAGGTAGTCCTCGAAGCGGTGCCCGCCGAGCGCGCGGCCGCGGTCGAGCAGGGCGCGGACCTCGACCAAGTCGAGCCGGGCGCCGGCCAGCCGGGCCGAGCTGACGATCTCCTCGAGGCGCAGGGCGGCAAAAGCCTCGCGGAGCGCTGCCGAGGGCGGCGCCTCGCGGACCAGCGCTGCAAGCGTGTCGAGGCGACTCGCGATCTGTCCAATCGCGTCCATATCCATTCCGTTGGACCACCAACAACGGTATTCCGGTTGCCGGAACCGATAGGATGGCGGTGATGTCCGGATATCTCTCGGCGCTCCGCGAGCGCGTGCTCCTGTTCGACGGCGCGATGGGGACGCAGCTCATGGCGCTGCACCTGACCGACGAAGACTTCGGCGGCCCGTCCTACCACGGGTGCAACGAGGCGCTGGTCCTGACCAGGCCCGACGTGATCGAGCAGATCCACCGCGACTACTTCGCCGCCGGGGCCGATGTGGTCGAGACCGACTCGTTCACCGCCTCGCGGCTGAAGCTCGACGAGTACGGCCTGGGTGCGAAGACGCACGAGATCAACCTCGTCTCGGCCCAGCTCGCGCGCCGTGCCGCGGACGCCTGCTCGACCCCCGAGTGGCCGCGGTTCGTGGCCGGATCGCTCGGTCCGACGGGGATGCTGATCTCGTCGTCCGATCCTGCGCTCTCGAAGATCACATTCGACGAGCTCGCCGACCTGTACGAAGAGCAGTCGACCGCATTGATCGAAGGCGGCGTCGATCTGCTGCTGCTGGAGACGAGCCAGGATCTGCTCGAGATGAAGGCGGCGATCGCGGGCATCACGCGCGCGTTCGACAAGGGCGTGCGGCGCGTTCCGATCCAGGCGCAGGCGACGCTCGACGTCACCGGCCGGATGCTGCTCGGCACCGACATCAGCGCGGTGTGCGCGACGCTCGACGCGCTCCCGATCGACGTCATCGGTTTGAACTGCTCGACCGGTCCGTCGCACATGCGCGATCCGATCCGGTATCTGGTCGAGAACTCGCGCTGCTTCGTCAGCGTGATCCCGAACGCCGGGTTGCCGCGGATGGGCGCGAAGGGCGAGACGATCTATCCCGAGACGCCCGACGAGATGCAGCACGAGCTCGGCGCGTTCGTGCGCGACTTCGGCGTCAATGCGATCGGCGGCTGCTGCGGGACGACGCCGGCGCACATCACCGCGTTCCGCGCCGACCTCGACGCGCTCGCCGCGTCGGGCTACACGCCGCGCATCCCCGAACCGAAGCCGCTGCAGTACGCCGCTTCCGCGATGACCGCCGTCGCGCTGAACCAAGAAGGCACCGTGCTGCTGATCGGTGAGCGCGTCAACAGCCAGGGCTCGCGCAAGATCAAGCGGCTGCTGCTTGCCGACGACTACGACGAGATCACGCTGGTCGCGCGCGGCCAAGTCGAAGGCGGCGCGCATCTGCTCGACGTCTGCACCGCGCTGACCGAGCGCACCGACGAAGACGTGCAGATGGCGACGATCGTCAAGCGGCTCGCGCAGTCGGTCGAAGCGCCGCTCGTCATCGACTCGACCGAAGCGAAAGTGATCGAGGCCGCGCTGAAGATCTATGCCGGCCGTCCGGTCGTCAACTCGATCAACCTCGAGAACGGCCGCGCGAAGATCGAGTCGGTGATGCCGCTGGTGAAAGAAGCCGGCGCCGCCGTCGTCGCGCTGACGATCGACGAGACCGGGATGGCGAAGACCCGCGAACAGAAGCTCGCGATCGCCACGCGCATCCACGACATCGTCGTCGACGAGTACGGCTTGCCGCCGGGCGCGCTCATCTTCGACGACCTCACGTTCACGCTCGCGACCGGCGATGCCGAGTACATCGACTCCGCCGTCGAGACGATCGAGGGGATTCGGCTGATCAAGCGCGAGCTGCCGGGTGTTTTGACCTCGCTCGGCGTCTCGAACGTGTCGTTCGGGCTCAAGCCTGCGGCGCGGCACGTGCTCAACTCGGTGATGCTCCACCACTGCGTCGAGGCCGGGCTCGACATGGCGATCGTCAACGCCGCCGAGATCACGCCGTACGCCGAGATCGACGCGGCCGAACGCGAGCTGTGCGACGACCTCGTGCTGAACCGCCGTCCGGACGCGCTGCAGCGCGTGATCGAGCACTTCGAATCGAAGACGGTCTCGCCGAACGGCGCCGCGGTGCAAGTCGACGACGACGCCGACACGCCGGTCGCGCAGCGGATCCACAACGCGATCCTGCGCCGCCGCAAGGACGGGATCGAAGCGAAGATCGACGAGGCGCTGCAGGACCGCGATCCCGTCGACGTCCTGAACAACGTGTTGCTGCCGGCGATGAAAGAGGTCGGCGACAAGTTCGGCGCGGGCGAGCTGATCCTGCCGTTCGTGCTGCAGTCGGCCGAGGTGATGAAGAAGGCCGTCGCGCACCTCGAACAGTTCCTGGAGCGGAAGGAAGGCGTCAGCAAGGGCGTCGTCGTCCTGGCAACGGTGTTCGGGGACGTGCACGACATCGGGAAGAATCTGGTCGGGACGATCCTTTCGAACAACGGCTACACCGTGCACGATATCGGCAAACAGGTTCCGGTGAACACGATCCTCGACAAGGCGGTCGAGGTGAACGCCGACGCGGTCGGCCTCTCGGCGCTCCTCGTCTCGACTTCGAAGCAGATGCCTACGCTGATCAAGGAGCAGGCCTCGCGCGGGCTCGCGTATCCGGTCGTGATCGGGGGCGCCGCGATCAACCGCGACTTCGGCCGGCGCATCGCATACGTCGACGAGCACTTCTTCGACCCGGGCGTGTTCTACGCCAAGGACGCGTTCGAGGGGCTCGACATCATGGACGCGCTGACGAATGGCGACGCGCGCTCGCAGCTGGTGACGCGCGTGCGCGACGAAGCGGCGAAGCTGCGCGTCAAAGACGCGTCCGCGTCCGCTGCGCCGTCGGCGAGCGGCCGGACCGCGCGCGCCGACGTCGGCGCCGCCGACGTTCCCACGCCGCCGTTTCTCGGCGCGCGCACGCTCGAGCACGTCGACTCGCGCGAGCTGTGGGACTGCTTCGACCTCAAGAGCTTGTACCGGCTCTCGTGGGGCGGCGCGAGCGTGAAAGGCGCCGAGTGGGACCGGATCGTCGCCGAGGAGTTCGAGCCGCGGCTGCGCCGTTATGAGAAGATGGCCGAAACGGAGCCGTTCCTCGAGCCGCGCGTCGTCTACGGCTACTTCCCGGCGGCGGGAAGCGGTGACGACGTGATCGTCTTCGATCCGCAAAACCCCACGCGCGAGATCGCGCGCTTCACCTTCGCGCGCCAAGCGGGCGGCGAGCACCTGTGCCTCGCCGACTACGTGCGCGAGCCCGAGAACGGCGGCGCGAGCGACGTGATC
>DASZGA010000089.1:0-5998 GCA_035939295.1 Candidatus Elarobacter sp. | reverse complement strand
GTGATCGCCGGGTCGAACGACGCTTCGGCGTCGAGCTCGTTGACGACGTGCTGCTCGATCGCGTGCGAGGTCAGGTGCGCGTCGGCGTTCATCGCCGTCTCCTTGACCTCGTCCTGGTGCTCCCACCAGTTCCAGCTCGGGTTGCGCAGCGCGGTCTCTTTCGCCGCCATCCACGACGCGAACGACTCGTTGAGCCAAATGTCGTCCCACCAGCCCATCGTCACCAAGTCGCCGTTCCACTGGTGCGCCATCTCGTGCGCTTGGATGCTGAAGACGCGCTGGCGGCGGTCGAGCGTCGAGCCGGGCGGGAACAGCAGCGCCTGATCGTTGTACGTGATCGCGCCCCAGTTCTCCATCGCGCCTTGGAAGCCGCCGGGAACCGCGATCGAGTCGAGCTTCGGCAGCGGGTACGGAACGCCGAAGTACGCGTCGTAGTCGGCCAGGATCTGCTGCGCGTTGGCGAGCGCGAACACGCCGTACTGTTCCTGCCCGCGCACGGCCCACACGCCGAACCCGCGGCCGTGCGCGGTCGCGCCGATGCGCGCGAGATCGCCGGCGGAGAACTCGACCAAATACGTGGGCATCTTCGGCGAGCGGCGGAACGTCGTCGTCGCGAGCGCGCCGTGCACGCTGCGCGACTGCGGCGGCATGTTCGAGACGGTGCTCCAGGCCGCCGGCACGGTCACGCTGAGCTGGAACGTCGCGCGAAACGCCGGTTCGTCCCAGCACGGAAACATCCGCCGCGCGTCGGTCGCTTCGAACTGCGTCGAGAGCATCGTGCCGCTCGCGCCGCCCGGCGTGCGGTACGGCTGCACGAACAGACCTTGCGGCGCGCTCTCTAGCTTCCCGGTGTACGCGAACCTCAGCGTGTGAACGCCCGGCGCAGCCGAATGCGCGAGCGTGATCGTCGTGAGCTGCGCAGCGTCGTCGCTGACGGTGTTTGCGACCGGCGCGCCGTCCAGCTTCACGTCGCGCAGCTTCTCGTTCAGCGAGTTGAAGATGAGCGTGCTCACCGGCCGGCGCACGCGCACGACGATCGTCTCGGTCCCCGTCAGCGTCTTCGCTTCCACGTCCGGGACGATCGCGATGGTGTAGTCGAGCGGGACGACGCTCTTCGGCAGCCGCCCGGCCGCGGAGTCGAAATCGAACGGCGGCCGAGCGGATGCCGCTCCGGCCAGCGTGATGAAGAAGGCAGCAGCGAAGACGACTCGCGAGAAGCGGCGGAGCATGGCGCCCGCCTTCCTGAGAAGTTCGCGGTTGCCCTATCGCGCCTCGCGCGCGGCGCGGTCGGCGCGCTTGTTCGCCTTCTCGATCTCGCTCGCGATCTCGCCCTTCGTCATGTGCGTCGTGACGTGCGCGCCGAGCGCGCGCGCTTCGGCGAGGAGCTGATCTTTCGTCTTGCCCTCGACGTCGACACCGCCGTACGACGGTCCCGACGCGTTCGGCCCGCCTTCCGCGGCGCGCGGATCCGAAGGCCCCTTGTGGTCCTTGGGCTCCCAGTGGTCGCCGACTTTTTCGAACGAGTGCTTGACCGCCGCCCAAGCGACGCGGTGCGCGCGCTCCTCGTCGCCGTCGTACGTCTTTTCGGCGCTTTCAAGCGTCTCTTCGTAGGTGTCTTGCGCCTTCTTCGGCGAGCGTTCGAGCGTCGACGGCAGCGGCGCGAACTCGCCCTTTTTTCCCTTCGCTGGCATGGCGAGATCGTACCCGCGGCGGGTAGAGTTGATCCATGCAGGACGAGCGCACGACTCCCGGTTCAGACGACGCCACCCGCGAGGACGACCCGGCGGACAAGTACGACGACGCGGTCATGGCCGCCGACGCCACCGGGATGCTGGCGGGTGAAAAGCTCATCACCGATGTGGAGATCGAAGAAGGCCTCGCAGGCAAGGACCTTCTCGCAGGTGACGTGTAACCCGTGACGTAACCCGGGTTATTGTGAACGGAACCCGGAGCGCGCGCGCCAATCTCTGGGAGAAGGCAATGAGCCTTCCCATGGCGCGCGACGAAGACTTTTTCGGTCCCAACCGCCGGCCGGTCGGGCTCGACCCGCAGCACTTGCGCGTGATTAACGATACCGCGCTGCGGTCCCGGCTAATAATGGCCGGTATCGCGGAGGGGTTACAGTCGCCAAAAGGGCCACAGCGAATCAAGTCGATCATCCGGATCTACCCCGACTTCGACGCGCCGCGACCCGGAAATAAACCGCGGGCGGTGCGGTCGGCGTCCGCGCCTCCCCAAGAGCCCGCGCGGGCGGCGTTCGGGCTGCCGACGGTCGAGGAGCTGAACGCGCTGCTCGCGCGGATATTGCAGACCGAGCGCGAGGTCAGCGTCGAGCTGCAAGGGCGGCTCGGCTCCGACATCGACCGGCTCAAGAAGCAGATCGCGACGCTCGACGGCGACGACTTCGAGCGCGCCTTCCGCGAGCTGGAGAACGCGATGCGCCAGCGCCGCGAGCTCTCCGGACAGATTCGCGAGGAAGCGTTCCGACGGATCGACGCCGACGGCTCCTTCGAACCGCGGCGCTACCTGCGGCTGATCGCTCGGCAGCGCGGCTAGCTCACAACGGCGGGATTCCCTCGCCGGCGAACTTCTGACACTGCGGGTGTCCGCACAGGCACCCGCCGTCGCCGTGCGGGCCGCCGGCTTCATCGCGACAGTGGCGGCTGCAGAAGGCGCCGTTCGGGTCGATCCGCTCGGTGCTCGCCGCTTGCACTTGCTTCGAATAGGGACGCGTGCAGAGACACGCGTCGTGCTCGCACGTCTGGGTCGTCATGGATCGCTACGTACCCGGCTGTTTGGACTTTCCGGCCACGTTGCGGCGAAGCGGGCGAGCGTCAACGGGGGACGGTCGCGGACGGCACGAAACTGGCCGATACCCGGGTAGAGACACCGGCCCGGAGTTGAGGGGTGTCCTCCGCAGGAGGAGTGGGTCTAGCAGCAGTGATCCGGAGCATCGCCGCAAACGGGCGTCCCGATCTCGGCGGAGTTTTCCGTCCGATCGATCGCCCGCGCATTCTCGAGCGCCTCGCGACCGCCGCGCAGTACCGCATCGCGGCGATCATCGCGCCGGCCGGGTTCGGCAAGTCGGTCGCCGTGCGGCAGTATCTGGCGACCCTTCCCTCGTCGGTCGTCTACGACGTTCCGCCCGACGCGTCGGCGCTGCTGCCGTTCGTGCGAGGTTTCGCCGACGCGCTCGAGAGCGTCGTTCCCGCGCTGCGGCGCTCGCTCGCGACCGCGCTCGACGGCGCGCGCAACTCCGATGCGCCGGGGCGCGACCTCGCCGGCTGGGTCGCGACGCACATCCGCTCGCTCGACACGCTGCTCGTCATCGACGACCTGCATCACGGCGAGGACGATCCGGAGATCTCACGCTTCATCGCCGCGCTGGTCGACCGCACGAAGGGCGGTCCGCGCTGGCTCTTCTCCTCGCGCAGCCCGCTGCAGCTCCCGGTCGCTTCGTGGCTCGCGTACGGCGAGTCCGATCTCGTGGTCGACGCCGTCGACCTGCGTTTCAGCATCGACGAGGCGAAGCAGAGCGCGCGCGCGACGCGCGTCGCCGTGCGCGACGAGGAGCTGGAGCAAATCCTTGGCCTTGTCGACGGCTGGCCGGCCGCGCTGACGTTCGCGTTGCGCACCTCGACGCGCGCGAGCGACCTGCGCGCGGTCTCGGCCGGGACGCGCGAAATGGTCTATCGTTACCTCGCCGAGCAGGTGTGGCATTCGCTGGACGACCGCATTCGCGG
This sequence comes from Candidatus Elarobacter sp., assembly GCA_035939295.1. Classification (GTDB taxonomy): domain Bacteria; phylum Vulcanimicrobiota; class Vulcanimicrobiia; order Vulcanimicrobiales; family Vulcanimicrobiaceae; genus Vulcanimicrobium. The sequence continues at coordinate 2,255 of DASZGA010000089.1, read as the reverse complement.
CTTCCTGCGCACCGCGGCGTTCTTGCCGCGGCTCGAGACGCGGCTCGCCGTCGCGGCGGGATTCGACGACGCCGCGGCGATCATCGAGTCGCTGCGCGAGCGCGTCGCGTTCATCAGCGTCCTCGAATCGGGCGTCTACAAGCTGCACGACCTCTTCCGCGACTTCGTGCAGCGCCAGATCGCCCTCGAGGGCGACGAAGCACTGCGGTCCGCGCAAGTCACCGCGGGAAGCGTCCTGGAAGCCGTCGGCATGCCCGAAGCGGCGCTCCAGCGGTACATCGAAGCCCGCGCCACCGACCACATCGTCCGCGTCATCTCGACGCACAACTTCTCGCTGCTCGACAACGGTCACTTCGATTCCGTGGAACGCGCGATTCGCGCGCTCCCGAGCGGCAAGGTTTTGCAGCTTCCCGGTGTGCTCGCGATGCGCGCGGCGATCGAAGATGCACACGGCCGCGTCGATCAAGCGGAAAAGTGGTACGCCGCGGTCCTGCAAGCGGACAGCGAGGATTCGACCTTCGAAACGTCCGTTGCGTGGCGCTACGGCCTCATGCTGTACCAGCAGGGCCGATTGGACGCGCTGCCCGTGCTGGAGCGGTTCCGCGGGCGGGACGATTTGGGTCCAGGCGATCGCGCGCAGATCCTGGGAACCCTTGCAACGACGTACGCGCTCGCGAACGAACTCGACAGCGCAAAGATGACCCTCGACGAGGCGCTGGAGCTGGCCGAGTTCGCCGACGACGCTGTTCGGTCGCGAACGTATGGGCGCGCTGCGACAGTCGCCTTCTATTCGGGTAATGAGGGCGCGGTCGAGCAATATACGCGCGAAGCGACACGAATAGCGATCGAATGCGGCGAGTTCTCGCTTGCAGCCCGTCTGTTTTCGGCGCTGTCGTCTCAAAACTGGTTCGCGGGCCGCATCCCCGTCGCGGCTTGGTATGCGGCGCAAGTGGCCGCGAACGCGGAGAAGGCCGGCGATCCGCAGTTGCGGGCCTTTGGCCTCCGCATGCTAATCGACATGGAAGCCGAGCGCGGCAACGCCGAGCGGATCGCCGAGCTCGAACATGAGCTGAACCAACTCTCGTACCGGGGTCACGTCGGACTCGCCCCCTGGCTGATCGGACGGGCGACAGCGTTTATCTGGCGTAAGCAATTCGCCGAGGCTCAGTCGCTGTTGTCCGAAGGCTCCGAGCGGAATCTCACTCCGTACCAGCTTCGTCATTGCACGGCGATGCTGGCCGTCGTGGCGGGCGCAACGGGAAACAAGCGGGCGTCGACCGACGCGCTCGCCGCGTACGACGCAGCGGTCGAGCGAGACACGGATCCGCGAAACGTCTTCGCGCGCACTCGCGCCCTCAGCGAACGACTCGTGATCCTCGCGAACCTATTGATCGGCCGCAACGCCGTCGCTCAGCGTCTCCTTCGGGCGGCACGCGGCAACCGTGACGAGCTCGTAGCGTTCGACGCTACACTTGGCAGCCTCGTGCTTCGCGACGGTGACGGCTTCGAATCGGGCCTTCGAGACATGCGGCTGGCCGGGCAGACCGGCTTCACGAAGCTGATCGAGGTCGTAGCGTCGGCGATTGCCGGCTCTCAAGAGGAGCCGCGCGAGGACGACGCCCTCACCTCGGCGGAGATCGAAGTCCTGCGAGCGATGGGCCGCGGCCTCTCCAATCAGGCGATTGCGGACGAGCAGCGCCGCACGGTCAACACCGTGCGCACCCACGTTTCCTCGGTCCTTCGGAAGCTCGGTGTGGGGAGCCGAGGCGAGGCGGTGGCGGTGGCACGCCGCCGCGATCTCATCTAGCCCGAAACGGCCTCGTCCTTTCGGACGAGTGTCGGGACCCCGGCTCCTTGATAGGGTGAGGGCGTACCCCGCATCGCTAAGGAGTTGCCCGTGCTGGAAGCCGTTATCGCAGCAATCGTCGTCGTCGTCGCGGCCTGCCCTCCAACGAGCTGCTAGGCTTCTGGACGTCGGGTGCATTAGGATGGACGGTCGGGTGGCTCTAGCGCGGCAGCTGGTTGAGACGAGGACCGATGCGGTTGAGGCCGTGATCGGGCGTCTTGGGCCACGGTCGGCAGGGCAAGCGTCGGCGCTGATCGTGCGGTCGCTCGTGTCCGCACTTGCGACCTCGATCGAAGCAGGCAGTCCGGACGCGGTGGTCTCGTGGGCGAGGATGGCGCATGCCGGGTTTGCGCTCCCCGTCATCCACGATCTCGTAACGGCCGGGTGCGACGTCGCAGCGGAGACGGGT
>DASZGA010000088.1:0-10672 GCA_035939295.1 Candidatus Elarobacter sp. | reverse complement strand
GCAGGTCGGCGCCGCTCAGGTCGGCGCCGCTCGCATCGAGGAGCGCCCGCGCGTTCGGTATGCCGAGCCGCGTCCCCGCGCCGTTGCAGCCGGCCAGCACGATCCCGCGCGCGCTCTTCGGCGCGTTCCAGCGCGTCGCGGCGACCGTCGTCGCGCTGAAGTTCGCGCGATCGAGGGTCGCAGCGGCGAACGAGGTTGCCTCGAGCGCTGCGCCAGCGAAGACGGCGCCGGTGAGGTCGGCGTTGTCGAAGACCGTCTGCTGCAGCGATCCGCGGAGGAAGCTCGCGCCGGCGAGCTTCACCCCCGCCAGGCTTTCACCGCGCAGGTCGACGTCGCCGAGGTCGGCGCCGTTCCCGCCGCTCGCGCGGATCTCGGCAAGTGACGGCGTCGCCCGCTCGGCGACGAACGCGCGCCCCGCCGGCGTCGTCACGGTGAGGATCCCGCTCGCGCCGGTGGTGTAGCTCACCGGACGTTTCGCGCCGTCGAGCAGCGTGAGCAGCGTCCCGCCGGCGCTCGTCTCGAGCTCGAACGCCGCCGCGTTCTGCGGCTCGCTCTCCGGCACGAGCCCGATCCAGCCGAGCGCGCGGATCAGCGAGAGCCACCAGCGCTCGGCGACGCCGCCGCGGACGCGCACCATCTGCAGCAGCATCCCGCCGCCGGAGCGCGCGTACGCGATGACGCGCTGATCGTAGCCTGCGCTGGTCGCCCGCACCACGGGGAGCGTGATCGTCTCGGCGGCGTCGCTCTCGAACTCCGCGACCGTCAGCCAGAGCCGCGGCGCGGTGCCGTCCGAGCCGAACGCCTTCTTCCCGGCGAAGACGTACTCGGACGGCACCGTGCGTTCAGGCCGCGGCCAGCGCCGCTTCGAGGACGTGCGCGACCGCGAGCGGGAGCGCCGCTTTCTTGAACGCCACGTCGGCCGTGATCGAGACGAACCCGCGCTGCACGCTCAGCTCCGCCGACTCGAACCGGAACGCGAACCCTTGCATGATCGGGATCGGAACGCCGATCTTTCCGAGGTCGCGCTGCGTCTGGGCGTACGGCGTCTCGCCGACGACCGGCCAGATGAACGTCCCGAACCCCGAATCGTCGAAGTCCGGGATGTTCGTCTCGTCGAACGTCGCTTTCACGCTGACGCGCGTGAAGTCGAACTTCAGCGTCTGCGCCTGACCGCTCGTTCCGAGCCCGAGGTCCTTCAGCACGTCGACGCGCTTGAGCGTGAACGCGAGATAGCGCTCGGGCGACGTGTCCTGGATCGTCAGGCGGAACGCGAGCTCGGCGTTGACGACCATCCCGCCTTGCTTTCCGGCCGAGACGACGCGCTCGACGAACGTCGCGGGAACGCCGGCGCGCGTCGCGGCGGTGCGCGCCGCGTCGGCGGTGAGGTACGCCTTGCCGGCCATCGCGTTCTCGACCTGGGTGTAGACCTCGGCCGGGAGCACCGGCGGCTTGAGTGAGTTCATCACCTTGGGATCGTAGAGGTAGACGTCCTGGAACTCGACCGACGGCGCCGACTTCGGCGCGATGTTCGCGTAGAAGACCTTCCCCGCGTACGGGAGCAATGATTCGATCTGCTCGGCGTACGTGTCGATGCGCAGCACGTCGGGATTCGGAAGATCGGCGGGCTTCACCAGCGAGTTCAGCCCGCCGTCTTTGAAGTACGCCCAGTACAAGCCGTTGACCGCATAGCTCGACACGTACGTGCGCAAGTGTTTGCCGGTCGGGATCGACGGCAGCGGAACCTTCTCGGGCTCCTTGCCGGGATACGGCTCGCCCTTCCAGCTCGCGCGGCCGGTCGCACCGATCAGGATTCCGGGGTTCGGGAAGGTCATCTTGTCGTCGCCGAGCCCGAACTCGAAGGTGATGTTCGGCGTCAGCTTCCCGCTGGCCGGGATCGAGCGCAACAGCTCCGGCATCACTTGCTGAATCGCGCCCTTGAAGTCGACCGTCGAGATCGCCTTCGCGGTCGCGTCGGAGACGTTGGAGGTGAAGCAGCCCTGCTGCTCGCGGTTGATGATGCTTCCGCCCGGGATGTTCGCGGCGACGTCGGAGCTCGCGTTCGAGCCCGTCGTCTGCACCTCGTACGCCTTCGTCCCGTCGTTGTACTTGAAGAGCGTCTCGACGTTCGCCCTGAAGGAGCGCGCGCGCGGGTTGTACCCGAAGTTCCGGTCGCGGTTCTCCGGCCGATTGCAGATGATCCCGGCCTTCGGGACGAACGAGCACGAGGTGTATTTGTAGGTCTCGTTCCAGTCGTAGTTGACGTCGAAGTCGTCGGCCTCGAGATCGATCCCGAACGCCCCGGCGGCGCCCTGCCGGACGCGGATGAAGCGCGGGGAAAACCCGGGGATCCTCGCGTTGCGCAGCCGGATGACGATGTTGTCGGCGTTGCTGTAGCTGATGTTGATCCGCCCGATCGAGATATCGCGGTTGGCGATCTGCATCGAGCGCAGCTTGTCCGCGAGGATGCTGCCGATCAGCTCGCGGCCGAAGAACTGGATCCCGTCGTTGGAGATCGCGGTGGTGATCGCTTGCATCGAACGCTCCTTTCAGGCCGCGGGGATCACGTAGACGGGGAGCTGATCGCCGGAACGGTAGATCCGGTAGACGGCCGGGCCGTCCTTGATCTCCCACGCGCCGGCGCGCGAGAGCACCTCGATGAACGCGGCGCTGGTGAGCGGGTGGCCCGCTTTCTTGAAGGCGTCCGCGACGACGGAGATGTTGCGGTCGTCCAGCGCTTTCGCGAGGCTCAGCTCGAGGCTGAACAGCGGCGGGGTCGGGACCCAGTGCGCGATCACCGGCTCGGGCGCGCCGTCGAGCCCGCGCATTGCCTCGTAGGTGATGCCGTAGACGTCGCGCCAGATTCCGACCGCGATCTTCGCGGCGACGACGTTCTGCGGCGAGCTCGTAACGGTGCGGTCGGGCGTGCGCGAGACGAAGCTGCCGTCCGGCGCGTAGATGTCGAGCCGGAAATCCGCCGGACGCGTCCCCTCGCCGGTGTGCGAGAGGACGTACATGTAGCCTTGCGCCTCGACGCCGACGTCGAGGTAGACGACGTCTTCGTCCTCGTCGACGAGCGGGAAGAACGCAAGCCGGCTGCTCACCTGGAAGACGGGTTCCTCGATCGGGACGACCTCGTAGGTGTCGGCGCTCTGTTCGTCGACGATTCGCCAGCGGCCGCCGATCTCGATTACCTCGATGCGATACTGCACGACCGTGCGGTAGACGTCGAGCGCGCCGCCGCGGCGCACGATTCGATACGCGCGGCTGCGGCCGGGATCGACGATGCTCCAGTCGGAACCCGCCGCGTTCACGACGATGTAGGCGCTCGTCTTCCGGTCGTTCATGTTTTCGGGATCGTACGAGAGCGCCCAGCCCTGCTCCGAGAACGCGACGATCACCGGATCGTCCTTCGGCCAGAGCGCGCCGGCGTCGAGGTGCGCGGCGAGACCTTCGGGGAGGAAGAAGATTCGCGAGAGCTCGCTCTCGCGCAGCGCGGCGTTGAACTCTTCGGGGAGCTCTCCGCCGTTGAGCTCGCCGTCGATCCAGCCGCCCGTCATCGTGAAGAGCGCCTGCTGCGGCGTAAAGCTCGCAACGGCGTTCCCTTTCACGTCGAACGCCTGGATGCGGCGGTTGCGCGTCTCCAAGACCAGGATGCGCCCGTCGGGCGCGACGGCGAGCGCCGCCGGCCCTTGCATCAGCCCTTGCCGGACGCCTTCGCCGGAGAGCGGGATCGCTTCGCGCGCGTCCTCGTCTTTCGAGGGCGCGTCGGGGATTTGCAGGATGAACAGCTTGCTGTCGCGCCACGAGACGCCGACCAGCGCGCTGTCGGGGTGGACGACGATCGCGTCGACGTGCGCGACCGGGAAACGCCCCCAGCTCGGGAGCGGCGCGTTGAAGCCGAAGCCGGGCGAGCCGTCGTCGAGCGCGATCCGGCGGACGTGCATTCCGCCGCCGCGCGGATCGAGGACGTAGTTGCGCGTGTCGATCCTGTCGGGCTCGCCGTCGTACGGCGAGTACCCGATCGACGGTTGCTCGGTGAACCCGATCTCGCTGACCTTGCGGCGGCTGCCGGGATCGGCGAGGACCGAGAGGTTGCGCAGCCGGTAGAGCTGCGCGTTGCTGCGCGGCGCCTTCGGATCGTCGGGCGGGACGTTCTGCCCCGAGGCGCGATACGCGTAGCCGACCTGCTGCGCGGTGTTGCTGATCGTGATCCCTTCGATCGTGCACAGCGTCCCGTTATCGCCGCAGTCGAGCGCGCTCGTCGTGGCCGACGGCGGCTTCGGGCGCGCGACCCATTTGTACGCGCCGCTCTCCACCAGAACGCTCTCTTTGTAGCGGTACTGCGTCGCGCCGCCGAGCGGAACCAGGATCTCCTTGATGCGGTGCTCGCCGAGCTCGAGCTTCGCGCCTTTCCCGGGCGTCGGCTTCGCCTCGATCGTCGGGCTGGTCCACGTTCCCGCGAGCCAACCGGAGTCTGAATAGACGCCGAAGGTCAGCGTGAAGCGGCCGCCGCCCGGGACGTTGAGGAACTCCAATTGTACCGGCGTGCTGTTGGTGACGTTCGCCATCGGCCCGCGCTGCGTGAACGTGGTTCCGTTCTCGTAGCGCAGCGTCGCGAGGTAGCGCTGCGCGAGCGCCGGCCACACGGCGGTCTCCGGCCTGCCCCTCTCGCCGTGCGCCGGATCGGGTTTCAGCGTCGCGGTGACGTCGAGCGAGCGCGTGAGCCGCGCCCGGATCGTCGCCGGCGAGGAGAGCACCTCGCCCGTCGTGATGAGGATGTCCTTGAACTGCAGCCCCGCCTGCACCAGCTTGAAGATCCAGCCGACCGGGCCGGCGGCGTTCGCGAACTGCGAAGCGCCGATCTTCGCGACGACCCAGATCGCGAGCTTCTCCAACCCCTTCTTCACCAGAATCCCGGCGATGGTGCTCGCGAACGAGAACAAGACTTTCTTGCTGTTGTAGAGCGCCGCGCCGGTAGCGACGCCGCCGCCGACGATCGGGAACGCGACGCCGATCGCCGCGACCAGCAGGTCCTTGTCGTTGACGATCTTGTTGAACGTCGCGGTCGAGGTGATGTACGAGCCGGCGATCATGAAGAGCCCGGGGACGCCGTACTGCCAGAGTCCCGTGAGGAGCGCGCCGTACGTGCTCGGCGTCCCGTCCCAGTCGGAGACGCCGAGCGTTCCGACGATCAGCTCGACGCCCGGCTGGCCGTCGAGCGGGATCCTGAACGTCGTCGGATCGGTGGGAACCGGAATCCCCATGATCGTGTTGACCGCGCCGATCGAACCGAGCGACTTGCGCTCGCCGACCGGCTTCTGCTTGTCGTCGAGGAGCTGCGAGTACGCGTACAGCGTGCGCAGGTAGATGTTGTCGAGCGCGACCGAGACGGCGTCCTTCTCCGAGCGGATCGAACTCTCGAGGACGAGCAATCCGTAGCGGCGCGTCCGCATGTCGAGCGCCCAGCGGAAGCCGTCGTCCGGCGCGACCGCCTTGACGAGCTCCGGCAACGGCTGGTCGGCGGCCTGCTCGCGCTCGACGACCGGCCGCCCCGGCTCGATCGCCCAGATCTCGTTCTGCAGCGAACGGTCGTCGTTCGCGGTGCGCTTCGCGCCGTTCACGACAGGCCCCGCCGCGCTCACCGTGCGATCGGTCAGATCGTAGGTGTACATCTGCTGGCCTTGCGGGATGACGACCTTGCCGTCTTCGTCCTTGACGTCGAACTCGGCGCGCATCGGCTGGCCGTTCTCGTCCAGGCACGGAATCGTCGGCGTCCAGCTGTCGCCGGGCTGCTCGGCGATCACGCGCGCCAGCGCGCGGACGGCGTTGTACTGCGCCGGGTTCTCGCGCGGGTCGGGCGCGACGTGGTCGTCGCGCACGATCGTCGCGGTCGCCGGCTGCGTCGAGGCGAGCTCCGGATGGTGCATCGTCAGCCCGACCGCGGTCGAGAAGTCGTCGATCAGCAGCCCCGCGCCGACGAACGCGTCGATCGCCCACTCTTCCGGGAGCTCTTCCTCGAGCCCGAGGTGCGCCAGGTGCGCATGGCCGAGCCGCCCGAGCCGGGCGTGCTTGCGGCGCGCGTGGGCGCGCACGAAATTGGGCGGGATGTGCAGTCCGGTGCGGACGAGCCGCTGCAGCGGAACGCCGTCGCTCGGCGGGAGGACCAGGCGCGGCCAGCAGACCGCGTCGCCCGGGATCGGCACGTCGTCCAGGTCGGCGAAGTGGGTGAAGCGCTCGCGCGCCGATTGCGGGAGGACCGCGAGCGCGCCGTGCGCGCGCGTCGCGGCGCGCAGCGTTCCGCCATCGTGCTCGCGCAGCGGAAAGCGCCGGCCCAGAATCTCAAGCTGGAGATCAGCGGTCTCGCGGAGATCGGCGGCGCTGATATGAAACAAAGGCATCGAAACCCACCCCAAGAGTGTTCGAGTAACCGATGTGGCGGCAGTGTGCAGGCCGTCAGCGTGTGTAACGTGACGAAGCCAACCCGTGCACCTCGCTCATTGTGGAGCCGAGACGACTTTCCTCTCGGCTCCGATCGCGCAGCGCGCTACGATACGGCGCTGTGCAGCTGCTTCGGCGAGGCTCCGGAGACGAGCGCGTTCGCGATCCTTAAGGGATCATAATCCGATACTTCGATCACGTCGGCGACGTCGGCGTTGCGGCGGGCGGCGCGGAGCGCGTCGATCGCTTCGGGGAGCGCGAACTGTTCGCCGACGTAGCCCGAGACGAAGCGGCCGCCGCGGATCTCGCCGCGCGCTTCGAGCCGGCGCAGCGCGCGCAGCAGATCGCGCCATGGCGGCGCGAGCGTCTCGCGCGCGACGACGTCGCGGAAGACGACGCCCCAGCGCTCGAGCAGCCGGCGCGCGAACGCTTCGGCGTCGAGCTGCTCGGTCTCGGAGTGCAGCCGCGTCCAGCGGCCGCTTGACGAGCGGGGCCGCGCGCGCAGCCCCTTCTCGCCGAGCCGGCGTTTCGCGTCGATCAGCGAGCGCAGCGCGTCGAACCCGTCGGCGGTGACGAGCCCTGCGGCGACGAGCTGCCACAGCGCTTCTTCGACTTCCGAAGGAAGACGTTTCGTGCCGCGGACGATGTCGGCGAAGAACGGCGCGCCGCGGCGACCGATCTCATCGAGGACTTCACGCGCGGCGTGCGAGAGTGCGGCGTTCTGCTCGCCGTCGCGCGCGACGATCAGCGCCTCGCCGTCCTCGCGCTTGAAGAGCGAGATCGGCGCAAGCTTCGTCGGGCGGATGCGGCGCTTGCGCTCCGCATCGTCGTCTTGCGAGAGCGCGGGATGCGGCGAGAGGCGTCCCCACATCACTTCGCCGGAATAGCAGAGCTGGTCGAGATACTCGCGCTTGTAGCGCGCGACGCGCGCCGGCAAGATCGAGGCTTCCCATGCCGCGGCCGGAATCTCGTAGCCTTCGAGCTGCTTGATGACCTGCAGCGTTCCGTCGATCCCATGGAGCCGCGCGGTCGGCGCGACGTGCTGCCAGCGATAGAGGAAGCGAACGTACTCCGCCGTGCTGACCGGCTCGATCTCGCGCCGGAGCTGTCCGAGCGTGAGCCGGTGGATTCGCGCGAGGACGCGGCGGTTGCACCACTCTTCTTCTTCGCCGCCGCGGAAACGGCCGCGCAAGAGCTGTCCTTCGGTCTCGAGCCGGATCAGCGCCATCTCCACCGAAGACGGATCGATGTCGAAACGCTCCGCGAGCGCGGCGACCGTGACCGGGCCGGACGATTCGAGCCAGCCTCGCAAGATCTCGGCAAACGCTTCTTCGCGCGTCGGCGGAGCCGGCTGTGACGATGCGACGGCGGCGATCTCCGGTGCGATCGTCGCATCAGGATACACGACCCGCGCGACGTCGAGCCGTTCGGCGCAGGTCCAGAACCGTTTCTCTCCGTGCGCGAGCGTCGTCGCGCGGCGTTGTGCGACTAGCTCATCGTACCACGCGGTCCACTCTGCCGCCGGCGGCAGCACCACGAGCGTATCGATCGCGTCGTGCAATTCGTCGGCGTCGCGGACGACCGGCCACACGGACTCGCTGACCTCGGCGATCGCCGCGGCGTCGAGGATCCCCGCGCCGTTCTCGCCGTCGCTGCGGATCGTGCGGCGCAGCGTGACGGCGCGCGCGCGGCGCTCTTCGAGCGGCGCGTCGTCGAGGTACGCGTACGGGTTCGCGTTCAGGATCTCGTGGCAGAACGGTGACGGCTCGGGCGTGTCGACCGCAACGGTCTTGATCGCTCCGCTCTCGACCGCGCGCAACACGTCGGTGAGACCGTCGAGGTCCATCGCTTCGCGCAGGCAGTTGTCGATCGTCTCGCGGACGAGGACGTGATCGGGGATGCGGATCGGGCCGGTGAGGTTTTCAGCGCACGCCGCGGCGTCGGGGAAGCACGAGGCGAGCAGATCTTCGGCGCGCATCCGCTGAATTTGCGGCGGCGTCTTCTTCCCGCCGCGCATCCGCAGGATCGCGAGCGCCCGGGTCGCGTTCCAGCGCCAGCGCGCGCCGAACACCGGCGCCGCGAGCAGCGCCTGCGTGAGCGTTTGCTCGACGCTCGCCGACTTCACGTACTCCCACACGATCTCGAGCGGGAACGCGTGCTGGTCGCTGAGCGAAAGACAGATCCCGTTGTCGGTCGCCGCCGCCTGCAATTCGATGTTGAACGAACGGCAGAACTTCTTGCGCAGCGCGAGCCCCCACGCGCGGTTGATCCGCGCGCCGAACGGCGTGTGCAGGATCAATTGCATCCCGCCGGCTTCGTCGAAGAAGCGCTCGGCGACGATCGTGGTGTCGGTCGGAACCGTTCCGAGAACGACCTTGCCGGCGCGCACGTACGCGACGGCCTGCTCGGCGCCACCGCGGTCGACGCAGCACTCGTCGATCAGGAACTGGATCGCCGCTTGGTCGTCGCGCTCGTCGATTGCGGCGCGCAAAGCAGCGACCTCGTGCGAGAGCTCGATCGTGCGGCCCAGCCCTTCGCCGTTCCAGAAGGGGATCGAGGGCGGCGCGCCGTGCGCGTCGGCGACGCGAACGACACCCGGCTCGACGCGGCGAATCTGCCACGACGTGGTGCCGAGCAGAAAGATGTCGCCGGCCATGCTCTCGACCGCGAAATCTTCGTCGACGGTGCCGACGACGTGACCGTCGGGCTCGACGACGACGTTGTAGTTCGCGTTGTCCGGGATCGCACCGCCGGAGGTGATCGCCGCGATGCGCGCGCCGCGCCGCCCGCGCAGCCGGCCGTTGACGCGATCGTGATGCAGGTACGCGCCGCTCCGCCCGCGCGAGGTCGCGACGCCGTCGGCGAGCATCGCGACGACGTCGTCGAAGTCTTTGCGCGGAAGGTCGCGATACGGATACGCCGACCGCACCAGCGCGAAGAGCGCTTCGACGTCCCAGTCGTCTGCTGCGCACGCCGAGACGATCTGCTGCGCGAGGATGTCGAGCGGCGAGCTCGGGATCTTCAGCGCGTCCATCGCGCCGCTGCGGATACCGCGGACGAGCGCCGCGCACTCGAGCAGCTCGTCGCGCGTCGTCGCGAACAGCCGGCCTTCGGGCTTCGCGCCGACCCAGTGGCCGGAGCGCCCGATCCGCTGCAGCGCGACCGCGATCGAGCGCGGCGAGCCGAGCTGGACGACGAGGTCGATCGAGCCGATGTCGATTCCGAGCTCGAGCGACGCCGTCGCGACGACCGCCTTGAGCTCGCCGTTCTTCAGCCGGTTCTCGGCGTCGAAGCGCAGCTCTTTCGCGAGCGAGCCGTGATGCGGCATCACGACGCCCTCGCCGAGCCGCTGCTGCAGCGCGAACGTCACCCGTTCGCTCATTCGGCGCGTGCTCACGAACACCAGCGTGGTGCGGTGCGCGCGGATCAGCTCGGCGAGCCGGTCGTAGATCTCGCCCGACATCTCGTTGCTCGCGACGCAGCTCAGCTCGTCCTTCGGGACTTCGACCGCAAGCGTCATCGCGCGGCGGTGGCCGACGTCGACGATCCTCGCGTCGGGACTGAGGAAGTGCGCAACTTGCTCGAGCGGACGCACGGTGGCGGAAAGGCCGATGCGTTGCGGTCGCCGGCCGGTCTCGCGCATCACCAGCTCGTCGAGCCGCGCGAGGGTCAGCGCGAGGTGCGAGCCGCGCTTGTCGGCGGCCATCGCGTGGATCTCGTCGACGATCACGGTCTGGACGCGCGAGAAGAGGGCGCGCGACTTCTCGGCCGTGAGCAGGATGAACAGCGACTCCGGCGTCGTGACGAGGATGTGCGGCGGCTTGCGCAGCATCTTCGCGCGCTCGGCCTGCGTCGTATCGCCGGTGCGCGTCGCGGTGCGGATCGGCGCGAGCTCGATCCCTTCCCCGCCGGCGCGCGCAAGCAGCTCGGCGAGCGGCGTTTCCAGGTTCTTGCGGATGTCGTTCGTCAGCGCTTTGAGCGGCGAGACGTAGACGACGAACGTCTCGTCGGGCAGCTCGCCTTCCGCGGCGCGCCGAATCAAGTCGTCGAGGCACAGCGTGAACGCGGCGAGCGTCTTCCCCGAGCCGGTCGGCGCGGAGATGAGCACGTCCTGACCGGCGCGGATCAGCGGCCAGCCTTGAACTTGCGGTTCGGTCGGGTTGCCGTAGCGAGCTGTAAACCAGTCGCCGACGAGCGGATGAAAAGCGCCCACCACAGTTCTTTCTTCAACCCG
>DASZGA010000087.1:0-9817 GCA_035939295.1 Candidatus Elarobacter sp. | reverse complement strand
ACGTCGATCCCGTTGCGCAGCACCGCGATCACGTCGTCGTAGCGCTTCGAGCGCGCGCCGCCGGTGACGTTGGTGTGCGCCAGCTCGTCGATCAGCGCGACTTGCGGATGCCGTGCGAGCAGCGCCTCCAAGTCCATCTCGCCGTTCGGCAGCCGCGGAATCTGCTCGATTCCCTCCAGCAGCGCCGCGGTCTCGGCGCGCCCGTGCGTCTCGACGAGCGCCGCGACGACGTCGATCCCCTCGTCGATCAGCTGATGCGCGCGGTCGAGCATCGCGTAGGTCTTCCCGCTTCCGGCGACCGAGCCGAGGTAGATCGTCAGCTTGCCGTAGCCGATGCGCAGGCGGTCGCCGAGCGCGAACCCGTACGGGTGGCGCGCCGACTCGCCGCCGCGAAGCGCCGCGTTCGCCGGATCGGCGATGAGCAGGTCGCGGTCGAGCGGCTGCGCGATGATGCGGTCGGCGAGCGCGCCGCGCGGCACGATCACGAGCGACGCGCGCACCTCGCGCAGATCGCCGCGCTGCAGCCCGGGCGCGGCCGGGATCGCGCCGCCGTCGACGCGGAGCGCCGCTTCCGTGACCCGCCGCATCTCGTTCGCATCGAGCGTCGTCACCTCGAGCGCGAGATCGAGCGTGTCGGCGAACGCCGCCGCGCGCCGCAAGAACTGTTCCGGATCCGTCTCGCCGGCGACGATGGCGAGCGCGATCGAGACCTTGCTCGGCGCGACGACCGGCACCGTCAGATCGTCGACGACGCGCAGCAGCAGTTCGCGCATCATGCTCAAGTTCTTGGGTTGGAAAACGCCGGCAGCCGCGCGCTCGACGTCCTCGTCGCGGACGATTCGTCCGGTGCGCAGCCTCGACTCCAGGATCGACGGCGCGACGTCGAGCGCGATCGCGCGATCGGCTTTGCGCAGAAACGTCATCGGGACGAGCTCGCGGACCGGATAGCCGAGGATCCGCTCGGCGACCGGCGCGACGGTGTCGAGATGCATGACGTTGAGCGCGCCGAGGACCGACTTCCCGGCCTCGCGCAGCGCGAGCGCGTCTTGCCAGCGCTTCGCGTGCGGTGCGCCGTCGGGGTTCGTGTGCGCGAGCTCGTCGAGCACGATCGTCTCGTAGTCGCTCGCCAGCGCGGCCTCGAGATCGAAGTCGTCGATCAGCGTTCCGCCGACGGCGAAGCGCCGCGGCGGGATCCGCGGCAGCTCGGCGGCGAGCGTTTCGAGCTGCGGCCGCCCTTTGGTATCGATCCATCCGATGGCCACGCGCCGGCCCGCCTTCGCCTCGCGCAGGGCGTCGGTCAGGAGCCGGTGCGTCTTCCCGGCGCCCGGCGCGCCCGCAAGGTAGATCGTCAGCTTCGGCGTGAGGCCGAGCTCGACGAGCAGCGCCGCCGCGCCGGAGCGTCCTTGGTCGCGCACGAAGCCCGTGTTCGCAGGGCGGGCACGCGGCTCCCCGAAGCGGCTTTCGTGCGCTCGCGAGCCGTCGCCGTCTCCGCTTTCGCGCTGCTCGCCCTGGTGTTCGTCGCCGACGCGCTGACGCCGCAGACGCTCGTCGTCGCGATCCTGCTCGACGTCCCGATCGTGCTGGCAGCCCTCACGCGCAGCCGCCGCCTCACCGCGGCGCTCGTCGTGGCGGCGCTGGTCGCAGATGCTGGGGCCGCGCTCATCAATGCCTCGCACGCCGGCTATCACTGGGACGCGATCGTCGTCGGCAACCGTCTCCTCTCGATGCTCTCGATCGTGCTCGTCGGCTACCTCAGCACCGCGGTGCAGGAGCGCGCCGAGCGCGTCGGCCGCCTCGCCGCGCAGGAAGCGCGCGCGCGCCGCGAAGCGGCGCTCTCCGCGACGGCGGAGCGAATCCGCACCTCGCTTTCACCCGAAGTCGTCACGCGCGCGATCGTCCGCGAAGCGCCGCAGGCGCTCGAAGCCGACGCCGCATTTTTCTACCCCGCGCGTTCCGGCGGCGAGATCCTGACGGTCCGCAACGGCTCGACGGAAGTCGAAGTCCTCGACGAGCGCGCACCGTCCGAGATCATCTCGCTCACGCACCGCGTCGCCGACGACGGCGACGTGAGCGCGGTCAGCGGTTCCGACCCCGTCGGCCGGTTCGTGCTGGCACGTCTGGGCGCGCGCACCGCGCTTGCGATCCCGCTCGCCGACCGCGGCACGAGCTTCGGCGTTCTGATCGCCGCCTACGATGCCGAGTCTCCCGACGAGATTGCCGTGCAAACCGCGCGCAGCTTCGCGACGCTCGCCGTCAACGCGCTGAGCCAAGCGCGCCTCTTCGGCGAGCTCGCCGAGCGAAACGAAGAGCTCGGCGAGCGACAGGACGTGATTCGCGATCTCGTCTACGCGATCTCGCACGATCTCCGCACGCCGCTGGCCGCGTTGTCGATGACGCTCCGCCAAGCCGCAACCGGCGCCTACGGCCCGCTCCCCGAGCGCTACCAAACCGTGTTGCGCGACAGCCTCGTCTCGATCGACGATTTGGTTCGCCTCGCCGAAACGCTGCTGCTCGTCGCGCGCTTCGAATCCGGCGAGCGCCGTCCCGAACGCGAGCCCGTCGATCTCGCCGTCGTAGCGCGCGAGATCGCCTCCGAGCTCCACGCAATGGCCGAATCCCGCGGCATCACGCTGACCGTCGCCGCAACCGAACCCGCCACCGCGTATGCCGCCCGAGGCGACCTCAAACGCGCGATAGCAAACTTGGCCGCAAACGCACTCCAACACACGCCCTCAGGCGGAACGGTCCAGATCAACGCGATCCCGTCGACCGGCCGCACCGACATCGTCGTCACCGACGACGGCTACGGAATCGACGAGCGAGCGCGACCCGCCTTGTTCCAGCGTTTCTCGCCGGCCTCACGCGCCGGCGGCGGGACGGGTCTGGGCCTCTACATCGTCCGCCGCATCGCGGAAGAGAACGGCGGCACCGTGCACTACGCCCCCCGCGAACCGCGCGGCTCGACGTTCACGCTCTCGCTCCCGAAGGCTGCCGCATGACCCCGATCCGCGTCGTGATCGTCGAAGACCACGCGCTCGTCCGCGCCGGCCTGCGCACGTCGCTGGAATCCGCCGGAATCAGCGTGATCGCCGAAGCCCCCGACGGCATCGCGGGCGAAGCGATCATCACGCGCGACCACCCCGACGTAGCGGTGATCGACCTGGGCCTCCCCGGCAAAGACGGAATCACGCTGACGCGCGATCTCAAATCGACGCCCAACGCGCCCCGCATCGTCATCCTCACGATGCAAGAGCTCGACGACGAAGTACTCGCCGCGCTCGCCGCCGGCGCCGACGCCTACTGCGTAAAATCGTCCGACCCCACGATCGTGATCGACGCAATCCGCGCCGTCGCGGCCGGCGGCGCCTACTTCGACCCCCGCATCGCCCACGTCGTCTTGCGGAAGCTCAGCGGCTCCCCCCAACGCCCCGGCAATTCGCCGCTCACGCCGCGCGAAACGGAAATCCTGAAACTGATCGCCGACGGCGTCGGAAACGCCGAGATCGCCGAGCGCCTCTACATCAGCCTCGGCACGGTAAAAGGCCACGTCGCCGACATCTTGGCGAAGCTCTCCGCCTCCGACCGCGCCCAAGCCGCGGTCACCGCGTACAGGCGCGGGTTGATCCCCTAGCGCACGCCGTCGTGCCGCAACGCGCTCGCGTCCCAGCCGGCGGCGCGCGTCCCCGCTTCGTAACCGCTGTGCAAGAAATCGAGCAACGCCGCTTCGGGATTCGGCGACGTCCGGATCGTTTCGTACGGCACGGTGCCCATATGACCGTTGCCCGCCGGCTTCCAAGCCGCGCCGTCGGGTCGCAGCGGAAACGACGTCAGCGTCGCGGGCTCCGGCGCCGTATACGTGTAGTACGTCATTTCGCGCACGTTCGCGTCGCCGGGCCAGAGTCCGAACGCGATCACTTCGTGCGAGTACGCTTCGCGCTGAACCGGATCGGCCGGCGCCGGACCGGGCGCGCGGCGTCCGGAATAGCGTCCAAGCGCGAGGTCGAAGCCGTGCCAGAAGAGTTGTACCGGGCCTTGTTTTCCGGCAAATTCGGCGGCGAAGGTTTCGAAGACGCCGGTCGTCCACCGAGTGGCGTCCCACCAGCGCCGCACCATGACCGCGTCGTACGAGTGGTGCTCGCGGTCCTTCGAAAACGGTGTGGTGATGCCGGCAATTCCATACGGCTTCGCCACGATGGGGACGTCGATCGCGAACCCGGCCAGCCGAGCTCGCAGCGCGGCATAAAACTCCGCGACGCTTAGTCCATCATGCATCGCAAACGAAGCCGCCTCATGTGCCGAGCTCGTTCG
Organism: Candidatus Elarobacter sp.; assembly: GCA_035939295.1. Taxonomy (GTDB): domain Bacteria; phylum Vulcanimicrobiota; class Vulcanimicrobiia; order Vulcanimicrobiales; family Vulcanimicrobiaceae; genus Vulcanimicrobium. Next base: position 5,509 of record DASZGA010000087.1, on the reverse strand, counting down.
AACGACGACGCGATGATCGACGAAGTCCATCTCGATATCGAACGAGACGTCACCCGCCTTCAACAGAATGGTGCGGACGCCACGCCCAGTCGGTCTGAGCGTCACGTTCCACCAATGATTCCGAAGTGGGCTAGCGCAGAGCGCAATCTTCCCAACGACCTGCGAATAGAGCTGCAGCGTCGTCTTCGTCGGCTCCCATTCCGCAAGCGGAAGCGGATCCAGCATCATATCCGGTGCGACCCCGTCCAAACCCCGTCAGTTCCAGCCACGATAGCGGCTGCCAAGCCGCGACTACGGAATTCATCCTGACTGGAGGCGGGGACGCGATGCTGCTGCGCAGGGGCGCTTGAGGAGGAGCGGAGCCTGGAGGGCGGGAGCGACGACGAACGCGAGCGACCAGAGGCCCAGGATGGGCTGTCGGGAGCGGCCCCGGAGCAGCAGCATCGCGTCCCCGCCGATGCCCCAATCTACCGAAGCCGCCGGTAAAACCGCTCCGTCTGATCCAGTTCCTCGTACGCCCGCTGATGCGGCGTATACCGCAGCGTCTCTTTGGACGACAGCCCCAGATACCCCAGCCGAATCAGCGACTCAAAGATGACCTGATGCGCCCGATACACCAGCGTCCGGTTATAGTGCGTCAGCACGTTCCGCGCCACGACGAGATGGAACTCGTTGAAGGATGAGTCACAAGCAAGGTTGTGCTGAGCGAAGACGATCTGCTCGCGCAGTCCCGGTTTGAACACCGCCTGCCCGCCGACGACGTCGACGTAGTCGGAAAAGTGCCGGGCGCCCCCTGATTCCGCGTATCGTTCCGCGTACTCGTCAAGCAGCTCGACCGGAAAGGCCCCAGCCTTGGCCCGGTCGATCGCCGCCTCGCCCGCATCGGTCGTGTAGATGCGAACGCGATGGTAGAACTCCGCTTCGCGGAGCAGGATCGCAAGGCCGTAGGCGTCGTCCCCCGACCCGATCACCCAAATCCGAACATGCGGAAACGTTCGCAACCGCGGCAACACCCGCTCGCGAAACGCCGTAAAGAACGCCGGTTCCCGAAACGGCGAGGTGGCGTTGTGCGTGAGCGCATCGACGAACCGGGCCATCACCGGCGGGTCGTGCAGCACGCGCTCGAGCAACCCCGAGATCGTCGCAACGCCTTCGGCCCGGACCCGTTCGGCGACGCGCCGTCTCACCGTCGCCGGCGCATACTCCCGAAAGTCGAACCCCGACACACGGCACACCGCCTCGAGCAGCAGCCGAAGCTCGAGTTCCGCAACGCCCGGAAGAACGGCTCCGTCCCCGCCGGACGGCGGATCGGGAGCCTTGCGTTCGGCGATCACGTTATGCCGCGACGTTCAACCAGACGCGGATCAGCGCGACCAGCTGGTCGATGTCGACCGGCTTCGAGATGTACTCCGAGGCGCCGGCCGCGAGACATTGCTCGCGGTCGCCCTTCATCGCCTTCGCGGTGAGCGCGATGATCGGAAGGTTCTTCCACTCGTCGCGCGCGCGTATGCGCCGAATCGTCTCGTACCCGTCCATCTCCGGCATCATGATGTCCATCAGGACCACGTCGACTTCGGGATGGGTGCGCAAGTGCCCGATCGCCTCCGCACCCGACTCGGCGCTCAGGACGCTCATCTTGAACTCCTCGAGCGCGCTGCGCAGCGCGTAGATGTTGCGCGTGTCGTCGTCGGTGATGAGGATCGTGCGCCCTTCGAGCGTGTTTCCGCTGCTGCCGTTGACGTGCACCGGCCGCTTGACCTCGGGGAGCCGCGCCTCGACCTGGTTGAGGAAGTACGAGGTCTCTTCGATCAGGCGCTCCGGCGACATCGCGTCCTTCACGATGACCGATTCGGAAAGCCGGCGAATCGCGCCGTCTTCCTGTTCGCTCAGCTCGCGCCCGGTGTAGACGATCACCGGAACGCGAACGTGCGCCGCGTGCTGCTTGATCTTCTCGATCAGTTGCAGCCCGTCGATGTCCGGCAACCCGAGATCGACGATCACGCAGTCGAAGTGCGCTTCGTCGAGCGCGGCCAGTGCCTGCGCGCCGGTCGAGACGGCGGTGACGGTGACCTCGCCCGATTCGATGAGGTTCGCCATCGCCGAGAGCTGCGTGACGTCGTCCTCGACGACGAGCACGTTGCGCGAAGCCGCGTCGGCGAACCCGAGCAGGTTGTCGAACGCCTGGGTGAGCGCGTCCTCGCTGGCGGGCTTCTTCAGGTGCGCGAACGCGCCGCTGTCGAGCGCCTTCTGCCACTGCTCTTCGCCGGAGATGACGTGCACCGGAATGGCGCGCGTCGCCGGATCGCGTTTGAGCTGATCGAGCAGCGACCACCCGTCGACGTCGGGGAGACCGATGTCGAGCGTGATCGCGTCGGGGACGAACTGCCGCGCGAGCGCGAGCCCGTCGACCCCGCCGCTCGCCATCAGGCCCTTGAACCCGCGGTCGCGCGCGAGCCCGAGCAAGATGCGGGCGAAGGTCGTGTCGTCCTCGATGATGAGGACGACACGGTCCTGCGGACGGATGTTCGCGCGGTCGTCCTCGAACGATCCGGTCGGGATCGGCGCCGCGACGCGCAGCGAGTCCGGGACCTCGTCGGTGTCGATCGGTTTCGCCGGCGCCGGAACGTAGGTGGTCTCGAGCGCGGTCGGGACGCGCCCGCTCCGCTCGAGCGGGTGATAGAAGGTGAACGTCGATCCGGAACCCGGCTCCGACTCGACCGTCATGTCGCCGCCGAGGAGCCCGGCGATCTCGCGCGAGATCGCAAGGCCGAGCCCGGTTCCGCCGTACTTGCGGGCCGTCGACATGTCGGCTTGCTGGAACGCCTCGAAGATGACGTTGTGCTTGTCGGCCGGGATCCCGATCCCGGTGTCGTGCACCTGGAACGCGACGAACTGACCGAGCGTCCCGTCGACGTCGCGCGTCGTCCGCTGGAGCGTGAGCTCGACCGTGCCGTGCTGCGTGAACTTGAACGCGTTCGAGAGCAGGTTCTTGAGGATCTGCATGAGACGCGTCTGGTCGGTCTCGATCGAGTCCGGCACGTCACGGTCGACGTGCACCGCGAACACGAGACCGCGCTCCTGCGCGACGCCGCGGAAGGTCCGCTCGACGTCGTCGCAGATGTCGCTGATCCGCTGCTCGGAGATGTCGACCGAGGTCGTCCCCGACTCGATCTTCGAGAGGTCGAGGATGTCGTTGATCAGCGTGAGCAGATCGGAGCCGGCGCGCCGGATCGTCTGCGCCATCTCGACCTGCTTGATCGAGAGGTTCTGATCTTTGTTGTCGCTGAGCTGCTTCGATAGGATGAGCAGCGAGTTGAGCGGGGTCCGCAGCTCGTGCGACATGTTCGCGAGGAACTGCGACTTGTACTTCGAGGTGAGCGCGAGCTGCTCGGCCTTTTGCTCGAGCGCGCGGCGCGCTTCCTCGATCTCGCGGGTGCGCTTCTCGACCTCTTCGTTCTGCTCGGCGAGGAGGCGCGCTTTCTCTTCGAGCTCCTCGTTGGTTTGCTGGAGCTCGTCCTGCTGCGACTGCAGCTCGATCGCGAGCGACTGCGACTGTTTGAGCAGCTCCTCGGTCCGCATGTTGGCGGCGATCGTGTTGAGGACGATGCCGATCGACTGCGTGAGCTGGTCGAGGAAGAGCAGGTGGTTGTCGCTGAACGCCTCGAACGAGGCCAGCTCGATGACGGCCTTGATGTCGCCTTCGAACAGCACCGGCAGCACGACGACGTTGAGCGGCTGCGCGTGCCCCGAGCCCGAGCTCACCTGCAGATAGTCCGCCGGCGCGTTCGCGACCAGGATACGTTCCTTCTCGGCGACGCACTGGCCGACGAGTCCTTCGCCGGAGGCGAACTGCAGCGTTCCGCGGCGGCGCGGCGCGGCGTAACCCGCCGTGTAGCGCAGCAGCGGGACGTCGTCGAGCGGCTCGTTGAGGTAGAAGATGCCGACCTGCGCGCTCACCAGCGGAGCGAGCTCCGTCATGATGACCTTGGCGACGGTCTTGATGTCCTTCTGGCCTTGGAGCATCCCGGTGAAGCGAGCGAGGTTGGTCTTGAGCCAGTCCTGCTCTTGGTTCTTGCGCGTCGTGTCGCGCAAGTTCCGGATCATCTCGTTGACGTTCTCGGTGAGGAGCCCGACCTCGCCCTGCGCGCCGACCTCGATCGTACGGGTGAGATCGCCCTTCGTCACCGCGGTCGCGACTTCGCCGATCGCGCGGATCTGCGAGGTGAGCTGCGAGGCGAGCTGGTTGACCGAGTCGGTCAGGTCGCGCCACAGACCGGCGGCGCCCGGAACCTCGGCCTGTCCGCCGAGCTTTCCTTCGAAACCGACTTCGCGCGCGACCGACGTGACCTGATCGGCGAAGATCGCGAGCGTGTCGATCATCCCGTTGATCGTGTCGGCGAGCTCCGCGATCTCGCCCTTCGCTTCGAGGGTGAGCTTGCGCTGCAGATCGCCGTTCGCGACCGAGGTGACGACCTTCGCGATCCCGCGGACCTGGTTCGTCAGGTTACCGGCCATCCGGTTCACCGAGTCGGTGAGGTCCTTCCACGTTCCGGCGACGCCGGGGACGGCGGCCTGACCGCCGAGGATCCCTTCGGAGCCGACCTCGCGCGCGACGCGGGTGACTTCGCCCGCGAACGCGTTGAGCTGGTCGACCATCGTGTTGATGGTGTCTTTGAGCTCGAGCATCTCGCCGCGCACGTCGACGGTGACCTTCTTCGAAAGGTCGCCGTTCGCGACGGCGGTGGTGACCTTCGCGATGTTGCGAACCTGGTTGGTGAGGTTCGCCGCCATCGAGTTCACCGAGTCGGTGAGGTCTTTCCACGTACCGGCGACGCCTTGCACCTGCGCTTGCCCGCCGAGCGTGCCTTCGGAACCGACCTCGCGCGCGACGCGGGTGACTTCGCCCGCGAACGCGTTGAGCTGGTCGACCATCGTGTTGACGGTGCCCTTGAGTTCCAGGATCTCGCCGCGCGCGTCGACGGTGATTTTCTTCGAGAGGTCGCCGCGCGCGACGGCGGTGGTGACGTCGGCGATGTTGCGGACCTGCGCCGTCAGCGACGAGGCCATCGAGTTCACCGAGTCGGTGAGGTCTTTCCAGGTGCCGCCGACGCCGGGGACGACGGCCTGGCCGCCGAGCTTTCCGTCGGTGCCGACCTCGCGCGCGACGCGCGTGACTTCGGCGGCGAACGCGTTGAGCTGGTCGACCATCGTGTTGACGGTCGCCTTGAGCTCGAGCATCTCGCCCTTGACGTCGACGGTGATCTTCTTCGAAAGATCGCCCTTCGCGACGGCGGTGGTGACGTCGGCGATGTTGCGAACCTGCGAGGTCAGGTTCGAGGCCATGAAGTTGACGTTGTCGGTGAGGTCTTTCCACGTGCCGGCGACGCCTTGCACGTATGCCTGACCGCCGAGACGCCCTTCGGAACCGACCTCGCGCGCGACGCGCGTGACTTCGGAAGCGAACGCGTTGAGCTGGTCGACCATCGTGTTGACGGTACCTTTCAGCTCC
>DASZGA010000086.1:0-2010 GCA_035939295.1 Candidatus Elarobacter sp. | reverse complement strand
GCGCACGAGATTCGGCTCACGCGGTACGCGCTCGAGAAGCTGCGCTCGCTCGAGCCGCGCGGCCTTTCGATCTACGGTCCGCCGCGCGCCGAGGACCGCGCCGGGGTGATCTCGTTCAACCTCGGCGACATCCACGCGCACGACCTCGCCTCGATCCTCGACGTCGAGGGCGTCTGCGTCCGCGCCGGCCACCACTGCACGATGCCGCTGATGGAAAAGATGGGCTGGCCTGCAACCGCCCGCGCCTCGTTCTATCTCTATAATACGGAAGAAGACGTCGACGCGCTCGTGCAAGCGCTCGAAAAAGCCGCCGAGGTCTTCCGGCTAGCCTAGACCATGGACGACTTCTACAAAGAGTACATCCTCGACCACTATCGGAACCCGCGTAACTTCGGGCACTTGGCGCGTGTGGATGCGAGCGCCGAGGATTTGAACCCGTTGTGCGGCGACACGATTCGGATCGAGCTCGCGCTCGACGATCAACAGCGCGTGCAAGACGTGAAGTTCAGCGGGAAAGGCTGCGCGATCTCGCAGGCATCGGCCTCGATGCTGACCGAGTCGATCAAAGGGATGAAGCTCGAAGACGTCGCGAAGCTCCCGCAGGACGCGGTCCTCGAAAACGTCGGGATCGGGATCAGCCCGACGCGGATGAAGTGCGCGATGCTCGGGCTCAAGGTCCTCAAGAGCGCCGCGCTCGGCGAGATCGCTTCCTGGCCGGACGAGGTCCGCTGAGCTCAGTCGTCGTTTTGCGGTTCGCGCTGGCGATCGTCTTCGACGCGCTGGCGTTCACCGTTTGGGACGTCGGGACGCGGCCGCCACTGACGCTCGCGCACGACATCGCGCGCGGCGTTCGTCTCCCGCGCTCACTCGCTGCGGGGACCGTTCGCTTTCTGATCGGGTTCGGGCTGCTGGTCTTGGCCGCCGTCATCGTGATGCCGTCCGTGCGCGGGCTGCGGACGTTCACCTTCATCGAGACGGGGATGCTGATCGCGGCGCTGCTCGTCGAACAGCTCGTCGGGCCCGATCTGCGGCGGCGCATGTGCACGCGCGCCTAGCGCTCAGATCTCGCGCCGGCCCTCGATGCAGACGTTCTGCACGTCGTAGGCGCGCTCGAGCACCGTTCGGTCGCCGCTCGGCGTCGCGAACGTCATCCAGACTTGCCGATAGCGCTCGTCCGGGTGACGGTCGCCGGGAAACGCTTGGTTCGTGATCACCGCGCGCTTCAACGAGAGATCGCCTGAGACGCCGAGCGCCTTGGCGGTGTCGGCGGCGCGAAACGGCTGGCTGCGCCAGTACGCGAAGACGCCGCCGCCGTTCTTGACGGCTTTCCGCATCGCCGCATCGCCCGGATAGGTGCCCGGCCGCACCGTGTCGTCGGTCGAGGCGACGATCGAGTCGATCGCGGTTTGCTTCACCGAACGGCTCTCGCAGTTCGCTTCGGTGCGATACGGCAATTGCAGCCGCGGCGCGGACGAACCGCACGCGGTCAGAACGAGGAGCAACACGGGCACAAGACGCGAGAGCTTCACGCCTTCGACTTCCGGGCGAGCGGCGGAGCGCCCTTGAGACGCACCGCCGCCGTCGCGATCAAGCCAGCTTCCCGGACGTTTTCTCCAGCAGCGCCCATGCCTGCGGGCCGAACTTCCCGGCCCACTTCGTGTAGAAGCCCGAGCTGCTGAGCTTGGTGCGGAAGCCGCTCGTGTCGGCGCGGTTGATCGTCATCCCGCGGCGTGCGAGCTTCTCCGAGAGCGACTCGTTGCGCAACAGCGTGTCGCGGCGCTGCAGCAGCGCGTACTTGGTGAGGTTGCGCTCGACGGTGCCCTGCACGTCGCGCGGGAGCGCGTTCCAGGCTTCCTGGTTGCCGAGGAGGTGGTACGCCGACCACATGTGGTTGGTGACGCTGAGGTACTTCTGCACTTCGTACAGGCGCGCGGTGTCGATGATCGCGTACGGGTTCTCTTGCCCGTCGAAGACTTTGGTCTGCAGCGCCGTGTAGACTTCGTTGAAGTT
>DASZGA010000085.1:0-3427 GCA_035939295.1 Candidatus Elarobacter sp. | reverse complement strand
CTGATTCAGCAGTGGATGCTCGGACCCGAAGGCATGACGATGCCCGTGTGCATCAGCGAGGCGCGGCCCGGCGGAAAGATCCGCTTCGAGTGGGCGTTTCCCGGCGGCGGCGGGTTCTCGCTGACCGGCGAATTTCTCGAGCTGGAACCGTACAGCCGCCTCGTCCACGTCGAACGGATGCACCTTCCGGATACGACGCCCGACAATCACGTCGAAACGTGGTTCGCGCCGGACGGCGACGGCACGCTGATGACGATGCGAATGACGTTGCCGAACGCCGAGGTGCGCAAACAGATGCTCGACACCGGGATGGCAGACGGGATGGAAGCGAGCTACGTCCGGCTCGACGGGATGGTCGCGACCGGCGTTCGCTGACGGATCAGCGCGCGGGCGCTCTCGGGCAGCCTACCGCGGCGGCCGCGATCGTCCGGTGAACGGACGCCTCGTGATCGGCGTTGAACGCCGCGACGGCGCCGGTGTACTGCATCACGCGGCGCGCGTCGGTCGCGCCGTCACCGGTCAGCTCGAGCGTTCCTTTCAGGTCGCTGGGGCTGGGCGGTGAGTACATCGGGTCGGGATCGCCACCTGCGAACGGGTCGTAGTTGCTCTTCCCGCTCCTCTCCATCGTGGCGGGGCCTAAGCGGCCACCGTAATCGACGCGCGCTTTGATCGTCCAGACGCCAAGGGTCTGGATCTGCGCGAGCTGACCGTCCTCGAGCGTCTGCAGCGCCTTGCGCAGCGCGACGACTTCCGGATCGGTCACGCTCGCGTCGATGCGCGGATCGCCCAGCGCGCGGCTGATCGCGAGGCGCTGATCGACCGCCGCCAAGTACGCGCTCTCGATTTGGTGCAAGAGGAAGAGCCGTCCGACCGGGTCTTTCTCTTCCAGTTTCTTCACGTAGTTGGCGAGCAGCGGGCGCGCCTCTTCGAACCGTTTGTCGGCGCGTCCCGCCGCGGCGATCGACGGGTCGATCAAATCGCGCAAGACGGCGCACGCCGAACGCGTCGCGCGGGTGCGGCCGATCTCCGGCAGCGCGCTGGGCGCGGCGGTCGGCGACGCTTCAGGCTCGGCGACGCTCTCGGCAAAGGAGGGCCGGCCTGCCGCGGCTGCGAGCGCAGCGGCGGCGGCAACGGCGAGAAGACCCGTCCGAATCGCCCGCATCTGCGGCCAGCATAGCCGATCCGGGCCGGTTCGGCTAGCCCGCTCCGGCTACGCGTGTGCCGTGATGAAGGCTGCGATCTGCGGCGCGATTCGGGTCCGCCACGTGCGGCCGCTGAAGATCCCGTAGTGGCCGACGCCGCGTTCGAAGATGTTCGCGCGCTTCTCCGGCGGGATCCCCGGGACGAGGTCGTGCGCGGCGAGCGTTTGGCCGGGTGCCGAGATGTCGTCGAGCTCGCCTTCGATGGTGAGCATCGCGGTGGTGCGAATCGCCGACGGATCGACCGGGCGTCCGCGCCACGTCATCGTCCCGCTCGCGAGCGCCGCGCGCTTGAAGACTTCGTCGACGGTCTGCAGGTAGAACTCCGCGGTGATGTCCATGACGCTCAGGTACTCGTCGTAGAACGCGCGGCGTTTCGCCGCCGACTCGCCGTCGCCGCGCACGAGATCTTCGAAGATCTTCCAGTGCGCTTCGGCATGGCGTTCCGGATGCATCGACATGAACGCGCCGATCTGCAGAAAGCCCGGATAGACCGAGCGTCCCGCGCCGCGGTACCACGGCGGAACGCGCATCGTCAGCTCGCGCTCGAACCACTCCAGCGTCCGCGTCGTCGCTAACTCCACCGGTGCGGTCGGCGCGCGGCGCGGATCGACCGGGCCGCCCATCAGCGTCATCGTGCGCGGCTGCGCGGGATCGTTCTCCGCTGCGAGCAGCGCGACCGCGGCGAGAACCGCCGGCGCCGGCTGGCAGACCGCGACGACGTGCACGTCCGGGCCGAGGATCCGGATATAGTCGATCACGTAGCCGATGTAGTCGTCCAAATCGAAACGGCCGGCCTCCAGCGGAACGTCGCGCGCGTCGGCCCAATCGGTGACGTAGACGTCGTGCTCGCCGAGCAGTCCTTCGACCGTGCCGCGCAGCAGCGTCGCGTAGTGTCCCGACATCGGCGCGACCAGCAGCACGCGAGGACGCACGCGCTCGTCGCCGGTGACGAACCGGACCAGCTTCCCGAACGGGCGCTCGTCGACCACGACGGCCTTCGCGGGGAGATTCCAGGCCGGCTTTCCGCGCTTCTGCGTGACGCCGGAAAAGACGTCGGCCGTCGCTGCGATCATGCGGCCGGTCAGCGTATACGCCAGCGGATTGTACGGGTTGCCGAAAAAGGCTTGCGCGGTCGCGGCGGACCAGCGCGCAGGGGTCATCGCGAGATACGCCGCGTCGTATTGTTCGTAGTAGATTGTTGGAGCCTCCGGCCCGTGCTTCTACCCATCCATCGGGAAAAGCCGTTATTCACAACACCCGCAGATTGAAGGCTGGGTTTCCGCCGGGGGCCGGAAAAGCCCTCGCCCGCTCCCGGAAGGGGAAGGCGGGGTCCCCGGGCGATACGACACCGTCGGAGGTTTTGGATTTGTTCGACGGACACGTAGCGCTGGTCACCGGCGGAACGCGCGGGATCGGCAGCGCGATCACCACGATGCTGGCCAAGAACGGCGCGCGCGTCGCTGCCGGTTATAGCCGCGGCAAAGACGGGGCTGAAGCGCTCCAGCGGAAGCTTGAAAGCGAGGGCGGGCAGGTCTCCGTCCACCAAGGACGCGTCGACCGGTTCGAGGACTGCGAGCGCGTCGTCGCCGAGGTGATGGACCGCTTCGGCCGGATCGACTTCCTGGTCAACAACGCCGGGATCACCGTCGACAAGACGGTTCGCAAGATGAGCGCCGAGGACTGGCACAACGTCCTCAACGTCAACCTGTTCGGCGCGTTCGCGATGACCAAGGCGGTGCTCGAGCACATGATCGAGCGCGGCTCGGGGCGGATCGTCAACATCAGCTCGGTGATCGGCGAAACCGGCAACGTCGGCCAGGCGAACTACGCCGCCTCGAAAGCGGGGATGGTCGGTCTCACCAAGAGCCTGGCGCTCGAGATGGCGCGCCGCGGGATCACGGTCAACGTCGTCGCGCCGGGATTCATCGGGACCGAGATGGTCGAAGCGATGCCCAAAGCCGCGCTCGACTCGGTGATCGAGAAGATTCCGCAGCGCCGGCTCGGCAAGCCGGAAGAGGTCGCGCGGGTCGTGCAGTTCCTGCTCGAAGACGAGTCGAGCTACATCACGGGAGCCGTGTACACGATCAACGGCGGCCTGGACATGTAGCGTTGGCAAAGCAAAACGGCACCGACGACCCGTGGGGCGGCGTCGGCGAGTTCATCCGAGCGCAGCGCGAGATGGCCAACCTCTCGCTGCGCCAGCTCGCCGAGATCGCGAAGATCTC
>DASZGA010000084.1:0-65045 GCA_035939295.1 Candidatus Elarobacter sp. | reverse complement strand
GAGGCTTGCGCGGCGGCGACGTTGCGCGCGGCGACGTCGAGCAGCGCGCGCTGCACGCCCATCCCGTCGGCGGCGACCGACAACAGGTCGAACTCGCTCATTTCGCCACCGTGCGAAGCTCGGCGACGTGCGCGCGGATCGCTCCCAGCAGCGCTTCTTCGAACAGGGCGGCCTTGGCAAGGCGCGCGGTCGCGCGCTCGTCGTGCGCGGCGGCAGGCGCAAGCTGCTCGATGCGGTCGCGCGCCGCCAGGGCCGCACCGGAGACCGGAGCCATCGGATCGTTCGTCATGACCCCATGGTGCCGGATCCCGTGTGAGCGGAACGTTACCGCGAAGTGAGGAACCACGCAGCGTGCCGTACCGTCGAAAGGTGCGAAGGCAGCGGACCCCCTCCACCGCCGCTGCCTTCACTTCGTCTCCGACACGGTGAGCGCTCAAGACGCGGGAGCCGATCCGCTCGCCGTGCTGCGCGGCCGCGCCGCCGCGACCGGCGACACGGCGCTGATCGCCGCGGTCGCCGAAGCCGAGCGCGCGCACGAACGGCTGGCTCTCGAGCGGGCTTCGCTGCAAAGCCGGCTCGCCGCATCGGCCACGAACGCCGAGCGCGAGCTGCTGAAGCTGCGCACCCTCGGCCGCGTCGCCGAGACGGTCAACTCCTCGCTCGAGCTCGACGTCGTGCTGCGCCGCGTCCTCGACACCGCGGTCGAGGTGATGGCCGCCGAGCGCGGCTTCTTGATGATCGCCGACGCCGGCGGCAAGCTGCAACTGACGACGACCTACGGGATCGATCGCGCCACGGTCGAGGGCGACGACATGCGCCCCTCGCAGACGACGGTCCGGCGCGTCTTCGAGACCGGCGAGCCGATCGTCACGACCGACGCCCAGCAAGACCCGCGCTTCAACATCAACCTGTCGGTCCGGGCGCTGCGGCTGCGCTCGATCATCTGCGTTCCGCTGGCGATCAAAGCGCGCACGATCGGCGTCGTCTACCTCGACTCGCGCGTCGCACCCGGCCTGTTCTCTCCGCACGACCCCGACCTGCTCACCGCGTTCGCGAACCAAGCCGCGCTCGCGATCGAGAACGCACGGCTGTTCGAAGAGCTGCGCGCGCGCGTCGTCGAGATAACGCGCCTGGAGCAGTTGCAGGCGCGCGTGCTGGGCTCGATCACCAGCGGCGTCATCACGCTCGACGCGCAAGGTACGATCGGCACGTTCAACGACGCCGCAGCGCAGACGTTCGGGATCAACAGCGCGGTGATGATCGGCAAGCCGGCGCGCGCGCTCGAAGCGCTGATCCCCGGAATCGGCACGCTGATCGGCGACAACCTGCTGCCGTCGGACCCGACCGAGATGGAAGCGAACCATCCGACGCGCGGAACGCTCGCGCTCGAGGTCCGCGCCGCGCCGATCGAGCTGCCTGAAACCGAAGGCGCACAAGGCTGGGCGATCGCGGTCACCGATTTGACGGAACGCCGCAAGCTCGAGCGTCTGCACGCCGCCGACGTCGAGCAGCGGCGCGCGATCCGCGACGCGTTCTCGCGCTATCTCGCGCCGCACGTCGTCGAGCAGCTGATGCGCTCGCCGGGCGGCCTGACGCTCGGCGGCGAGCGCGCCACCGCGACGATCCTGTTCGCCGACATCGACGGCTTCACCGAGCTCGCCGAACGGCTCGACGCGGAGCGCGTCGTCGAGATCCTGAACCGCTTCTTCAGCGCCGCGGTGCAGATCGTCTTCGAGCACGACGGGCTGCTCGACAAGTTTTACGGCGACGGGCTCATGGTCGTGTTCGGCCCGCCGCGCGTGCGCGTCGACGACGCCTCGCGCGCGCTCGCCGTCGCCGAAGAGCTGCACCGCGCCGCGGCGACGATCGAAGCCGACGGCAAGCCGCTGCAGCTCGCGATCGGGATCGCGACCGGCGAGGTCGTCGCCGGCCACATCGGCTCGCCGCGCCGGATGGACTACACCGTGATCGGCGACGCCGCCAACCTCGCGAGCCGGCTGCAGGGCGCGGCGCCGCCCGGCCGCACCTACGTCGACGACGACACCTATCAGCGGCTGCGCGAACGCCCGCCGGGCGAGAAGCTGATCGCGAAGATTCGCGGCAAAGCCGAACCGGTCACGATCTTCGCCGTCGGCTGAATTCGGTAGAACTACGGACGGCCGCGGCGGCCTCCGGCGGCTATCGTGATCGCATGATGACGAACGCCGCTGCCGCCCCCGACCCGATCGCCGCCGCGACGGCGATCGCCGAAGCCGCCCGCCGCCGAGCCGCCCGCACCGACGACCGCACCGGAACCGCTGCCGTCGCCGCCCTCGCGAGCGGGGTGGTCCTCTCGCTCATCGCGATCGGCGTCATGGTGAGCAGCCCGGCCCTCATTCCGATGTGGTGCGCCGCCCACGGCGGCTGCCCGTAGCCCCGAGGACGCGAAACCCGTTCCGCTCCGCAAGAGGAGCGGCGGTCGATCCGGTTCAAAAGCGACTAGAACCTCGCTCGCTTTCCCCGGAGGGTCGACACCTTCATGGTTACACGGATCCGCAACATCAACCCGGTGCAGCTCGGCATCGTCTATGCCGTGCTCTACGCGCTCATCGGCGTCCTGGTCGGAATCTTCTTCGGAATCTTCAGCAGCGCCATGAGCTCGCTCGCGCCCAACGGCGCCGGCGGCTTCGGCTGGCTCTCGGTGATCCTGTTCCCGATCTTCTACGCCATCGCAGGCTTCATCGGCGGGATCATCGTCGGCTTTCTCTACAACCTCGTCGCCGGCTGGACCGGCGGCATCGAGATGACGCTGAGCCCGGCTCCCGTCGGCGTCGGCGTCGGCGCGGCCGTCTAGCAACAAAAAAGGCCCGGGTGTAACGACCCGGGCCTTTTCGATCGTTCTCAGCGCTTCGAGAACTGGAACCGCTTGCGGGCTTTCTTGCGCCCGTACTTTTTCGATTCTTTCTCGCGCGGATCGCGGGTGAGCAGCCCGTTGCGGCGGAGCGGCTCGCGCAGCGACTCGTCCATCTCGACCAGCGCGCGCGCGATCCCGTGGCGCACCGCGCCGGCTTGACCCGAGACCCCGCCGCCTTCGCACTTCACGTCGACGTTGAACCGCGAGAGCGACTGCGTCACGTCGAGCGGCTGGCGCACGATCTGCTGCAGCGAGGGCCGCGGGAAATACTCGTCGATCGCGCGCTTGTTGATCGTGATGACGCCCTGGCCGAGCGAGAGCCGGACGCGGGCGATCCCGCGCTTGCGGCGCCCGGTTCCGTTGAAGTAGTCCTGAGGTTGGGTCGATTGCATCAGACGAGCGGCTCCGGCTTCTGCGCCGCGTGCGGGTGGTCCGCGCCGGCATACACGTTGAGGCGTCCGAGCTGCACGTCGCGCATGCGGTTCGTCGCGAGCATTCCGCGGACGGCGCGCTCGATCAGGCGCTCGGGGTACTTGTCGAGGACCTGCGCCGCCGTCTCGGTCCGCAGGCCGCCCGGGAAGCCCGAGTGGCGGTGGTAGACCTTCTGGGTCCACTTCCGCGGCGCCAGCTCGATCTTCTCCGCGTTGATGACGACGACGTGGTCACCGTCGTCGATGTGCGGGGTCCAGGTCGGCTTGGTGCGGCCGGAGAGGGCGCGCGCGATCCGCACCGCGAGCGTACCGAGCCGTTGCCCGGTCGCGTCGACGATGTACCAGTCGTGCTGGGTCTCGGCCGTCTTCTGCTGATATGTGCGCATGGGTCCGTCGGAATGAAAAGGACGCCGTGGAGACGCCACGGCAACCTACGCAGTATACGGTTCAAGGTCGCCGGAAGTCAACCGCGGCAAGCTCCGCCAGCTCGCCCATGCCCACCAGAACGAGCGAGCGAAGCCGGCTCCCGCGAACCAGCCCGGCCAAATCGGCCTGCGAGAAGCGGGCGCCGAGTCGTTCGACTTCGTCTTTCGTTCGCGTTCGGCCGGCAATACGTACATATTACGTTTCTCCGCCGAGCGGAGAGCCGTCAAATCGCGATACTCGTCAACCGATACGACGAAGAGGTGGGCGCGGAGTAACCGTCCCGCTTGGTTCGGCGAGTCGCCGGCCCGTCTTCCGTGGGATGGTGGCTCCGTGAGCTCGCTCGACATGATCCTGATCGTCGCAGCCGCGCTGGGTGCGCTGGCGGCGATCGCCGCTTTCGCCGCCTACCGGCGCGCCGCCGCCGACGGCAACGCGCGGCGCGCGGCGCTCCAGGGCGCGCTCGACGTCGCCGGCGTCGCCGCGATCGAAGACGTCGTCGAAGCGCTGGTCGACGCGCGCTCGCGAGCATCCGGCGTCGCGGCGCTCGCGCCGGCGCTCGACGAGCTGGTCGAGCGCAACGAGCGCGTCTCCGCGGCGCTGCGCGCGCAGGACGGCGCGCTCGACGAAGCGCGCAGCGCGTCCGGCGAAGCCGGCGCGAACCTGAGCACCGCGAACGGCGCGGTGACCGAGCTCTCGCGCGGCGTGGGCGACTCGTCGGCGGCGATCGAGCAGACCGTCTCGTCGATTCGCGTCGTGAGCGGGAACATCGGCGGCCTCGCCGACACCGTGAACAGCGTCAGCTCCGCCATCGGCGAGCTGGCGGTCTCGATCAATCAAGTCGCGGGCAGCGCGCGCGAAGCCTCGACGCTCTCGCTCGAAGCCGACCGCAAGGCGAAAGACGGCGGGATCGCGGTCGAACGGCTGGTGCAGTCGACGCGCGAGATCGCGAACGACATCGGCTCGGTCGTCGCGAAGATGCAGGAGCTCGGGAGCGCCTCGGAACGGATCGGGAACATCGTCGAGGTGATCGACGCGATCGCCGATCAAACCAACTTGCTGGCGCTGAACGCCGCGATCGAAGCGGCGCGCGCCGGCGAGCACGGCCGCGGCTTCGCCGTCGTCGCCGACGAAGTGCGCAAGCTGGCGGAGAACTCGGCACAATCGACGCGCGAGATCGGGCTGCTGGTCAAAGACATTCAGGCGAAGACCGATCAAGTCGTCAAGTCGACGACCGCGTCGGGAACGAAGGCGGAGAACGGGCTGCAGATGGCCGACGTCGCGGGCCGCGCGATCGCCGACATCTCGGGCGCCGTCGCCGAAGCGAACCGTTTGATCGAGCAGATCTCGACCGCTGCGCGCGAGCAGGCCGCCGGCTCGGCGGCGATCGTCGACTCGGTCGAGCAGATGAACATGCTGATGCGCGAAGCGGCGCGCTCGCTCGAAGAACAGGACGTCTCGAACCAGCAGATCGTCGCGACGATCGCGCAGATGCAGCAGCTCACCGAGACCGTGAACGCCGCGGTCGCGCGGCAGAAAGCGGCCTACGACCGCATCGCCGAGGCGACGCGCGCGCTCGGTACGGCCGGCGCTTCGTCACGCGACGCGGCGAGCGGGATCGACGACGTCGCGCAGGCGCTGCGCGAGCGCGTCGGCGCGATCGCCGGCCGCGACGGCACCGCGCTCTCCGCGCGCGGCGAGCGGGCGCGGCTGACCGGCGGCCGCTAAGGGCCTAGCTCGACCGGGCGATAGGTGTCGAAGCCGGCATAGCGCACGCCGGCGAGATACAAACCGTGCGCCGGCGCCGTCTCGCCGGCCGCGGCACGATCGCGCGCCTCCAGCGCGCGCTGCGCGAAGTCGACGTCGCGATAGCCGGTCGCGCTCGCGACCAGCGTCCCGACCATCACGCGCACCATGCGGTGCAGGAACGCGTTGCCGCGCACGGTGACGCGCAGCAGGTCCTCGAGCCGCACCAGCTCGATCGCGCGCACCTCGCGCACCGTTCCGCCGTTCGAAGGCAGCTCGCCGCAGAAGCTGACGAAGTCGTGCTCGCCGATCAGCGGATGCGCGGCGGCGGCGAAGCGCGCGTCGTCGATCGGGCGCGCCACGTGCCATGCTCGCGCGCGCCAGATCGCCGATGGAAAGCCGCGGTTCAGGATCAGGTAGTCGTAGACGCGCTCGAGCGCGCCGAACCGCGCGGAGAAATCATCGCCGGCGAGCGCCGCATCGCGCACGGCGAGGTCGACCGGCGTGTTCCCGTTGACCGCGAGCGCGAGCCGCTCGATCGGAAACTCACGTTCGGTCGAGAACGAGACGACCTGGCCGGTCGCATGGACGCCGGCGTCGGTGCGGCCGGCGGCGGTGATCTTCACCGGCTCGTGAAAGATCCGCGAGAGCGCGTCTTCGAGCGCGCCGGCGACGGTGCGGAGCACCGGCTGGTATTGCAGTCCGTGGAACGCGCTCCCGTCGTATTCGACGACGAGCCGATACGTCGGCACGCGCGTTCAGGTTCACGAAATCGGCGCGACCGCCTTCAGGCGCGGAATACGATGCGTGCCGAGCGTCATCGCGAGCGCGTGCACCGCTTCGGGATCGAACAACGCGCTCGCCGAGCTGAGCCGGTCGAGCGCGTCGTCGTGCGGAATCGCCGCGGCGTAGGGTCGTCCCGAACGCATCGCATCGTAGGCGTCGACGACGGCGAGGAGCCGCGTCTCCCACGGGATCGCGGAACCGCGGAGTCCGTCCGGATATCCCGAGCCGTCGAGCCGTTCGTGGTGACCGCGCACGATCGCGGCGATCGCGTGCGCGTCCTGCGCGTGCAGCATCTGCTCGCCGCGCGCGGCATGCGCTCGCATGATGCGCCACTCGGCCTCGCTCAACGTGTGGGTTGCGTTCAGCAGCGCCGCGCGGATGTGCAGCTTTCCGATGTCGTGGAAGAGCCCGGCCTGTCCGAGCACGATCGCTTCCTCGCTGGAGAGACCGGCCGTCGTCGCGACGCGGGCGCACAGCGCGCCGACGTTGAGCAGATGCCGGTGCGTCTCGTAATCGTGTTCGAGAACGGCGCCGAGGAATGCAGAGGTAAAGGGTAGTGCGAACAGTCGGCTCAGCACGGCCCCGTGGTGATCGAGCATGGGATGCCCCGCGTGTGGTTGTCGACGCCCGCCCGAGCCCACCCGGTTGGAGAAATCGTCGCGGTAGTGTGAACGCGGGTCCCAGGCCATGCGTCTCGTTCCGTCCGCTCGCTCGTTCCTAGCCCATTGCCAGAAAGAAAAAAGACCGCCTTGCGGCGGCCTTTTTTGGTGCGGGGCCTAAACGCCGACGCGCTGCGGAACGTTCCGCTTCTCGTCGAGATCGAGCAGATCGGGCCACGTCGTGACGTCGGTGCGATCCGGCGCGCACTCGTTGCGCAGGTTCAAGAAGTACTCGTGCCCCGGGCTGCCCGGTTCCGGCCCGTGGGTGAGGAACTCGTCGTTGAACGCTTTGATCTCGGCCGGCGACTTCTTGTCGACGAACGGCTTGAGATACGCTTCGACTTCCGACTCGCTCTGCGCGTTCTTGATCACGTCGAGCAGCACTTTGCCGTCGACGCCTAGAAATCCGAAGACCCCGTTGTCCATCGGACAGTCGTAGTTGTACTCGCCGTTGAGCCCGTTCGCGGTCGCAATCCCTTTGTCGACGGCGCGCCCGAGCTGAACGACGCCGAGATACTCGTCGCGCACGGAGCGCGGATACGAGCTGGTCAAATCGCGTTTCAGCATAGCGGTTCTGGGACTACGGCGAAACCGGCGATGGTTGCGGGCCGGGCTCATCCTCTCCCTCGTCGTCGTCGCGGGCGTCCGGCGGGAGGGGGCGCTGGAGCGGGAAGAGCAGGACGTCGCGGATCGACGCGTTGTTCGTCAGCATCATCACCAGGCGGTCGACGCCGATCCCGATCCCGGCGGTCGGCGGCATCCCGTATTCCAGCGCGGTGACGAAATCCCAGTCGGGCGGCGGGACCTCTTCGTCGCCGGCCGCCTTTTCCGCGACCTGCAGCTCGAAGCGCCGGCGCTGGTCGTCGGGATCGTTCAGCTCGGTGAACGCGTTCGCAAGCTCCATGCTCGCGGCGAAGAGCTCGTAGCGCTCGGTGCGCTGCGGATCGTCCTTCATCCGCTTCGCGAGCGGCGAGAGAACCACCGGATAGCCGTACACGAACGTGGGCTGCAGCAGCGTCGGCTCGACGATCCGCTCGAACAGCTTGTCGAGCGCGTGCGCATGCGTCGGCGACTCGGGGATCCCGTACTCGCGCAACAGCGCAATCGCGGCTTCCGGATCGAGCAATTGCTCGCGCTCGATCCCGGCGAGCTCCTTGAACGCGCCGAGGTAGTCGATCCGGCGGAACGGCGTCTTGAACGAGATCGCGTCCTCGCCGTGCATCACCGTCTCGCTGCCGTGCACCGAGCGCGCGAGATGCGCCATGAGCTCTTCGTTGAAGCGCATCATGTCCTCGACGTTCCAAAACGCCGCGTACAGCTCGAGCATGGTGAACTCGGGGTTGTGCGTCTGGTCGATCCCCTCGTTGCGGAAGATCCGCCCGATCTCGTAGACGCGCTCCATCCCGCCGACGATCAGCCGCTTGAGGTTCAGCTCGGTCGCGATCCGCAGGTTCAGGTCGATGTCGAGCGCGTTCGAGTGGGTCACGAACGGGCGCGCCGTCGCGCCGCCGGCGACGTTGAGCAGCGTCGGCGTCTCGACCTCGAAGAACCCTTCCGCGTCGATGAAGCGCCGCATCTCGGCGACGATGCGCGAGCGCGTGATCATCACGTCGCGGACGTGCGGGTCGACGATCAGGTCGACGTAGCGGCGGCGGTAGCGCTTCTCGACGTCCTGCAGCCCGTGCCACTTGTCGGGGAGCGGCTGCAGCGACTTCGAGAGCACCTCGAACGAGCGGACGTGAAGCGCCAGGTCGCCGGCTTTGGTGCGGAACACGAACCCGGTCGCGCCGGCGATGTCGCCGCGCTCGAGCTCTTTGGCGACCGCGAAGCGCTCTTCGCCGACATCGTTCTGGCGAACGAAGAGCTGAAACCGCCCGGTGCGGTCGTGCAGGTCGAAGAAGATCACCTTCCCCTGACCGCGCACCGCCATGATCCGCCCGGCGAGCGACCACAGCTCGGTCTCGGCGCGACCCTGCTCGGGGAGATCGGCGTATTTTGCCGCCAGGTCGGCGGCGTGCGCGGTCACGTCGAACCGCGTCGCGGCGAACGGGTCGACGCCGCGCTCGCGCAGCGCGGCCAGCCTTGCGCGGCGCGCTGCTACGAGATCAGCCACGACGCGTCCTTAGGAGGCCTTCTTGGTTTTCTTCGGGTCCTTGTTGATCGACTCGATCTTGTACTTCATCTGACCGCGCGGCGTGGTGACGTCGACCGTCTCGCCTTTCTTGCGGCCCATGAGGGCGCGGCCGAGCGGCGACTCGTTCGAAAGCCGCGCGTTCTTCGGATCGGCTTCGGCGGAACCGACGATGGTGAACTCGTGCGCGGTCCCGGAGCTGGTCTCTTTGACACGGATCGTCGCGCCGAGATGGACTTCGTCGGCGACGTAGTCGGACGCGTCGATGACGCGCGCGTTGCGGATCATCGCCTCGAGCTTGAGGATGCGCCCTTCCACGAACGCCTGCTCCTGCTTTGCGTCCTCGTACTCGGCGTTTTCGGAGATGTCGCCGAACTCTTTGGCTTGACGGATGCGTTCGTTGACTTCGCGGCGGTGGACGGATTTGAGCTCGTCGAGCTCGTCCTCGAGCTTCTTCAGCCCGTCGCGGGTCAAAACGATTTCTTTGTCGTTCAAAAGCGACTCCCGGTCGTTGGTCCGCCCCCGGCCTGCGCGGCCCTGCGGACGGCACGTCCGCGCCAGAGCGCCAGGGGAAGCCCGATGATTGCGGAGGCGGCGATGAAACCCCTGGTGACCGTATCGTCCCGAAGGAACCCGGCCGCCAGGATGAGCGCCAGCGCAAGCGCCGCCGTCCCGGGAAGAACGGCTCCGGACCAGCGCGCGGTTCCACGCGGGGCGAAGAAGCGGACCGCCGCCAGCGCCGTCATGACGAAGAGCAGCCCCAGAAACCACGACGTCCCTTGCAGGGCGACGTCGAATGCGCCCTTCGCGGTCGGCGAGAGCCCGGCGACCAGCGCGAATACCAGCGACAGCGCGGCGATCGCGACGATGGAGGCCGCCGGCTCCAGGCGGTGGTCCAGCGCGCCCAGCGCGTGCGGGAGCAGCCCGTCGCGGCCCATCGCGTAGATGCTGCGGGTGAGGTAGATCAGCGTCGTCTGCATCGATGCAGCCAGTGAGACAAGAACGGTGACCGTCAGGATCGGCCGCCAACCGCCGCCGAGCAGGTCGCCGACGTAGGCCAGCGCGTCGTTCTCATGCTCGGCGAACCCGCCGGCCGAGCCGATCCGCGTGAACGCGACGGTCGCCGCCAGCAGGACGACGCTGGTGAGGACGAGCCCGGCGAGGCCACCCCAGCCGGGGACCGACGGCGCGCCTTCGGCCTCCTCGGCGGTCGAGGCGGAGACTTCCCAGCCGTCGATCATCCAGATCCCGACGACCATCGCGGCGACGAGCCCGCTCCATTCGAGCGGGATCGGCGCGAACGCGACGGCGTCGGCTCGGGGATGCCAGGCCGACGAAACGGCCGCCGCCCCGAGAACGATCACTTCCGCCGCAAGCAACGCGAACGCGAGCAGCGCCGTCGGGCGCAGCCCGTACCACAGCAGCAGCGACGTCGCGGCGATCCACGCGCACGCGACGAGCGCGACGGCGAGTCCGTTCGGCGCTAGCGCGGGCGCGAGAAGATCGAGCGTGTACGTCCCGGCCGGCAACGCCGTCGCGAGGACCGCGAACATGTTCGCGACCAGCAGTACCCACGCGCCGTACGCGCCCGCTTCGGGACCGAACGCCGCGCGAATCCACGCGTACGACGAGCCAGCGTCGCGCAGTTTTTCGCCCAGCCGTTTGTAGCCGAGCGCGATCATCGCCATCAGCAGCGCGACCAGCGCCAGCGCGAGCCACGTCCAGCGCCCGGCCGCCGCGATCATCGCCGCCATCGTCGTCGCGAGCGAGAACGCGGGCCCCATCGCCGCTGCCGCGACGACGATCAGATCGCGCAGCGCGAGAACCGGCCGAAGCTGCGTCACCGCTCGCGCAGCAGCGAGTGCCGGTAGCCGTACGCCGCGTAGATCGCAAGCCCGACGGCGAACCAGATCAGAAAGCGGAGCCACGTCAGCGGCTGAAGTCCTTCGACCGTCAGCCACACGCACAGCACGATCCCGATCGCGGGCACGAGTACGGGTCCGAACGGCACGCGAAACGTCCGCGGGGCTGCGGGGTGCCTGAATCGCAGCACCATCACGCCGGCGCAGACGATGACGAACGCCGAAAGCGTCCCGATGTTGACGAACTCCAGCAGCGTCTGCAGCGGAACCCCGAGCGCGAGGACCGCGACGACGATCCCGGTGGAGAGCGTCATGACGAGCGGCGTGCGCGTCCGCGGATCGACTCGACCGAACGCGGGCGGCAGCAACCGGTCGCGCGACATCACGTAGAAGATGCGAATCTGCCCCAACAGCGAGATCAGCATGGAGGCCGTCGTTCCGGTGACGGTGCCGACGAGGACGAGTCCGAACAGAAACCCGTTGTTTCCCGCGTGCTTCACCGCGTCGAGCATACCGGAGTTCGTATCGATCTTGTCCCACGCGACGACGCCGACCGCGACGGCGGCGACCGCGGAGAACAGCAGCGCGCCGATCACCAGCGAGCCGATGATCGCGCGCGGCACGTCGCGCCGGGGATTTTTCGCTTCCTCACTCGCGACGGTGACCGTGTCGAAACCGATGTACGCGAAGAACACCACGGCGGCGCTGGTGACGATTCCCTGAAGGCCCAGCGGTGCGAAGGGATGATAGGCCGCCGGGTGAACGGCGCCGCCGAGCGCGACGACGAAGCCGGCCAGCGCGATCAGCTGGATGACGACGAGGGCGACGTTCGTTGCCGCCGACTCGCGGATCCCGATCGCGAGGATCACCGCGAGCACGAGGATCACCACGCACGCGAGCACGTCGACCTGCGAGTGCGCAACATCGACACCGCGCCACGTCACCGCGACGTTCGCGGTCTGCGCCCAATTCGGCAGCGCGATGCCGAGCCGGCCTAACAGCTGCTGAAACGCGCCCGAAAACGTCGCGGACAGCGGCGCGACGCTGATCCCGTACTCCAGGATCAAGTCCCACCCGATGACCCACGCGACCAGCTCGCCGAGTGCGGCGTAGGCGTACGTGTACGCGCTGCCCGCGATCGGAACCATCGAAGCCAGCTCGGCATAGCACAGCGCCACGAACAGGCAGGTGACGCCGGAGAGCCCGAACGCCGCCACGACCGCGGGGCCGGCCGCGTGCGCACCGCTGCCGACCGTCGTGAAGATCCCGCCGAGCATCGTACCGAGCCCCACCGCGATGAGCCCCCACACGCCGAGGACGCGGCGCAGCGGAACACCTTCGGAGGGCAGCCTTTCGCGGTCGTGCGGCTGCCGCGCGAAGAGACTGCGAACGAGGGACAACGGCGTTACGCGGCCTGGAACTCGATCACGCGCGGTTTGAGGTCGAGCCGCGCGAGCAGCGTGCGGTAGTCGTCCTCGGTCACGTCCGCCCACGTCTTTCCGAGCAGCGCGATCATCGCCGCCTCCACGACGTTGGTCCCGAACGAGCGGCCGCCGAAATCCGGCGTCGTCGTCACGAGCCGCGCGATTCCGTGGTCGCGCAGGAAGTCGACGTCGTTCGCGGTGACGGTGTTGGTGAGGATCGTCTTGCCGTCGAGCCGCTCCGGCATGAACTGCCGCATGAAATGGTAGTCACCGGCGATGATCTCGGCGTCGTCGTAGTACTCGGGGTATTTCGGCTGCGGCGCGCGGTCTTGCTTTTTCCCGGTCGGATAAAAGAACTGGAACGGCAGCTTGCACGCGTCGGGGAGATACTTGCGCGCCATCTCCTCGAACTCGTCGAGCCCGCGAACCGGCCGGTCGAGATCGAGCGCGAAGATGAAGTCGCCGAACACGACGTCGGCGCCCGCCTGCACCAGCGCCTGCGCCATCCCGAACCGGTCGAGCGCACTGACCATCAGCACGCGCTTCCCGCGCAGCTCGATCCCGATCGCGGTCTGAATGTACGCGACGGCGTTGCGCTCGAGCGTGTTCTTCAACCCGCTCCCATCGACGACGGGCGTCTTCTTCACCGCGTCGAGCAGCCGTAAGCCGTCGCGCAGCGCGTAGCGGTCCTTCCCCGCATAAAGGTAGACGTCGATCCCGCCGAGCCCGATCGCGTCGACGGTCCCGTCCAGCTCTTTCAGCTTCGCGATCGCCTTGTCGATCGAGCCGTCCGTCCCGACCCGCGAGATATCGAACCGCTCACCCAACAGCTCGACGTCCGCCCGATGATCCCGCGACGACGACCCCAGCGAGACCGACACGACTTTTTTCACGACCGGGCCTTTCTTTTCGCGCTATGGTCGCGGCGGCTGTCAAAGCCTCTTTTCGGACCGCTAATGCGTTTTTGTATAACCGTTACGACAAATCGTTTGAGGTCTTCTCGCGCCGATCGCGCTATGATATCGTCCGCTGTGCGAAGGGCTACCCGACCTTCGCAATGCGCGGCGGAACGATAGCGCAGTTCGGTTGACCCTGCGCCGGACCCCGTCGGGGCATCGTGTCGACTAGGCACGGTGCCCTTCGCGCTTCTCAGCACGATGGGACTGCGCCGGCGAACGATCATGCCGATGCCGCCCGGCGTTCTTCCGCCGCGGCGCGCGTTCGCGCAACTTGCTCGCGGCTGATCGGCAGGTCGAACGCGCGCATGTCGGCGAGCGAGAAGCCCGCCTTTTCGGCGAGCGCGTCGATCTCGCGGACGCGCGCGATGTCGATCCCGCGTCCGAGCGTGTACGGTTCCAAGCGGTTTTCGAGCCCGAGCACCATCGTCTCCGACATGCACGCCAGCGCGGTCCCGCGCGGCAGCCCCATGTCGAACTCCTCGCCCTGCTCGCGCATCCGCCACCAGCGCATATCGCCGGGGACTCGTAGGTTGCCGCCCTCCACCACCAACACGTCGGGCCGCTCGACCGCGACGCGGCGGCTGACGTCGTGCGGAAGCGAGAGCTCGCAGACGACCGCGCCGGTCCGCAGATCTTCCGGTTTGATCACGTCTTGCGTCGACGACGTCGCCGTCAGCACCAGATCGGCGCGCCGCACCGCATCGCTGATATCGGTCGTGAACGACGACTCACACGGCAGTCGCTCGCGCACGCCCTCGTGAAACTTGCGCAAGCGCGTCTCGTTGCGCGCCACCAAGATCACGTGCCCGACATGCGGCGCGATCAGCTCGACGCACGCGCCGCCGATCGACCCGGTCGCGCCGACAACGACTGCGGTCGATGCGCGCGAGTCGATCCCCATCTCGTTTGCACCGCGGAAGAGGCTGCGCACGCCGGCGGCGATCGTCAGCGAGTTGCCGGTCGTCACCGGGATCGGCGCGCGCTCGTTGATCGTCACGCCGCCGTCGCCAACGACGCCGGTGAACGCGCCGAGCCCCGCGACCTCGGCGCCCAGGTCGGCACCGATCTGAATCGCCTTGAGGATGCGCTCGTACACCTGTTCCCGCGGGAAATCGAGCATCTGCTGCGGCAGGAGCCCCGTCGCGACGAACCAGCCCTCGGTCTCCCGGCCGTCGGGCGTCCGAATCCCCGTCACGTGCGCGGCCCCCCAAGCGGGCATCCACTCGAGGATCTTCGCGATGATCGCCTCGCCCTTGCCCTTCGCGCCGGGCTCGTAGCGCACGACGTCCTCGAACGAGAGCGGGTGGATCACAAAACAGAACTTGGCCATCCAGGCGCCCCGTTTTCGCCGCCGGCCGCCGGGAGCCCGCGGGCCGATGCGGGAATGGTCGCGGGGCATGAATCAGACGCTCTCGACGATCGAGGAGCTCGTCCGGATTCCCGCCCCTTGCCCGGCTCCGGTGGGGCTTGCGTGCGACGGGACGGACCTCTGGATCGCCTCCATCGAGACCAACCGCATCTACGGCCTCAAATGGCAGCAAGGCCGAGTCTTCGAAGAGGCGACAGCACCTGGTAGGCCATTCGGGATCACCGTGACGGGCGACGCGCTCCGGGTCGTCGTCGGGGACGAGAACGACGATCGTTTCATACGCCGCTACATCATGGGCAAGCACTTCAAGTCGGAAGCGATCCCGTGCCCGGAGGGCACCGGCTCGTACCTCGCGTACGACGGCGACCGGCTCTATCTGAGCCAGCGCGAGAACAAGTGCATCCTGGAGCTCGACGCGCTCGGAACCGTGATCCGCACGATCCCGGTCCCGCGCGAGATCACCGGGATGGTCGTCGTCGCGGGCAGGTTCTACCTCGTGACGACCGACGGCCGTGACAGCGACGACTATCGACTGCTGTGCCTGGACGCCCGCAAGGAGCAGCCGGAAGTCCACGAGCTCGCGTCGATCGACTTCGCCGCGCGGAGCCTGGGCTTCGACGGGTCGAAGTTCTGGACGAACTGCCGCGCGGAGAACACGATCGTCGCGTTCGCCAAGCCGGACTAGGAACCGCAGGACGCGGGTGAACGGGGACCGCCCGCGTCCATCGGGAACCAAGCGAGCGTGACTGCGCCGCGGTACCGCCGCTCGAGCGTCCGGGCGGTCCTCGAGACGATGACTCAAGACAACGCCGTCGCCGCCGAGGCGCACGACGCGCTGTGGGCTGTCTTGTGGAACCGCCGCTACGACGACGTCGACGAGCCGCTTTGGCTCCCCGACGCCGCGTACATCGGAATTCTCGCCTTCGCGCGCGTCATCGACCCCGAGACGACGCTGCTTGCGGTCGACACCGGCGAAGCGTTCCTCGTCTTCCGCGCGAGCGGCGAGCCGCCGCCGGTCGGGAGCCGCGTGCGCGTGCTGCCCGCCTCACGCGAGCGCTGGCGGATCGCCGAGACGATCCCGCTCGGGCTCGGAATCGCGCTGCGCTTCGACGACAACACGACGGTGACCGAGAACGCCTGGGTCGGTCCGTTGCGCGAAGGGATCGCGAAGCTCCGCGAGTTGCTGGACCAGCGCCGCGAGCGGCTGACGGCGCGCCGCGCACAGCTCGGCGCGCTCAACGAACCGCCGTCGGTGGAAGAAATCTGGCGCGAAGAGATCTCGGCGATCAGCGGCCGCGTCGCGCTCGCGACCGAGTACACCCCGCAAGAGCACACCGCGCTGGCGCGAGCGCGAGCGAAAGGCGCCCGCAGCGCCGACGAAGAGGAACGCAAGATCACCATCGCGCGCAAGCGCCGCTTCGCCGAGCGCGGCAACGAAGAGATCGCGCGCTTCAAGGAAGAGAGCTGGCCCGCGATCCGCGACGCAGCGCAAGCCGAAGTCCGCAAATACCACGATTACCGCACCGAAGTAGTACGCCTCGAAGACGCGCTGCAGCGGATCCGAACGCTCTCGGTGCGAGCAAACAACGTCGCGACGGCGCTCGACCGAATCGAACGCGCCGCCTTCCGCATCAGCGCCTTGACGTTCGACCCGTCCCGCCTCGAAGAAGCCGAATATGCAGAGGAATTGCTTCGCACCGTGGAGCTGCTGCACGCGGCGATTCCTCTGCGCGCGGCAAGCTCGACAACCGGCTTCAGCGCGTACCGCGCGCCGACTGCGGGCCCGTCCGTAATTCCGCCTCGGTTGTAAGGGCGCGGAACACTTCGACTCAATGACCCGCGCGACGTCACTATTACATTGGAGCGTACCAAGCGGGGAATGCCGACGGTTCCTTCAACTTGATAGACAGTCGTCAGCAGCCTTGCGATACATCAAAACAAGACCGCACTGAACCAGATTCGTCGGCCGGTCGCTTGGCTGGGGCGCGGTGCGGCTGGCTAGAATAAATCACGAATGAAAGATTTGCCGAGCGTTCTCGCGGAGACCCAGAGCCTCACAGCCGTTCGAGGCGAGGTTTCAGATCCAGACCGCGGAACTGCGATCCTAGCCGAGACGCACAGTCTGACGGAGGTCCGTGGCGAGGCTTCAGACCCCGACCGTGGGACCTTCGCTGAAACGCAAACGTTCACGAAGGTCCACAATGAGGCGAACGACGCCGACCGGGACGCAATCGCTGGGGGAGTGGATTGGGGCCGAGGAGACCGTCGACCGCTCCTTTTTTCGCGGGCCGTGTCGGCAACTGGCGAAGCACCTGAAATTGCATACGACGACGTTCTGGAAATGAGCGTCGACGAATCGGGGCGGCCATTGGTCGTTTCTGGAATGGCGCCCGAAACGATGACGAAGACTGCCATCCGCGGTGAGGCCGACGAAACGGATAAGTGATCCTTCTCCTGACCAATCGTCGCGATGTGACGACGGACTTCGTTGTTGCAGCGCTTCGCCGGCGCGGCGCACCGTTTGTCCGGCTCAATACCGAACGACTCATGCGCGATTGGCGTGTCACGTGGCGTACCTCAGGTTGGCGAGCAGTCGACGCGCGGGGCAAAGTCATTGAATCGCGATCCATTATGGGAGCGTACTACCGGCGTCCGCGTTCGCCGCATCCAGTGGACGGCACGGCCGAAGACGCTGCTGGATTTGTTATGCGTGAGGGACAAGCGCTTCTCAGAGGTCTCGTTGCTGACGTTACTGCGTTCTGTATTTCGGCGCCGGATGCAATCGAGCGCGCCGAGGATAAAATGCTTCAGCTGCGTACGGCAGAAGATGTAGGATTAACGATTCCGCGTACAGTTGTGACAAACGTTCCGGACGAAGCGCGAGCATTTGTGGAAGCGGTCAGCGGTAGGGCAATCGTGAAGCCTCTATCCTCGGGATACCTGTCTGATGACCCGCCGCAACTCGCCTATACCACTCCGCTTACGTCCGACGCGGAATTTGGCGCCATCGCGCTTGCGCCACACCTACTGCAAGAACGTGTGCACAAGGTTGCGGACCTTCGTGTGACCGTCGTAGGAGACACAGTCTTCACGTGCCGCATCGCCTCGCAGACACATCCTGAAACTTCGCTCGACTGGCGGATGGCCTCCGCCTTGAATATTCGTTTGGATCATACCATCGTGGAGTTGCCGCAAGTCGTGAAGGCGGCGTGCGTAACACTAGTGCGCAGATTGGGGCTTCGCTTCGGCGCGATCGACCTTATCGAACACAGCGACAGCTACACTTTCTTGGAGATCAACCCTAACGGTCAGTGGGCATGGATTGAGCAGCGCACAGGTGCACCAATTTCCGACACGATTGCTGACGCGCTGTGCGGAGCCGCGAGTGGGGTTTCAGCGTGACGCACGGTGCACCGATCCCTGAGAGAAATGACGGCGAATCACTGCCGCCACTGGCAGAGCCGACACCAACGCAATCGGCGCCCCTATCCTCGCCGCCATCGTCACCTGCGCCGGGTGTGCCGCCGCAAGGATTGGAACTACGGCAGGCAGCTGACCGAGAAGCCGCAATTGCCGAGGCACTCGATCAGTTGAAGGATATCGAGGCAGATGAGGACGACCGCCGAAAAACGACGGATGCAAAGCTAAGTTCCGCACAAAACGCGATTGGATTCATCGTCGCATTGGCGGGCGGATCTGTGGCGCTCGCATTCCTACAAATGCCATCGTACGACCTCTGGCACGGCCTTGTTATCGTCGCGCTCACCATCGCCGTCCTTTTCTTCGTTTGGTCAGCATGCCAGATCGTGGCGGCGAACGACCCGCGGTCGTACCAGGGAAGAACTGCAGCGGGAGTACGACGAATGCTGGACCAGGGTAAGTCCAAAGAGGAATTGCAACTGGACGCCATTGGCGATCTCGTTTCCAATGTAAATGCTAACGTCGAGACGACGAACAAGCGCCTGACCCTGTACCGAGCCGCGATCGAAAACATTAGGAAAGGCGTGATTTTCGCCGGTTTGGTTCCAGCCATCGCGCTCATCGGTTACATCCTTAACGCATTCGTCGCGACTCAGCTTCCTTCATATATGAGAATCACGGTGGTGGCGACTGCCTCACCGACGGCATCACCAGCACCGCTGAAGAGCCAAAGCCCCTCGCCGTCGGTCAAGCAGAAGATACCAAGTAAAGCGACAAAGCCGTAGTTGAGTGTGTTCGCGGTAAGCGGATGCACGCGCAAAGCTCGGAGACCGCGAACTCTCACGAGCGCGGCCTCCGCAAACGGGCCCCTAGGGACATATATTCTGCCTGACCCGTCAGGCCAATACAAGGGGTTTCTCCTAGGGATGTTGCTACTGTAACATATCCGCCACTAGTTTACGACTAGGGCACGCTGATGACTGGACAGCGCAAAAGCAGCTGCCAGCGCACAACTCGCGCAAAGTCCATCAAAGACTGAGCCCAAAAAGCCGCGCCACGGACTTAGTTTCTCAACATATCGGCGCAATCGCCTCGCAATGCTGAGGCGATTGAGCTAAGCTTCGGATCTGCTGCGACGTCATCTGTTACATACTGCTTGCTGGCCTCGTCATAGCGAAAGCCGAACGCCCCGAATCCTCGATGCAGCGGAATATCGTCGCGATAGCAGATCGTAATCGCTAGGAATGCCGGCGGCAGTTCGGGAGGCGGATAATGCCGTGGGTTGCATTGAGAAATCAGTGACGTGGCGGGGAGATGCGACCCCAGCACTGGTGTTTCGTTACCGCCACTGGAGCGCACAGTTTCTGAAGGGAATTCGTCGCCCATGGCTCGCCCGTAGCATACAATTGAAACGTTATACAGTGAGTGGGCTCCGAGATTCGTCACTATGATAGACCGGTCTTGCGGACGAGACGACCAGTTTGCCGCAACGATAACGTCCGGTCTGAGTGACAGGTACGTGTTAAAGCCAGTCAGCACGGCAGTCGGAAGACCAATTATCCCGATGACCGAGGCGATAAGGCGCTGACCGTTAAGAATCCGGCGCAAAACGGTTCGCTGCAACAACGACCTGCGTTCCGAAGGTGGCACGACCTCGGTAGAACTAACGTCGGAGTCCGACGAGCTATCGATGTTGCTCATGTAGCCTTTCCACGTGAGAATTCTTCGATACGGTCTATTCTTCCAATGAGCCTTATCAACAGTAGTTTCCGGGCTATGCGCGCTTCGCCGAATGCAACAGTCCCTTGATTCTCTTGCGAGACTGACTAGAGAATTGCGAGTTCAGGTGTGCCGTGAGGGGACACGAGCCTCGGCTTCGGTTTTGAGCGCCGCCAGCATCATCTCGGAGTTTTCGCGCACCTTCTTTTCCAGGGTTGGGCCGATGAGTTCGGCGAGGGTTGGGACGCCGAAGTCGTAGTCTACGCCGAGGACGACGCGTGTGGTGAGGCCGTCTTGCTCGAAGGTCCAGGCGCCTTCGAAGGTGTCGAGGTCGCCTTCGATGAGGGCGTAGTCGATGCGGAGGCGCTCGTCGTCGAAGCGGTCTTCTTCGGTCCATTCGATCGGGGCGTCTTCGACCAGCGTCTTCCAGCGGGTGATGACGCGGTCGGGATGGCGTTCCAGGACCACGACCGTTTCGACGTCGGGCATGAACTCGGGGAAACGCTCTTGCTCCTTTGCAAGCTCGTAGACCGTCGCGGCCGGGGCGGCGACCTCGATCGAGCACTCGACGTACGGCATTAGGCCAGCATACCCAACTTGTCGAACGCCGTCTTTACCGCGTCGTCGAATGCGCGCGCGGCGACGTCGATCTGCTCGGCGGTCACGATCAGCGGCGGCTCGAGCCGGATCACGCGCTGCTGGTTCAGCGTCCACGCGGCGGTGACGCCGCGCTTCAACAGCTCCGGGATGATCGTTCCTCCGTACCCTTCGCTGCGCAGCTCCACGCCGACCAGCAGTCCGACGCCGCGCGCATCGGCGATCACCGCGGGATAGCGCTCCATCGTGGCACGCGCGCCGGCGAGGAGCTGCTCGCCGCGCTCACGCGCGTTGACGACGAGATCTTCATCGCGCAGGACGTCGAGCGCAGCCAGCGCGGCGGCGCAAGCCAGCTCGTTGCCGCCGAACGTCGACGTGTGCAGCAACGGCTGCTTCGCGTACGCGGCGTTCCACACCGACGGGCGCGCCACATAGGCGCCGATCGGCACGACGCCGCCGGAAAGCCCTTTCGCCAGCGTCATCACGTCGGGTACGACGCCTTCGCGGTCGCAGGCGAACAGCGCGCCGCAGCGGCCGAGTCCGGTCTGCACTTCGTCCGCGATCATCACCGCGCCGTGCTCGTCACAGATCGCGCGGACGTCGCGCAGATAGCCGTCGGGCGGAACGTTCACGCCGCCTTCGCCTTGGATCGGCTCGACGATCACCGCCGCCGTGCTCTCGTCGACGGCGTCGCGCAACGCGACGGCGTCGCCGAACGGGACGCGTCGAACGTCGGCGAGCAGCGGGCTGAACGGATCCCGAAACGCGTCGCGCCCGCTCGCCGAGAGCGCGCCGAGCGTCTTGCCGTGAAACGCCGCCTCGGTCGCGACGATCGCCGGACGCTTTGTCGCCGCGCGCGCGAGCTTCAGGGCGCCCTCTACCGCCTCGGTTCCGCTGTTCGCGAAGAACGAGATCGACAGATCGCCCGGCGTGATCTCGGCGAGCCGCTTCGCGAGCCGGCCCATCAGCGGGTTGAACATCGTGCGGCCCGAGAGCGCGATGCGGTCGAGTTGCTCCTTCACCGCCGCGACGACGCGCGGATGGCGATGGCCCAGCGTGAAGACGCCGTACCCGCCGGCGAAGTCGAGATACGTCTTTCCGGTGTGGTCGGTGATCGTGCAGCCTTCCGCGGATACTTCGACCGGCGAACCCGACAGCTTCATCACGCGCGCCAGCGGCGGGTTCAGGTGCGCGCGATAGTTCTCCGCGACCTCGTCGAACAGCGCGGCCGGTGAAGCGGCGCCGTACAGCTCCGCCTCTCCCGCAGGGACCGCCGCCTTCACGCGACGGCCAGTTCGGGCGCGCTCGCTTCCAGCTGCGCGATCGTGTTTTCGAGCACCGCCAGCGTCTCCGCCGCCGTCTCGGTGCGCATGAGCTTCTCGCGCAGCGCGCTCGCGCCGGGGAAGCCCTTCAGGTAGTAGCCGAGGTGCTTGCGCATCTGCGGAACCGCGCGCTGCTCGCCCCATTCGTCGACCATCGTGTGGTAGTGGTGCACGGCGTAACGCAGCCGCTCCGGCGCTTCCGGCGTCGCGGCCGGCTCGCGACCTTCCATCAGCGCGCGCAGCCGCGAGACGAGCCACGGGTTCCCGAGCGTCGCGCGACCGAGCATCACCGCGTCGACGCCGCTCTCGCGCATCCGGCGCATCGCATCGTACGGATCGCCGAGGTCGCCGTTCCCGATCACCGGGATGTCGACCGCGCGCTTCAGTTCCGCGATCTTCGACCAGTCGGCGTTGCCTTTGTAGAATTGCCGCGCGGTCCGCGCGTGCAGCGTCAGCGCTTGCACGCCGACCGCTTGCGCGCGCTTCGCGACCTCGACGAAGACGAGCTCGCTCTCGGTCCAGCCGAGCCGCATCTTCATCGTCACCGGACAGTCGACCGCGTCGACGACGGCCTTCATGATCGCTTCGCAGCGGTCGACGTCGCGCAGGCACGCGCTCCCGCCTTCGGTCTTCGTCACCTTGGGCGCGGGGCAGCCGAAGTTGATGTCGACGATGTCGGCGCCGCACTCGCGCACGACCTTCGCGGCCAGCGCCATCAGCGCGGGATCGTTCCCCCAGAGCTGCGTCGAGACGGGCTTCTCGACGCCGTGCTGGTCGATCATCTCCATCGTTCGCTTGTTGCCGTACTGCAGCGCGTTCGAGGAGACGAACTCGGTGACGGTCAGCCCGAACCCGAACGGCTTGTAGAGCGCGCGCAGGGTGCGGTTCGTCACCCCCGACATCGGCGCGAGCACGATGGGGGGCCAAACCTCGACGGGACCGATCTTCAGCGGGGCCACGGTTGGGGTCACGACCAAGGAGTGTACCACGCCGACCCCGCGCGTGCCCACCTTCCTTGGCAGGTGGCGGGCGGTCGCCGTGCGGACCATCGCTCATGCTCGCCGCGCTGGCCTTCTCGGCGCTGATCGCGGCCGCCGCGCCCGTCCGGCACCCCGGCCAGCCGATCCGCATCGACCTGCACGAGAACCCGCTGGTCGCGACCTACGTCGTCCCCGATGACGAGGCACGGCATCCCGCCGTGATTGTGCTCGGCGGGATGGAGGGCGGGGTGCCCGGCGGCGGTCTCACGCTGCAAGGCTACGCCACGCTCTCGCTGGCCTACTTCGGCACCGCCCCGCTCCCCCAGGCCGTCGAGGAGATCCCGGTCGAGACGGTCACCCGCGCGCTCGACTGGCTGAGCCGGCGCGCCGACGTCGACCCGACGCGGATCGGAATCGCCGGCGCATCGAAAGGCGCCGAACTCGCGCTGATCGCCGCCGCGCGCGACGCGCGCATCAAATCGGTCGCGGTGATCTCGCCGAGCGCGTACGTCTGGTTCGCCCCGACGTACGACAACCGTTCGGATCATTCGTCGTGGACGGCGAACAACGCGTCGCTGCCGTTCGTGCCGGCCGACCGCGGCGCGCTCGCGAACTTCCAGCGGGCCTACGAAAGCGGCGGAACGTACGCGCTGCGCCAGATCTACGACGCCTCGCTCGCGAGCGCGTCACCGGCGAGCGTCGCGGGCGCGACGATCCCGGTCGAGCGCATCGCCGGCCCGATCTTGTGCGTCGCCGGCGACGACGACCGCGAATGGGACAGCACCGGCGCATGCAAGGCGATCGCGCAACGCCGCCACGCGGCGCATCTCGACGGCCGCGATCAGGTCGCGACGGAGCCCGACGCCGGCCACATGCTCGAGCTCGGCGGGCGCCCTTCGCCGGACGTCGTCTCGGCGGGACGCATGAAGCTGCAGCTCGGCGGCAACGCGCCGGCGAACGCGCGCGCGGCCGCCGACGCCTGGACACGCACGCTGACCTTCTTCGCCCGCACGCTCTAGCGCGCGTGACTCACCAGATCGTGCAGATCTTCGCGGCCGGCTTGACCATCTTGTCGGCGCCGGTGCAGTGGAACGCGCGCGCGAACTCCGGCATGTTCCACAGCGTCCCGACCACGCGGTTGCGCCCGATCGGGTGCTCGTTGCTCTGGCCGAGGAAGCGCGCGAACTCCGGCGTCTCGTTCTCCGCCCACACCGTCGCGAACGCCAGGAAGAAGCGCTGTTCCGGCGTGTAGCCGTTGATCGAGACGCGCGGCTTTCCGGCCAGCGACTTCTCGTACGCGTTGTACGCGATCCGCAAGCCGCCGAGATCGGCGATCGACTCGCCGGTCACCAGCGGGCCGTTCTGCAGCACGCCCGGCGCCGCTTCCATCTTGCCGTACTGCTTCGTCACGCACGCCGCGCGTGCGGTGAACTGCTTCGCGTCGGCCGGCGTCCACCAGTCGCGCAGGTTCCCGACCTTGTCGTAAAGTCGGCCGTTGTCGTCGAAGCCGTGCGTCATCTCGTGGCCGATCACCGCGCCGATCGCGCCGTAGTTCAGCGCGTCGTCGTTCGAGGCCGAGAAGAACGGCGGGAGCAGTATCGCCGCGGGAAACGTGATGTCGTTATTCGTCGGGTCGTACTGCGCGTTGATGAGCTGCGGCGGCAACCCCCACTCGGCGCGGTTCGTCGGCTTGCCGATCTTCTTGATGTCGTAGGCGGCCGAGAACGCGCGCGCGCGCTGCACGTCGCCGAGGTAGTCGTCGCGTGCGATCGTCAGCGACGAGTAGTCGCGCCATTTGTTCGGATAGCCGATCTTCTGCACGATGGCGGCGAGCTTCTCTTCCGCGCGCGTTTTCGTCGCGGGCGTCATCCAGCTCAGCCCGGCGATGTCGGTGCGGTATGCCGCGCGCAGGTTGCGCACCATTGTTTCGGCGTGCGCCTTCGCCGACGGCGGGAACCGCTCGGCGACGAACATCTGCCCGAGCAGCTCGTCCATCGAGCCGTCGACGGTGCGAATGCAGCGCTTCCAGCGCGGCTCGAGCGTCTTGAGCCCGAAGAGCTTCTGCGACCAGGCGAAGTTCTCGTCGACGAACGCTTTTGAGAGCGCGGGCGCGTACGCGTTCACGTAGTGCCAGCGCATGTAGGTCTTCAGATCGCCGGTCGGCGTCGTCTTGAGGATCGTGTCGAGACCGCGGAAGAACGACGGCTCGTCGACGTTGATCGTCGACCGCGCCGAACGAACGGTGTCGAGGTATTGCGGCCACGAGATCGCCGTTCCGAGCGTCGCGAGCTTCGCGACGCTGTACGGGTTCGTCGTGACCTTCGGATCGCGCAACTGCGCCTTCGGCAGCGAGACGCCGGCGAGCGCGGTCTCGACTTTCAGCACCGTCTGCGCGTCGGCAGCCGAGCGCGTCGCGTCCTCGCCGACGAGCTGCATCATGCGCGCGACGTGCGCGGCGAAGTCGTCGCGAAGCTGTTTCGACTTCGCGTCGGTGCGCGTGTAGTAGTCGCGCTCCGGGAGCGAGAGCCCGCCTTGCCCGAGTTCGCCGACGGTGCGCGCGGAATCGGTCGGTGCGGGCTCGGAGCCGTACGCGAAGAACGCGCCGCCGGAGGCCGCATCGTGATGCAGCCGGCCGACCAGCGCGACCAGCCCGGGGAGATCGCTCACCGCGTCGATTCGAGCCAGTCCCGGCTCGAGCGGCGTCGCGCCCTTCGCTTCGATCGCGCTTTCGTCGGTGCAGGCGGCGTAGAAGTCACCGAGCTTCTGATCGCGCGTCCCGGGCGCGGCGTGCGACGCCGCTGCGGTCTCGAGCCCGCGGCGCAGCGCTTGGAGGTTGTCCTCGTCGAGCTGGTCCCAGTGGCTCCAGGTCACGTGGTCGCCGGGGATCGGGTGGGCCTTGAGCCAGCCGCCGTTCGCGAACTGATAGAAGTCCCGGCAGGCCGGGCAGGTCGCGTCGCGGTTGGCGGGGTCGATCGGGGCAGGGATCGGCGCGACGGCGGCGTCGAGCCGCACCTGGCCGCCGGCAAACAGCGCGAGCGCCGCGACCAGCGCGGAGAGACGAACGAACCAGCGGGCAACGTGCACGGCGAGCCTCCAGAAGACGAATCTCCTAAATCTTCAGGAGAACGGTCTCCGGTCCTCCTATATAATACGTAGGTTGCTCAGCGGCGCTCTGCGTTCAGGTGGTCGACGCGCAAGCCGTGCAGCACGAGGTGCGGCTCGACGCGCTCGATGACGCTCGTCTCCGCGGCGACGACGGAGGCCAAGCCGCCCGAGGCGATCACCCGCGCGCGCTCGCCGACCACCTCGCGGATCCGCCGCACCAGCTCTTCGGTCTGTCCGACCGCGCCGTAGACGAGCCCGGCCTGGATCGAGGTGACGGTGTCGCGCCCGACCGGCGTCCCCGGCGCGATCAGCGCGACCTGCGGCAGCTTCGCCGTGCGCCCGACGAGCGCGTCGAGCGCGACCTGCAGCCCGGTCGCGATCGCGACGCCGGCGTACGCGCCGTCGGCGTCGACCGCGCCGTACGTTGTTGCCGTCCCGAAGTTGACCACGATCGCCGGCGCGCCGACGAACGCGACCGCGCCGATCGCGCCGGCGATCAGATCGCTCCCGACCTCGGCAGGGCGATCGGTGCGTATCGCGATCGAACGCTGCCTCGCGGCGGTGAAGAACGTCGCGCGCACACCGAAGTACTTCTCGCAGCCTTCGGCGAGCGGCCGATCGACGACCGGGACGACCGACGAGACGACGATCGACTCGACGTCGCCGATCGGAAACCTCGCCGCGTTGAAGAACGCCGCGAACAGCACGCCGTACTCATCGGCGGTGCGGCGCCGTGCCGTCGTCACGCGCCACGTCCCGACGATCGCCCCGGACGCATCGAACGCGCCGAGCTTCGTCTCGGTGTTTCCGACATCGATGCAAAGAAGCATGGGCTAGCGCGCGTTCTTCAGCTCGAGGATCGCATCGAAGAGTCGCGCGGCGAGCTCGCGTTTCGAGCCGCTGCCCAAATCCTTCCGTCCGCCGCCGCCCCACAACAGGACCAGCGCGTTGTCGACATGGCCGAAGCCGCGCTCGCCGCGCACGTCGTTGACCGCGATCGCGTCGAGGTGCTTGCGCGCCAGCTTCTCGCGCGCGTTCGCTTCGAGCGCCTGCGTCTCGGCCGCGAAGCCGACCAAGAACATCCCGTTCTTGTTCGCGCCGAGATTTTCGAGGATGTCGGGGTTGCGCTCGAGCTCGATGCTCTGCGGAGCGTCGGTCTTCTTCACCTTGTGCTCGTGCACGCTCGCCGGGCGCCAGTCGGCGACCGCGGCGGTCGCGATCGCGATCGTCGCCTCGCCGGCGCGCTCGCGCACCGCCGCGTCCATCTCGCGCGCCGTCGTCACGCGCACGGTGCGAGCCCCCGCCGGCGGATCGAGCGGCGTCGGTCCAAGCACCAGATCGACCTCTGCCCCGCGCGCGAGCGCCTCGCGCGCCAGCTCGATCCCCTGCGTGCCGCTTGCCGCGTTCGAGAGAAAGCGCACAGGGTCGAGCGGCTCGCGCGTCGGTCCGGCGGTGATCAGCACGCGTTCGCCGGCGAGGTCACGCGTGCGCCGCAGCGCGGCTTCGATCGCTGCGACGAGCACGTCTTCGTCGGCGAGCCGTCCGGCGCCGTGCTCGCGCTCGGCGAGAAAACCGACGCCGGGATCGACGATCGTCGCGCCGCGCGCGCGCAGCGCCGCGATGTTCGCGCGCGTCGCCTCGTGCTCGAGCATCGCCGTGTTCATCGCCGGCGCGATCACCAGCGGCGCGCGCGTCGCGAGCGCGACGTTCGTGAGCAGATCGTCGGCGATTCCGAGCGCGAGCTTCGCGATCGTGTTCGCCGTTGCGGGAACGATCGCGACGACGTCGTTCTCGCGTGCCAGCGCGATGTGTGGGATTTCTTCGACCCGCTCCCACAGCGAGGTGTAGACCGGGCGCCGCGCGAGCCCGGCGAAGGTCGCCGCGCCGACGAACCGCGACGCATCGGCGGTGAGCACGACGTCGAGGACGGCGCCGTTCTGCACCAGCCGGCTTGCGAGCGCGGCCGCTTTGTACGCGGCGATCCCGCCGGTCACGCCGAGCAGGACGCGCCGCCCGTTCACGGCGCCGCCTCGATCGGCTCGTTGTCGATCAGCCGCGTCGTGCCGAGCCACGCGCTCGCGATCGCCAGCGCCGGCGGCGCCACGGCCGGCGCCGGTTCGAACGTCGCGGGATCGACGACGTCGAGGTACGCCTCGCGCAGCGGCGCCGCGCCGAGCTCGGCACGGCCGCGCTCGACGATCCGCGCGCGGTCGGTCTCGCCGGCACGAACCGCGCGGACGATCGCGTCCAACGCGCGATGGATCCCGGGCGCGGCGGCGCGCTGCTCGGGGTCGAGGTAGACGTTGCGGCTCGAGAGCGCCAGCCCGTCCGGCTCGCGGACCGTCGGCACGACGACCAGCTCGACCGGCAAATTCAGATCCGCTATGACCCGCCGCAGCACGGCGACTTGCTGGGCGTCCTTGGCGCCGAAGTAGACGCGGTCGGCGCCGGTGGTGGCGAACAGCTTCACGCAGACCGTCGCGACGCCGGTGAAGTGACCGGGCCGGAGCGCGCCCTCGTAGCGCTCGGCGACCGGCCCGGGGTCGACCCGCGTCGCGAACCCGGGCGGGTACATCGTCGCGACGTCCGGCGCGTAGATCACGTCGACTCCGGCGTCGTGCAGCGCGGCGACGTCGCCGTCGAAGGCGCGCGGGTAGCGCTCGAAGTCCTCGTTCGGCCCGAACTGCAGCGGGTTCACGAAGACCGACGCGGCGACGGTGCGGCACTCGGCGCGCGCGCGGGCGACCAGCGCCAGGTGCCCGGTGTGAAGGGCGCCCATCGTGGGGACCAGACCCAGCGGCCGTTCGGCGGTCCGGAGCGCGTCGCGAGCCTCCGCCGGGTCGCGTGTGATCCGCATATTAATTCCGGATCACGCGAAGGGTCGTCCGGCCGACGACGAAGGCCTGTCCGAGGTCGATCGGCTCCGGATCGCCAAGAGCGCGTCCCCCGACGCGCGTCCCGTTCCGGCTCGCCAAGTCGGCCAACCGTAGCCTCCCGTCCTCCTCTTCGAAGAGTCGTGCGTGCTTTCGGGAAATATACCGGTCGATCGTGATACAGGCGGTAGCGACCGCGTCGTCACGACCGATGGTGATCTCCCGCTCGAAACCCCACGTCTTGCCGTCGAGCGGACCGCTCATCACCTCCAGGACGTACATCGCCGGACCGCCTTCGCGCGGTGCGGACGGCCGGTCCTCTCCACAGGAAGCGCGCACTGGTGAATCGAGACGACAATCTCCTCGAGATCGAGCCCGAAGCGCTCCGCGCCGCCGAGTTCATGCAGGCGCAGGAGCTGCTAGGCGCCATGGTCGGACGGCGCATCGTCTCGGCGCAGCTCGAGGAGACGCGGATCGCGATCGAGACCGACGACGGTTCGATCTACTATTTCTACGGTTTCATGGGCGAGGACAGCCCCGACGACGGAGACGCCGAGCGAGGGACCTGACACACCTCACATCATGCTGCTGAGGGGGCACGGCTAGCGGGAAGATCGCCGTCGAATCTCCGAACAGGCACGTCCCGGCACGCGCCGGCGGAACGAGGTGAGGGTGTACCTGACGAGTGGAGTGTCTCCGCTGCTGGACGCGACCGGCGCCGAACGCGCGCTCGCGATCGCGGAGCGGATCTTCGAGCGCGGCTGGCGCTGGACCGAAGAGCATTTGGCCGCGGTCCCGGAGTCGATCGGTGCGTTCGGCGGCTGCGTTCTCGTCGCGGACGCGCTGACGCGAGCCGGACGCGAGCCGGAACCGTCGCTGCGCGAGGCGCTGCGGCGCGCGCTGGTAACTGCGCCCGATCGCCGCGGGCTGTACGACGGTCGCGCCGGGCTGCTCGTCGTGCTCGACGCGCTCGACCCTGACGGCAGCAGCTTTGCACGTCCGCGCGCCGCCCTGCGCGCGGCGATCGCCGCCGACTTGCTCCAGCTCGATGAGCTCGATCCGTTCGATCGCAGCGCGTACGACCTGATCAGCGGCGCGGCCGGAAAGCTGATCGCGCTTCGCGACGCGCCCGCCGGCGTCGTCTCGCACGTGTCCGCGCGCTTCGCGGCGCTCGCCGACCGTTTCGAAGCGCGCCTCGCCGATCCCGATCCGGAGCGCGCGCGGATCGACCTCGGCGTCGCGCACGGCGTCCCGGGGATCCTCGCCGCGCTCAACCTCTCGCTTCCCGGTGAGCGCGCGCTCGCGCAACGCTACGTCGAGCTGATCCTCTCGAGTGCGCACGTCGCGAACGGCGTGCATCGCTGGGGGGCCACCTGGGACCGCGAGCGCGCTCCGGCGCCGCGCCGAGCGTGGTGCTATCAGACCGTCGGCGTCGCGAGCGTGCTGCACGACCGCGCGGTGCTCGACGGCGACGACGCGCTGCGCGCGCTCGCGCTCGCCGCGCTCGAGGGGACCCTGCACGAGCTGGACATCCCGCACTGGGACGACGCGCTCTGCCACGGGCGCAGCGGCGTCGCGCTGATCTACTCGCGCGTTCACACCGCCGGCGAGCGGTTCGCCGAAGCGGCGCGCGGGCTCGCGAACGACGTGCTGAACGCGCACGACGACGCCGCGCCGTTCGGCTACCGCGCGATGAACTTGATTCAGCTCGAGCCCGAGGACCGTCCGCAGTTTCTCGACGCCGCGCTCGGGATCGCGATGTTTCTGATCGAAGCGGCGGCGCCGTCGGAACGCCGCTGGCTCCCGCTGCTGGGACTGCTCCCGGGCGGCGCCCCACGATGATCGCGCCGGAACGCGAGCCGCGGCAACAGCGCGCCGCCAAGCCCGCCGCGCAAGCGGCCGCGCCGCCGTTCGCGATCGTCGACGAGCTCACGCTGGGGCGCGTTCCGGCGTGGCCGGCGGAACGGGCGCGCGCGCTGCTCGCGGCGCCCGATTGGCGCGCCCGACTTGAAGCGTTGCTCCGCGCGGACGAGACATTTCGCGCCGCGATCGTGATCGCGAGCGCCGGGCTGCGACCGGTCGTCGACCGCGTGCTCGCCGGCGAGCCGCTCGAGGAGCGCGCCGTGACGCGGCTGCTCGCGTACGCGGTCAGGATGGCAACGCGCACAACTCCCTTCGGCGCCTTCGCCTCCGTCGGCTACGCCGAGTTCGATCCCGAGCGCGAACGGCGCGTCGATGACGCCGCGGAG
This sequence comes from Candidatus Elarobacter sp., assembly GCA_035939295.1. Taxonomy (GTDB): domain Bacteria; phylum Vulcanimicrobiota; class Vulcanimicrobiia; order Vulcanimicrobiales; family Vulcanimicrobiaceae; genus Vulcanimicrobium. Next base: position 34,097 of record DASZGA010000084.1, on the reverse strand, counting down.
CGCATCGTGCAGGCGAACGTCGATCACGAATGGCTGGTCGGCGCGGTCGACGCGCTGACGGAGCGCGCACTCACCGACGGGCAGGACGTGATCGTCGCGACCGCGACCGCGCTGCGCCGCGAAGGGCCGCGCTTCGCGCTGCTCGACGAGCGCAAGGTCGTCGTCGACGGCGACGCGACGCAGTACCGCAGCGTTACCATCGCTGCGACGCCGCCGGTTTCGTTCGCCCTCGAGCGCGCGCGCGCCGGCTGTTCGACCGGCGAGCTGGCGCGCGGGCTCGCCGAAACGTTCTCGGTGGATAACGAGCGCGCGCGCTCGTTGCTGCGCAAGCTCGTCGATGCGCGGTTTCTGATCGCGGCGCACCGCCCCGCACCGCTCGACGACGCCACCGAACGGCTCGCCGAGCACGCGAGCGCGCAACCCGCGCTGTCGCCGCTCGTCGACGCGCTGCGCGCGTCGACCGGGCCGCGGCGGGGCGTCCTCGACGTCGGCGCGCTCGACGCGACCGTCGCGAAACTCAAAGAGCTCGGTCCGAGCGACGTCGCGCACCCGGTTTTTCACGATCTCACCCACGCGCCGCTCGCGATCCCGGAGAGCGTGCGCGGCGACGTGCTGCGGCTCGCGGACGTACTCGTTCGCTCCGGGATGCGCGCGCATCTCGACGCGTACCGCCAGCGCTTCTTCGAGCGCTACGAGTCGGGAGAGCGGCTCGTTCCGCTGCTGGAGCTGGTCGGTCCGCACGGGATCGGGATCCCCAAGAAGTTCGACACCGAACGGCCGCAAGTTCAGATCGCGCGCCGCGCGCGCGTCGCGGCGCTGATCGGCGCGGCGCTCCACGCCGGCCGGGACGAGATCGCGCTGACCGACGGCGACTGGGAGGCGATTCGGGCCGATCTCCCCGATCCACTACCGCGCTCGCTCGAGCTCGGTTTTCACATCCTGGCGCCCTCGTTCGAGGCGGCCGCCGCCGGCGACTACCGTATCGTCTCGTCGTCGCTCGTCGCGACCTACTGCGCCGGGATGACGACCGGGCGGTTCGCAAAGTATCAGAACGACGCGTTCAACGCGAAGCTGCGCGAGGTCGTCGCGACCGAAGCCCCGCCCGGTGCGCTGACGGGCGAGCCGCTGTTCGTCCCCGAGCGCACGCGCAGCGGCAACGTGATCGCGCACCCCGTCGTCGCCGAAGCGATTTTGCCGATCAACGCGTACGCGACCGGGCTCGACGCGGTGGCGCTCGACGATCTCTTGGTGGGGATCGGCGACGAGCGGATCATTCTGTGGTCGCGCTCGCGCGGCCGGCGCGTCCAGCCGGTGTGGCCGCACGCGTTCAACGCGCAGCTCGCCCCGCCGCTGGCGCGCTTCTTCGCGCTGGTCGCGCGGGACAAAGGCCACGTCCCCGGCTCGTTCGACATCGGCGAGCTGGCGATGCTCCCGTTCGTCCCGCGGATTCGTCTCGGGCGCGTGATCCTGCGCCGCGCGACGTGGACCGTTCCGCTCGCCGAGCTGCGCGAGACTCCGCTCGCGGTCGTCGCGCGCGAGCGCGGGATCGCGCGCTACGTCCTGCTCGGCGAGTTCGACAACGTGCTCGCGATCGACACCTGGGCGGAGGCCGGCGAAACGCTGTTGCGCGATCAGGTCCGCGGCCGCAAACCCGACGAGGTGGTGCAGTTGACCGAAGCCTTCGTCGAGGACGAGGAGCTGTGGCTGCGCGACGCGCACGGCGCGCGGTACTGCGGCGAGTACGTCGCGTCGGTGCGAGCGACGAGCGAGCAGAAGCCGATGAAACGCTCGCCGCTGCCGGTCGACGAGAGCGCGCGCACGCGCACCCCCGCCTCCGGCTGGTGCTATCTGAAGCTGTACGCGAACGACCGCGAGTTCCGCTCCGAAATTGCACCGCGGCTGCTGCAGTTCGCCGACGAGATGATCGCGAGCGGCTTGGCGACGCATTGGTTCTACATCCTCTACCGCGATCCCGACCAGCACGTGCGCTTCCGCCTGCACTCGGCCGGCGACGACGCGGCGCTGCGCGAGCGCGCGCTCGCGTTCGCCGACCAGCTCGCCTCGTCGGGCGTGGTGAACCGCTTCGCGCTGGCGACGTACGAGCGCGAGCTCGAGCGCTACGGCGGCGCTTCCGGAATCGAGCTCTGCGAGCGGATCTTCCACCTCGACAGCGCCGCCGCGTTGCGCGATCGCGCAATCGACGTTCTCACCGGGCGCGAGCGAATAGAAGCGGTCGGGCTTCCGCTGCTGGCGTTCTTCGACGCGCTGACGACCGAGTCCGAACGCGAGCACTACGTCGACGCGCGGCGGCCCAAGGCCGCGCGCGCGTCAAAGGACGAGTCCGAAGCGCTGCGCGCCCTGGCGCGGCTCGCGCCGGCGGAGGACGCGCAGATCACGCCGCTCGCGCGCGTGCTGGCGGCGCAATGCGGGGACGAGGAGCAGTGGTTGGAGCTCGTCGACAGCTTGCTGCACATGCACCTCAACCGGCGCGGGGTCTCCGTCGACGAAGAGCGCACGATGCGAACGATCTTGTGGAAGGCTCTCTTTGCGCGCCGCGGACGGCGCAGCGCATGATCGCGCGCGGAGCGACGCGGACGCACGCGCCGCTGTTGAACGAAGCCGACGCGGCGCGCGCGCTCGAGATCGCCGAACGGATATTCAACGCCGCGCTCCCGCGCTTGGCGGCGGAGCCCGGAGCGCCGGAGTCGATTGCGCGCTACGGCGGCGCGGTCGTCGTCGCCGAGGCGCTCGCGCGCGCCGGGCGGCTCGGCGAGGACACGGTGCGCGAGGTGCTGCGCGAAGCGCTCGTCTTCGCGCCCGACCGGTTGGGTTTGTACGACGGCGCAGCGGGACTTCTCGTCGCGATCGAGGCGGTCGATCCGGACGGCGCGTCGACCGCGCTTGCCGCCGCGCGCGGACGCCTCCGCCAAGCGCTCGCGGCGTCGCTGCACGATCCGAAGCCGGCCGACTTCCTCGTTCCGGAGACGTTCGACCTGATCACCGGGCTCGCGGGCCGTGCGATCGCGCTAGGCGACGATGTGCCGGAGATCCACGACGACCTGCGCGCGTTCGCGCGCGATTTCATCGGCCAGGCCGAAACGCTGAAGGCGCGCGACGAACCGCACGTCGCCGCGAGCGTGAACCTCGGCGTCGCGCACGGTGTCCCCGGGGTTCTCGCGGCGTTGAACGCCGCGCTTCCGGGCGACCGCGAGCTCGCGCGCCGCTACGTCGATTTTCTCCTCGAGTGCTCGCACGAAGTCGACGGCGAACGGCGCTGGAACGCCGTCTGGCGGCGCGACGACCGCCCCTCGCCGCGTCGCGCGTGGTGCTATCAAACCGCCGGTGTCGCCGCGGTGCTCGCCGACCGCGCGCTGCTCGACGACGACCACGCGTTGTACGCGCTCGCGCGCGGCGCGCTGCGCGACGTGCTCGACGATCGCGCCGAGGACCGCTGGGACGCCGCGCTCTGTCACGGGCGCAGCGGCGTCGCGATGCTTGCCGCGCGATTCCCCGACGACCTGCGGTTGCGAGGGCACGCCGAGCGCCTCGCGCACACCGTGCTCGACGAGTTCGATCCGAATGCGCCGCTCGGCTACCGCACGCTGGACCCGGGGACGAGCGTGCTCACCGACAACGCGCGCTTTCTCGACGGTACGCTCGGGATCGCGCAATTTCTCATCGACGCGGCAACCGCGCAGGAGCAGCGCTGGCTGCGGCTGTTCGGGCTGCTTTCCCACTCGCCAACATAACCCAATCGAAAGGACGTCAGCATGCCGACCGAATCTCGTTTCGACGACCTGGATCTTCGCGAGGAGCCCGCCCGCGGCGACTCCGAGCGGCTTCCGCTGCTCGGCAGCAGCGGGATCACCGAAATCTGTACCGCGACGGTGCACTGCACCCGCGTGTGCTGCACCTGTCCGCCCGCACTGAACTAGGAGACCACGATGCACACCGACTCACGTTTCGACGACCTCGACCTGCGCGAAGAGCCCGCCGGCACCGACCACGACCGCGGCTCCTTCGCCGCCACAAAAATCGGCTGTACCCAATACACGTTCCTCTGCAAGGGCGCACCGCTGACCGGCGGATGCTGCGAGTAGCGCGCTAGCGACTTCTCACAGCCGCACGACCGCGCTCGCCGCCACCATCGCGCCGAGCGCGGCGTGCTCGGCGGTCACTCGGTCGCCTCCCGATCTTTTGTAAGCCTGCGACAACGGTTTCTTTGCAGCGGTTGTCGCATACAAGGCGCTATTGACGGCAGGGTGATAGCATATCCGATGGAGACCGACATGCGTTGGAGCGCCGATTCCTACCAGGTATCGCTGGACGATTGGCTGAAGGAGTCCGCGTTTAGCGACCCTGCGCGGTCCACCGACGACATTCAATTCGACTATTTGATAGCGCCCTGGGAACGCGTACGCGACGGTGTCGAGCTAGCTGTCCTCTCTCGCGAACTTCTCAGTGAAGTCACGTCGGCAATTCCAAGGTATGCGAACCTGCACGGCGTCCGGCAAGCGATAGTAGCATTACCGCTAAAGCCGACCGATCACATTCGTCTTTGGAAGCCACATTATTGGCTCAAGGCTGGCATGAAGCGAGAACCACCATCGCTCATCCTTATGAAGAACGACCTCTTCTACGAACATTACGACGAGGAGTACTATCGCAGACTTGAGCTTCCGACCAAGGGCTGCTCGGGGGTGCTTTGCGTTTATCGCTCACAGCGTAATTTTCTGGGAGTGACCGCGTCGAGCGATTTCGGGAACGCGATCTACTTGGTAGTGGAGTGCCCGCCCCAGATGTGACACGCTTCAACTACGCGCGATGTGATACGGTGACCGCGCTCGCGGCGAGAATCGCGCCAAGTGCGGTGTGCTCGGCAGCCACGCCGCCTTGCACGTAGACCTCGAACGGTTCGCGCAGCGGCGCGTCGCACGAGAGCTCGATCGTCGCGCCGCTGATGAACGCCCCGCTCGACATGATGACGGGATCGACGTAGCCCGGAACCGGACCGGGTTCCGGCGCGAAGCGCGCGTTGACCGGCATCGCGCGCTGCAGCCCGCGTGCGAACGCGATCAAGCGCTCGCGCGAGCCGAGCCGAATCGCCTGCACGATGTCGGTGCGCGCGTCGCCCGGCGCCGGATCGACGGCGAAGCCTAGCTCCGCGAAGAGCGCCGCCGCGAAGTCGAGACCACGCAGCGTCTCCGCGACGACCAGGGGTGCGTAAAACAGACCTTGCACCAGCGCGCGTCCGAAACCGAGCGTCGGCCCCAAACCCGCACCGATCCCGGGCGCGAACACGCGCGCCGCGATCCGCTCTAGCAACTGCGCGCGCCCCGCGAGATAACCGCCTGTAGGCGCCAATCCGCCACCGAGGTTCTTGATCAGCGAGCCGGCGATCACGTCGGCACCCACCGCGAGCGGCTCCCGCTCTTCGACGAGTTCGCCGTAGCAGTTGTCGACGAAGATGACCGCATCGCGATGCGCCTCGCGCGCCACGTCGGCGACGGCCGCGATCGCTTCGATCGAGAGCGAACGCCGCACGGCGTATCCGCGCGAGCGCTGCACGAAGACGACCGCCGGTCGTGTTTCGCGAACGGCTTCGCCGAGCGCGGCGAGATCCGTCTCGCCGGACGGTGTGCGCGCGACCTCGGCATAACGAATGCCGCGGGAGACAAGGGAGTATGGCGCCGTCGCGATGGCGTGGCGGAGGGTGTCGTACGGCGGGCCGTTCGCCGCCATCAGCGTCTCGCCGGGCGGAAGCAGCGCGTCGAGGGCCGCGACGATCGCGTGCGTCCCGCTGACGATCGAGAGCCGCGCCAGGACGCGCTCGGCGCCGAGGACGCGGGCCAGCAGCGACTCGTAGCGTTCCCGCGCCGGATCGTCGTAGCCGTAGCCGAATGTGCCGGCGAGATCGCTCTCGGCGATTCCTTCGTCGAGAAACGCGCGCAGCACGCGCGCGCGAACGGCCGTCGTGCGCGGATCGCGCCGCTCGAGCCATGGCGCGGCGCGCTCCGCCGCTTCGCGGACGCGTGCGTCGACCTCGAGATCGCCGAGCAGCGTGTCGATCGTCGTCACGCCGGCTACCCGCTCGCTGCGCTCGCCGCGCGCGCCGTAGTCGCCGCGCGCGCCACGACGGTACGCTCGTAGACGCGGACGAATGGGAACCAGATCGCGCCGGCGACGACGAGGTTCAGGGCGATCAGCGCGCAGGCGCGCCAGTCGAGCGTCGCGAGGAACGCGTTCAGAAATGCCGGGATCGTGGCCGGGATGTAGAACGCCGGCCGCGCGACGAAACCCAGCGCCATCGCCGCGTACGTCGTACACGCCAGCACCACTGGTGCGAGGACGAACGGCACCGCGAGCACGGGATTGTACGCGAGCGGCAGCCCGAAGATCACCGGTTCGTTCACATTGATCAGCGACGGCAGGATCGTCGCGTACGCGAACGCCCGCAAACGCGGGACCCGGCTGCGCAGGAGCAGCAGGATCAGCGGGAGCGTCGCGCCGGCGCCGCCCGGAAACACGAACAGGAACGTCGAGACGACGACGATGTGCGGGAGCGGGTGATGATGCGCGAACGCGTCGGTGTTCTGCAGCTGCAGGTGCAGGTACACAGGGACGACGAGCGCCGCCAGCAGCGCCGGCCCGTGGATCCCGAAAATCCACAGCACCGCCTCGACCGCAGTGAGCACGATCAGCGCCGTGAAGCTGTCGCCGAGCGTCGCCAGCGGCGCGACGATGACCGCGATCGCGCCGGCGAGCGAGAAATTCAGCGCGAACAGACCCCACGCGATTAGCACCAGGCCGACGCCGCCGGCGATCGTTCCCAGCACCGGCCCGTACCGTCGCCGCGCGAGCGCGATCGCGCCCGCCGTCGCCAAGCACACGACGATCGCGGTGAACAATCCGCTGGCGCCGAGCGTCGATGCGAACGCACCCCATCCGCTGGCCCCGCGCGTCGCCACGAACATTGCCAGCGCGTGCAGCGCGTGGCGCGGCAGCATCAGCCAGAACGTCAGCAGCGCGAAGCCTAGCATCGGCACCGGCGCGTAGCCGAGCCGCCGCGCGAGCCGCAGCGCGAGCACGACCACCATAACGAAGGAGGCGATCGAGAACGCCGGGCCGATCGCCTCACGCAGTTCTTTCGCCAGCGCCGCCCACCCCGCGAACGGCTGCACGACGAGCATCACCACGATCGACACCGCGACCGCTGCCAGCGCGACCGGGAGCGATTCCCGCAGCGCGAGGACCGCCGGCGCTTCGGCGAACCGGTGCGCGTACGGCGCCACCGCGCGCTCCAGCCGCGCGACGAGCCCGTCGCCGGCCGGAACGCCGAGGTCGGTCAGGTCAGAGCTTGCGGATGACGGCTTCGACCCGGCCGACGATGGTGACATCGTCGGCGTAGATTGGCGCCATGGTGGCGTTCTCCGGCTGGAGCCGGATCCGCGAGCCTTCGTGAAAGAAGCGCTTGACGGTCGCCTCGCCGTCGATCATCGCCACCACGATCTCGCCGTTGTTCGCGGTCGGCCGCGGCTCGATGACGATCAGGTCGCCGTCGAGGATCGCCGCGTCGATCATCGAGTCGCCCTTGACCCGCAGCATGAACCCGCCGGTGCGCGGCACCCAGGAGGCGGGGAGGACGAAATGGTCTTCCAGGTTTTCCGTCGCGGTGATCGGGACGCCGGCAGCGACACGGCCGACGAGCGGGAGCGTCGCGGACTCGACGTTCGGCATATCGTCGTCGCTGCGCGGCTGCGTGAGCGCGCGCGGCTTGGTCGGATCGCGTTTGAGGAGACCGCGGCGTTCGAGCGTCTTGAGGTGCGACTGCACCGTCGAGGACGACGAGAGCCCGACGCGTTCGCCGATCTCCCGCACCGAGGGCGGGTAGCCGCGCTCGATCGTGAACTGGCGGATCACGTCGAGGATCCGCTGCTGCTTCTCCGTCGTGGCCCGTTCGGCCATCGAACCCTCCTTGAGAATGCCACCCAGTAGGCATAGCGCCCTGAGACACTTGCCGTCGGCACCGCTTGGCCGGCGATGCCGCATTGATTGGCGCCATCCTACCACAGAAGCGCCCAGAGAGCAAACATACGTTCGAACCCATTGACGGAACGGGACCTGCCTTGCTACCATATGGTGGACGAACGAGCGTTCGGCCCAACATCTAGGGGAAAGAGAAGCGATACCATGTACGGGACGCCCAAACGGAGACTCACCCTGATGCCGCTGGTGGCCCTCGGCGGCCTCAGCCTGGCAGTGACGCTCCCGGCCCTCTCCAGCACGGTCCACGCCGCCCCACCGGTCGCCTACACGACGATCACGGTGCATCCCGGCCAGACCCTCTGGACCCTAGCCGAGTCGAAGACCCCCGCCACCGGCGACGTCCAGTCGACGGTCGACCAAATCATCGCCACCAACCACCTCCCGAGCGCCGAGCTCCACACCGGCCAAAAGCTCCGGATCCCCCGATGAAAGCCCTCTAATCGCGCGGCCCCCGCCAACGGGGCCTGAGCAGCGTCCCACCAGCGCCCGCCAACCGCGGGCGTTTTTCTTCTCCCGGATCCACGTCCGATCTCCGCAGGAGGGGTGCGGCTCCGCCGCACCCCGAGCCACGATCCCCTCGTCGGCCAAACAGAAGCGGCCCCGCCGAAGCGGAGCCGCCAGTGTTCTCCCCGTCGAGGAGCTTCGAGACCTAGAGTTTGATCCGAGCCTCGAAGTACATGTTGAACGGGAAGCCCGGGAACGTCGGGAAGTACGGCTGCACGACCTGCGGCTGGAGAGCCCAGCCTGGGTTGTACGCGTTTCCGATGTTCGTGTTACCGCCGCCCGCCTGCGGCGGAGCGGTGTAGCCGCAGGCACGGTTCACGGCGAAGGGAACCTTCGTCCCGCCCCAGCAGCGGTTGATGATGTTCGCGAAGTTCCCGACCAGCGTCACGCGCTTGTTCACGTCGTACGTGATCTGCGTGTGGAGCAGCAGGGAGTTCGGAGCGACGAACCCGCCGACGCCGTCGAACGTCTTGGTGAAGACGTCGGGAATCGAGAGCGCCGCGTTCGCGCAAGCCAGCGCGTTGTACGGCGCGCCGCCTGCGGCACCGTAGCCGTAGCGCGGATCACCGGCGGTCCCGCCACCGAGCGTCGCGCTCTGCGTCGGGGTCGTGGTGCAGGCGCTGGGATCGATACCCCAGGTCGAGAGCGGGACGCCGTAGCGCTGGCCGCCGTTGAACTGGAGCGCCGGAGTGATCGCGAGCGGACCGTGCTTGTACTGCACGAGCAGCGTCGTGATGAACGGCGCACCGAACGTCGTGTACCCGCCACCGCCGGGCAGGCCGCCCGGGAACGTGTCGAAGGTCGGGAAGTTGGCGTTCGGATCGAGCAGCGCTTGTTTGGGCGCATTGTAGTACGGGTTCGCGACCGAACCCGCCGCGCACGCCGGATCCGCAAGCCCGGCGGTCGCCGGATTGAGGACCGTTCCGCCGGCGTTCGTGATCGTCGGGAAGTAGCACGGCGCGCCGCCGCCCGCGCGCGTGAACGCGTTGTAGCCGGCGATCTGGCCGTTGATCGGCGAGATGATCGACGTGCCGTTCGGCAAGTTGCCGTAGTTCACGTAGCTGTTCGTGTACGTGAACGAGAGGCGAGCAGCCAACCCGTTGCGCGAGAAGTCGCCCTTGTCGATCTCGAGCTCGAAGCCTTCCGACGTCTGGCGGCCGATGTTGAGGCCGGAGACGAAGTTGGTCCGCTGGTCGAGGAAGAACTGCTGAATCTGATCCTGCGTCTTGCGCAAGAACGGCGTCAGCTTGACCGAGGTGTCGCCCTTGAACTGGTGCTCGAACGAGAAGTCGTAGTTGTTCGAGATCTCAGGACGAATCGCGTGCATCGGCGTGTTGCCGATGCCGAACTTCTGGAAGTTCGCCAGGTCGGGCCCGATCGGCGCCGGCGGCTGCAAGAAGTTGTACTGTTCGAACGCACTGTTCGGCGCCTGCGCATACCGGCCGTAGCTGGCGCGCAGCACCGTCGAGGGGTTCACCGTGTAGGTCATGCCGATACGCGGCTGCCACACGCTGAACGTCTCCGACTGTGCCGAGACGTTGAACTGTTTCGCGGTCGGGAACTGGTTGTTCCAGGCGTTGTAGAAGAACGTGCGGGCTGCCCCGCCGTTCGTCGTGTCGGAGCCCTGGAACGTGAAGGTGTCGAGCCGCAGCCCTAGGTTGATGTTCAGCCGGTCGGTGGGCTTCCACTGATCGGTGACCGAGAACGCGGCGAACTTCGGCGTCACCGTGTTGTAGGTGGCCGCGACGCCGTTACCGACGACCATGTACCGGCAGGGGCCGCCGCCGCAGGTTCCGCTGGCGGGGATCACGCCGCCGCCGGCGCCGTTCGCCTGCGCGATCGTGAAGTGGCCGGCGGCCTTGTTGAAGTTGCTGCTCGTCTGCGAGACGTAGCACGGCACCGGTGCGCCGCCGCCCGGCGGGTAGCAGAGCCCGTTGGTCGGGTTCGACGAGTCCACGAGCAAACCGACCAGCGTGTACTGGTTGTCGGTCGTCGATCCGTAGAACGCGTTGTACATCGACTTGTTGTTGTCGCGCAGCGTCGTCGAGGTGACGTACGAGCCCTGCACCGAGAGCAGGTGCTGCGAGTTCAACTGGTTCGAGTAGTTCGCGCTGAAACCGCGGGTGTGGCTGTCGAGCAGGTACTGCAGCGGAACGAAACCCAGGTTGTTCTGCTGCGCCGAGTTCGGCCCGTTCTGCAGCCAGTCGGAGTAGTACGTGTAGCCGTACACGCGCAGGAACGCGTTGGTTCCGAAGTTGCGCTGGTACTGCAGCTTCACGATCCCCTGGTTGTTGACGAACGCGTCGCGCCGGTCAGGCGGGACGTTGGAGCCGAAGGGCCGCCCGTAGCCGTTGTCCGGGAAGAAGTACGGCACGTTGCCGCCGCCCGCGTACGTCGCCGGCAGCAGCGTTCCGACCGGCGCGCCCGCGAAGTTGAACGCGTCGAGGTACGTGCGCGGTGCGCCGATGTAGTCCATGAACGCGGCGCCGCCCTGGTCGTTGACCGACGTCGGGCCGAAGTTGTTGATGAAGTTGTTGTCGTACAGGAACTGGATGTCGTCGCGGTTCCCGTCCTTGCGCGGGAGCCCGAAGTGCAGGTTCACGACCGTGTCGCGGTCTTGGATCTGCGGGACGAAGCCGCTGAACGCGTTGTACGGGCCCAGCGCCCAGGCATACGCGTTCGACTGGCCGCCGTTCGTGTAGTCTTGGCCCTGCGGACCGTGGCACCCGATCTGCGTCGCGTCGGGGCAGTTCTCCAGCGGCGCGCCCCAGACGGGCTGCAGGCTGGCGCCGTTGTACTGATCGTAGTACCGGAAGTTCTGGTTGTAGGCGCCGGCACCGAGGTAGTACGAGAACGTGCGGTTCGGATTCGCGCCGCCCGCTTCGAACGAGATCTTGTTGTACATGATCGGCGTGCCGATCGCCAGGTCGAGGTTGCGCGAAGCCGGCGCGGTGCCGGTGCGGATGACCTGGTTGATGTAGCCCGACAGACCTTCGGCTTCGGAGTTCGCCGGCGTCGCGCCGGTGTATACCTGAAGCTCCTGCTGGCCGAGCGACGACAGCGGCCCCGAGGGGTAGTTGTCGAAGGCGCGGTTGACGGGAATACCGTCGAGCTCGTAGCCGATCTGATCGTAGTCGCCGCCGCGGATGCTGATCGTCGCGCCCGCGCCGATGTACCCGGCCTGGTTGTTCGCGACGAAGACGCCCGGAACGGTCGTGATCGCCGACCACGCGCTGTTCAGGTTGCCGCCGCCGCCGACGCCCGACGCTTTGTCCTGCGTCACGGCGTTGATCGAGTAGACGTCGGCCGTCGTACCCGGCTTCACCAGCGCTGCTGCCGCGCGCGAAGTCACGGCGCCGATCACTTTGAGCTTGGTGGGCTGCTGGACGGTAACGGTCAGGTTTTGGTCCGCCTGAACCGTCACGCCGCTCACCGAAGCCGCGTCGCGCGTCGACGTGGCGGCAACCGACACGGTGTACGTATCGGGGTTGAGCGAGATGAACGAGTACCGTCCCGTCGCGTCGGTCGTCGTGGTGACGGACTGCGAGGGGCTCGCCGCGGTGACGCGTGCACCGGCGACGGGAGCATTAGACTGGGGATCGACGACGGAACCGGTGATCGCACCCGTCGTGCCTGCCAGAACGCTTGTCGTTCCCTGGAGCACGAACGCGATGAGCAACAGAACCGCGACGATACCACGCCTCACCGAATGAGGGATTGCCACGGGCACCTTCCTTTCGAAGGGTGGGTGGTTGGGTTTCGTCACGCCGGAGGCCGCAAGGATCCATCCTTAAGGCTTCCTTTGGACCTTACAGTCTTCTGACAGTCCTCGCTCGCTTCCCCTTGTGCGCCGGGTCGGCGCTCAGCCCTTGGCTCGCTCCACGACGACGACGCTGTGGCCGTCGTGCCGGTCGAGGAAGGCCAGCCCCTCGTCCATCCAGCCGTCGAGCCCGGCGCTGAGGTGGCGCTGGACCTCGCGCACGACGTGGCGCCGGCTCTTCAGCCACTGCAGCTCCGCCCGGGTCGTGGCGAGCCAGATCGCCTCTTCGCACTCCTCGCACTGGTAGCCGAACCGCATCGTGCGATCATACCACCGGGCACAACGGGAAGAGCCCCGGACGAATCCGGGGCTCTTCTGGTTCGACCGAGCGGGCGGTCAGCCGCCTAGAGGTGGTTGATTTTCAGCTCGAAGAACACGGCCGGCGGGGACGCCGCCTGCGAGGCGAGGCTCTGCAGGGAGGCTCCGAAGACCGGCAGGTACGGGTACTTGAAGCCCGGCTGGATCGCGTCGCCGGGGTTGTAGAAGTTCCCGGCGCCGAGTCCCGCCGAGTAGCTGCAGCCGACGCGGCCGCCGACTGCCCACGGGACGTTCGAACCGCCCCAGCAGTTCGAGTAGATGTTCGCCGCGGTGACCTGCAGCGTGAACCGCCGGTTGATGTCGTACGACACCTGGAGGTTCATGTTGATCAAGTTGGGCTGCACGAACTGGCCGATCCCGTCGAACTTTCCGGTCGTCGGGTTCGGGATGTTGACGATCCCGCCGCACGACGCCGCGTCGTACGCGCCGCCTGCGGTCGCGCCCGTTCCCGCGTAGCGCGGGTCGGAAGCGGCCGCAGAGCCGGCCAGCGGAGCGCAGGTGTTGGGAGCAATACCGCCGACCGAGAGCGGCGAGCCGTAGCGCGAACCGGCCTGGAACTGCAGCGAGGGCGTGATCTTGAGCGGACCGTGCTTGTACTGCGCGACGAGCGCGACGACGTGCGGTATCAGATAGCTCGTCGACGTACCGGTCGCGAAACCCGGCTGCTGGTTGTACGGGAAGTACGCGGCGTTCGGGTCGAACAGCGAGCCCGGCGCCTTGTTGTAGTACGGGTTCGCTACCGTGAAGGGCAGCGAGCACGTCGGATCCGGCGTGCCGGGCTGGTTCAGCGCGGGAGTAGCACCCAGCACGGTGCCGTAGCACGGAGCCGCCGTCACCGGCGCGGTCGCCGCCGTACACCGCGCATCGGCCGGATGCGCGCCGCAGAACGACGTGTACTGGTTGTAGTTTCCGATCGCGGCGTTGATCCCGTTCACGAACGAGCCGCCGTTCGGAAACACTTTGTAGTGGTTCGAGGCGTACGTGTACGTGTACGAGAGCTGCCCCGCGATCCCGTCGCGAGCGAAGTCACCCTTGTTCACGGCGAGCTCGAAGCCCGACGCGGTGCGGTTCTGCCCGTTCACGAACGCTACGAAGTTGGTCTTCTGATCGACCAGCACGGTCGCGAACTCGTTCTGCGTCTTGCGGTAGAAAGGCGTGATCCGCGAGCTGATGTCGGTCCCTTTGACCTGGTGCTCCCACGAGAAGTCGGTGTTGAACGACACCTCGGGGATGATGGCGCGCCGGAAGCTGTTGAACCCGAAGTTCCGGTAGAAGTTCGCGTCGGGCGTCCCGGCCTGGACGTTGGTCGCCTGCACGGACGACGTCTCGGGCGCCTGAACGAACCGCCCGTATGACGCCCGCAGGACGTTGTACGCGTTGAGCGTGTAGGTCGCGCCGACGCGCGGCTGCAGGATGTCGGCGTAGGTGAGCGCGGGACTGCTCGGGTTCAGGGTCGTCGGCGCGGAGCCGGCCGGGCACGGCGCGTTGAGCGCGCGCGTGACGATGTTGAACCCGCTCAGGCAGTGGGTGTTGTTGTAGTTGTTCGTCATCAGGATGTTGCCGAGCGTGCTCGTGTCCTGAAGATCGTACGAGAAGGTGTCGACTCGCAGCGAAGCGTCGATCGACAGCTTCGCGTTCGGCTTCCACGTGTCGCCGATCGCCGCGTTGAAGAACTTCGGCCGAACCGTGTTCTTCGCGGCCAGACGGCCGTCGTTGATCGCGTAGTACTGGCAGGGTCCCGTACCGCACGTGAGCGCGGTCTCGGTGCCGACCGCCGGCGAGGCGCCGCGCGGCACGAGCGGCCCCGGCGGGGCGTTGACCGGCGGGAGCACGAGTCCCGCGCGGTTGGCAGCAGTGCACGTGGTGAGCGTGCCCGTGAAGCTGTAGCAGCCCTGGGTCGGGTTGGCGGAGTTGAGCAGATAGCCCACCTGCGTCTCCCCGTTGCCGGCCGCCACGTCGTTGCGGTAACGCGTCGTGTTCGCGGTGACGTAGCCGGCGTTGATGTTGAGCAGATGCTCCGCCGAGAGCTGGTAGCCGCCGTTCAGCACGAACCCGCGGCTGTGCGAGCTGATCTGGTAGTCCGGCGAGTACGCGCCGACGAAGGTTTGGTACAGCCCGACGATCCCGTTGTCGAGCCGGTCGGAGTACAGCGTGTAGCCGTACAGCCGGATGTAGCCCTTGTCGGAGATGTTGTGCTGGTACTGCGCCTTGACGATCGCGAACGCGTTCGTCTCACCATCCTGGCGCGCGAACGGCGCCGATGCGCCGAGCGGGCGGCCCGACGGCGAGGCCGGATACGCGTAGTTGATCACGTTGCCGGCGGTCGCCGGCGTGATCGGCGCGTTGCGCGGCCCCATATACTGGTTCTGGTCGCGGAACGGAATCGAGTTGAGCGGGCCGGCGCAGGTTGTGCTGACGCCGATCGGCGCCGGGCATCCGGCGACGTTTCCGATGCTGCCGACGGTTCCGTTGACGACGTCGCTCAGCTGCGGCCCCCACGAGAACTGGCTGCTGTTCGGGTACGCCTTGATGTTGCCGTAGTCGTACAGCAGCTGGACGTCGTCTTTGTTGCCGTCGTGCGGGTGCTTGATTCCAAGGTGGAAGTTCGCGACCGTTTCGCGGTCGTTGAGGTACTGTACGCCGGCCCAGTCGAGGTCGCCGACCGCGTAGCCGTTCGGGCCGAGCGGCAAACCGCCCAGGAACGGCGATGCGTTGTTGTAGCAGCCCGCGCTCGGATGGGGCGTCCCGGCGTACGTGTACGGAGCGCCCGGCGCACCCGGCGTGCCGCAGCCCGTCGCCACGTAGTTGTACAGCGAGCCGAGGCCGGTGCGCTGCAGGTAGCCCTGGCCGTTGAACTGATCGAGGAGCCGGAATTGCTGGCTGTAGCCGCCGGTGCCCGCGTAGTACGTGAACAAGCGGTTCGGCGTCGCTCCGGCGACTTCGAAGTTGGCGTGGTTGTAGATCGCCGGCGTTCCGACGCCGATCGCGGCGCTGATGTTGCCGGGATACGTTCCGGTCCGGATCACCTGATTGATGAAGCCCGCGAGACCGATCGCTTGCGCGTCGGCCGGCGCGTTGCCGGTGTAGATCTGAACCTCTTGGTTTCCGAGCGACGAGAGCGCGCCGCTGGCGTACTGGTCGAAAGACCGGTTGATCGGGATACCGTCGACTTCGTTTCCGGTCTGCGTGTAGTCGCCGCCGCGGATGAAGATCGACTGGCCCCAGCCGGCGTTGCCGAGCGGAACGACGACGCCGGGGACCGACGCGATCGCGCTGTACGCGGAGTTGAGGTTGGTGCCGCCGCCGAGCGCTGCAACGGCTTGCTGCTGCGAAGGCGTGACGGAATACTCGCTCGCCGTCAAACCCGGCCGAATCAGCGAGTTGCTGGCGCGCGTCGCGACGCGACCGATCTGCGTAAGCGCAGCGGACGAGGTAGTGGAGTTGACGGTAACGCTTTGGTCGGCTTGAACGGTAACGCCGGCCTGCGTTTGAGTTTGATAGCCTTGCTTCGTGAACGTAACGGTGTACGTGTCGGGAGCAAGGGAGACGAAATTGTATCGTCCGGCTTGATCGGTCTTGACGGTCTGGCTCTGACTGGGGCTAGCCGCAGTCACGCTGGCGTCGGCGACCGCTTTACCGGAAGTCGCATCGGTCAGAGCACCCGTAATCGATCCCGTCGTGCCGGCCAGTGCCCATGTTCCCTGGAGCAGCATAACGACGAGAAGGACAAACCCGGCGATCTGATGCCGAAGTCG
This sequence comes from Candidatus Elarobacter sp., assembly GCA_035939295.1. Lineage (GTDB taxonomy): Bacteria > Vulcanimicrobiota > Vulcanimicrobiia > Vulcanimicrobiales > Vulcanimicrobiaceae > Vulcanimicrobium. The sequence goes on along the minus strand of DASZGA010000084.1, from coordinate 17,654 downwards.
CTTTGGCATGCGGATCTCCTACTTGGAAAGACTGTCACGGAAGTGACGGCCTTCCCCGCGCATTGCGCGCCGCGAAAATCGGCTCCTGTCAGATTCCTGTCAATGGCCCATAAAACTCCAAGGTTCGGACCGCTTGGTTGCGGCCGAATTTCGCATCCGTAGACGTGGAGAGGCCGCGGACGAATCCGCGGCCTCTTGCCTTACCTTGCTCCAGACCGTGCTAGAGCCGTCTGATCTTCAGTTCGACGTAGATTTGCGGCGGCGGCGCGGAGTTCGTCGCAACCGCCTGGAGAGAGCCGGCCGTGACCGGCCCGTACGGGAACGTGAAGCCCTGCTGGAGCCTATCGCCCGGGTTGTAGAAATTCCCGACCGACTGCCCGGCGATATACGAGCAACCGACGCGACCACCGATCGCCCACGGGACGTTCGAGCCGCCCCAGCACGTTGCGAGCAGGTTCGCGCCCGTGATCTGCAGCGTGAACCGCTTGTTGATCTCGTATGCCACTTGCAGGTTCATGTTGAGCACGTTCGGTTGAACGAACTGGCCGATCCCGTCGAAGCGCTTCGTTGCCAGGTTGGGGATGGCGAGAACGCCGGTGCACGACGACGCGTCGTATCCGGCGCCGGGCGGTGCCGGTGCGCCGGTTTGCTGATAGCGCGGGTCACCGGAAGCCGAGGGGTTGCCGGGAAGCGCCCCGCACGTGTCCGGCGCGACGCCGAAGGTCGAGAACGGCGTACCGTAGCGTGCACCGGCCTGGAATTGAAGCGCCGGCGTGAACTTCCACGGGCCTTTCTTGTACTGGACGATGAGCGAGGCCACGTGTGGTATCACGTAACTGGTCGAGGCCCCGGTGCCCGCACTCGGCTCCTGATTGTACGCCGGATAGCCTGCGGTCGGATCGAGCAGCCCTTGGGCCGGCGCGTTCCAGTACGGGTTCGCGATACTGCCCGCGGCGCACGCCGGATCGGCGGTTCCGCCGGCGGTGTAGCACGGCGCGCCGACGACGCCGTTCGGATTCGCGCAGCGAGCGTCCGTGCTATGGGTCGTGCAGAACGACGTGTACGCGTTGTAGGCTTGGATAGCCGTGTTCGCACCGAACACGAACGAACCGCCGGTGTTGAAGATCCGGTAGTGGTTCACCGCATGGGTGTACGTGTACGCGAGCGTTCCGGCAAACCCGTCGCGCCCGAAGTCGCCCTTGTTGATGGCGAGCTCGAAGCCCGACGCGGTCCGGTTCTGGCCGTTCACGAAGGCGACGAAGTTCGTCTTCGGATCGACCAGGACGGTCGCGAACTCGTTCTGCGTCTTGCGGTAGAACGGCGTGATGCGCGTGCTCACGTCGGTCCCGCGGACCTGATGCTCCCACGAGAAGTCGGTGTTGTACGAGTACTCCGGCAAGATCGGCCGCGCGAAGCTGGCGAACCCGAAGTTGGAGTAGAACAGCGTGCTCGGCGTCCCGGACTGGACGTTGGTCGCCTCGACCGACGACGTTTCGGGCGGTTGCACGAACCGTCCGTACGAAGCCCGCAGCACGTTGTCGGGGTTCACGGTGAAGGTAGCCCCGACGCGCGGCTGCAGGATGTCCGCATAGGTGAGGTTCGGACTGTTGGCGTTCAACGCGGTCGGCGCGGTACCGGCCGGGCACGCGGTGCCGAACGCGCGGCCCGTGATGCTCGTACCGGCGATGCAGTGGCGAGCGTTGTAATCGTTCACGAACAGCTGATTGCCGGTCGTGTTCGTGTTCTGCATCTCGTAGGAGTACGTGTCCGCCCGGAGCGAGAGGTCGACCGAGATACGGGCGTTCGGCTTCCACGTATCGGAGATCGACGCGTTGAAGAATTTCGGACGAACCGTATTGTTCGCGGCGAAGCGGCCGTCGTTGATGACGAGGTACTCGCACGGCGCTCCTCCGCACGTTGCCGTCGCGAGGTCGCCGAGCGTCGGCGAACCAAACCTTGGATCGATTGCGCCGTTGGGTAAACGGAAGACTCGCGGAGCGAGCGATGTGCCGAGGCTGTTTACACCCGGCAAACGGTACTGCGCGGCATTGCCGCAGGTCACGGGTACGATCGGCGCGCCGGGTGCCGTGCCCGTGCGAACGTAGCACGTGCCCGTGGGATTCGCCGAGCTCACCAGGTACGCAACCGGCGATTCGGCTGCGGCACCCGCCGCGACGTCGTTCCGGTAGCGGCTCGTGTTGGACGTGACGAAGCCGAGGTTGAGGTTCAGCAGATGTTCCGGCGAAAGCTGGTATCCGCTGGTGAGCACCGCACCGCGGCTGTGCGAGGTGATGTAGTAGTCCGGCGAGACGGACGAAGTGAACGTCTGGAAGATGCCTTGAATGCCGCTGTCCAGGCGGTCGGAGTAAAGGCTATAGCCGTACAGCCGAATATAGCCCTTATCGGCGATATTGTGCTGGTACTGCCCTTTGACGATCGCAAACGCGTTCGTTTCGCCGTCCTGTCGAGCTGGATCGACGGGACCGCCCCACAGCCGCCCCGCCGGGGAATTATGCCAGGCGAAGCGTCGTATGTTGGTCAAGTCGCCCGGCGTCAGAGCCACGCCGAGCCGACCGCCGTACTGGTTCGCGTCGAGGTAGTTTGCAGCGACACCCGCCGCACAGGTCGTAGGCGGACTGCCGGGCGGGGGCGGGCAGGCGGCGTTGTTCGTGATGCTGCCGACGGTGCCGTTCACCACGTCGTTCAGGTTCTTGTTCCAATCCAGCAAGCTGCTGTTGGCATAGTTCTGAACGTTTCCGTAGTCGTACAGGATCTGAACGTCGTCGTGCCCGCCGGACTTCTTGTGCGGGATTCCGAAGTGCAGGTTCGCGATCGACTCGCGATCGTTCAGCGAGTTCGTGAAGCCCCACAGCGTGTCGCCGACGGCGTAGCCGTTGGGTCCGAGCGGAGGACCGCCCAAGAACGGGGACGTGTTGTTGTAGCAGCCGGCGGTGGGATGCGCCGTGCCGCAGTTCGCCGCGACGAAGTTGTAGAGCGTCCCGAACCCGTTGCGCGACAGATATCCCGCACCGTTGAACTGGTCGAGGTTGCGGAACGTCTCGCTGTACCCGCCGGTCGCGAGGTAGTACGAGAACAGCCGATCAGGCGAGGCGCCGGCGAGCTCGAGGTTCGCATGGTTGTACTTGTGCGGCGCGCCGACGCCGATCGTCCCGGTGACGAAGCCGGGATACGTGCCGGTGCGGATCACTTGGTTGACGAAGCCGGCGAGGCCGACTGCTTGCGCATCGGCCGGCGCTTGGCCGGTGTAGACTTGGATCTCCTGATTGCCCAGTGACGAGAGCTGACCGCTCGCGTACTGGTCGAAGGAACGGTTGATCGGAATGCCGTCGACTTCGTTTCCGGTCTGCGTGTAGTCGCCGCCGCGGATGAAGATCGACGTGCCCCAACCGGGCTGGTTCATCGGAACGACCACACCCGGAACGGAGGCGATCGCGCTGTAGGCCTGGTTGAGGTTCGCACCGCCGCCCAGTGACGCACCCGCCGTTTGTTGGGCGGCGTTCACCGAGTAGACGCTGGCGGTCTGGCCGGGCCGGACGAGCGCGTTGCTCGCGCGCGCCGAGGTGCGGCCGATTTGCTGGAGGGCTCGCGAACCCTGGAGAGAGATCGTGACGTTCTGGTCAGCTTGAACCGTGATCCCGCCCTGCGACGCCGACTGATATCCTGCTTTCTCGAAGCTCAGGTTGTACGTGTCGGGTGCGAGCGTGATGAAGCTGAAACGTCCCTGTTGATCCGTCGTGGTCTTCGCCGATTGGCTCGGACTGACGGCTGAAACGGTCGCGCCGGAGATCGGCGTGCTCGCCGAGGTGGCTTCCGTTAGGACGCCACTGATCGATCCCGTCGTGCCGGCAAGAACCGAGGTTCCCTGAGCCAGCAAAGCGACGAGCGTGAGCACGGCAACCAACGAACGCCGAAACGTGCGCTGGAACATCGTGTCCTTTCCGCAATGGAACTGCGAAGCGGTGGAAATTTTCTCTTCAGTCCGCTTCGTTTTCGCGCGTTCGAGCCGACAGTAGCGTGACATTTTAGAAGGCACTCAATGGGCACTTCCCCGTTTCGATCTCTTAAGGTAATATCAATGCGCAACAGAATGCACACAGAAAGAGAGCGCCGGTGCGGCGCTCTCTTTCTTTCATGGATGGGACTGCGTTTCGGAAATCAAGCGGGGACGGGTTTGAGTCTCTCCGCCAGCAATCGTGGTATGTCGGAGGGGCGGTCGGCGACCGGGACGCCTGCCTCGCCGAACGCCTTCACCTTGGATTCCGGGGTCCCGGTGTTGCCGGAGATGATCGCGCCGGCGTGGCCGAGGCGTTTCCCCTTCGGTGCGCTGCGCCCGCCGATGAACGCGACGACCGGTTTGTCGGCGATGTGCTCTTTGATGAAGGCCGCCGCGTCTTCTTCGTCCGAGCCGCCGATCTCGCCGGCGACGACGATCGCCTTCGTCTCGGGGTCGTTCGCGAACTCGCGCAAGCAGTCGACGAAGGTCGTCCCGATGATCGGGTCGCCGCCGATCCCGACGCAGGTCGACTGGCCGAAGCCCGCGCGCGTCAGACCGTCGACGATCTCGTACGTAAGCGTCCCCGAACGCGAGATCATCCCGACGTTCCCTTCCTTGAAAACGTGGCCCGGCATGATGCCGAGCAGCGACTTGCCGGGTGAGATCAGCCCCGGGCAGTTCGGCCCGATGATCCGCATCCCGTGCGTCGTGTTGACGACGCGCAGCATGTCGTGCGCGGGGATTCCTTCGGTGATGCAGACGGCGAGCTTGATCCCGGCGTCGTAGGCTTCCCACAGCGCGTCGGCGCCGGCGAACGGCGGAACGAAGATGATCGAGTGCGTCGCGCCGGTCGCTTCGACCGCGTCCCTCACCGTGTCGAAGACGGGCTGGCCGGTCTCGATCTTCGTCCCGCCCTTGCCCGGAGTCACGCCGCCGACGATCTTCGTCCCGTACGCGAGCATCCGCTGCGTATGGAACGCGCCTTCGCGTCCCGTGATGCCCTGCACGATGACTTTCGAATTCTTATCAAGGAAGATCGCCATGATTACTTCGCTCCGTTCGCGAGCGCGACCGCGCGCGCCGCACCTTCGTCCATCGTTTCGACGGGGAAGAATCCCGCGTCGGCGAGGATCTTCCGGCCTTCTTCGGCGTTGGTGCCCGTCAAGCGGATGACCAGCGGAACCTTGCGAACGTCGTCGCCTTTAAGCGCCTCGACGATGCCGAGCGCGACTTGGTCGCCGCGCGTGATGCCGCCGAAGATGTTGATGAACATCGACTTGACGCGCGCGTCCGAGGTGACCAGCTTGTAGCTCTTCTTCACCAGATCGGCTTGAGCGCCGCCGCCGATGTCGAGGAAGTTGGCCGCGCCGCCGCCTGCGTTCTTGACCGCGTCCATCGTCCCCATCCCGAGTCCGGCGCCGTTCGCGATCGTGCCGACGGTCTTCGGCGGCGCGCCGGCTTCGTCGTCGAAGCGCGCGTAGTTCGACATCCCGAGGCCGATCGCGACGGCCGCCGCTTGGTCCTCGTCGGCTGGCGACCGTTTGTTCCACTCCGCGATCTCGGGATGCTTGTAGAGCGCGTTGTCGTCGAGCTCGACTTTCGCGTCGCTCGCGATCACGCGCCCGTCCTTCGTCAGCACCAGCGGGTTGATCTCGACCAGGTTCGCGCCGTAGTCCATGAACATCTCGTAGAGCGCGCCGAGAACCGCCGGGAACGCCTTGCGGTACCCGTCCGGGAGCTGCGCGCGAAACGCGAGCAGCCGGCCGATGAACGGCGAGTAGCCGATCGCGGGATCGATCCAGTACTTCTTGATGTCGTCGGGGTTTTTCTCGGCGACCTCTTCGACGTCCATCCCGCCGAAGCGCGTGACCATCACGATCGGCTTGCGCGCCGCGCGGTCGATCGCGATCGAGACGTACGCCTCGCTGGCGATCTCGACTTTCTCCTCGACGAGCAGCGAACGCACTTCTTCGCCGTCGGGGTTCTGAATCGACTTGAGCACCTTGCCGATGAGCTCGCGCGCGAGCGACTCGCCTTGCTGCGCGTCGTCGGCGAACTTGATCCCGCCGGCCTTGCCGCGGCCGCCCATCATGACTTGGCTCTTCAGCACCCACGAACCGGGGTGCGCGGCGATGTACGACTTCACGTCGCCCGCGTCGGTGGCGAAGACCCCGTTCGGGGTCGGGATCCCGACGCGCCGGAACAGGTCCTTGCCCTGGTACTCCATCAACTTCATGGCGGCCCCAGCGTTCCGCGCCGCGAAAGACGAGCCCTGGACGACAATCGTCGCAGTGCGGCACAGGCGGCGAGCAGGTCGCGCGCCGAACCTTCACGCGCACAGGAGGACCGTTCGCATGCGTAGCCTGCTTGCTCTTGGCGTTCTGGCGGCGTTCATCGCGCCGGCCGCCGCGACCGCGGCCGATGTCCCGATCAAACCCTTGCGCACGCTCGTCTACGAGGTGCAGTCCTCCGCCCACAGCTCGCACGAGAAGAAAACGTCGGGGTTCAACGGTGGCTACGGTGTTCCAGGGAACGGCGTCGGGGTCTCCGCCGGAAACGGAACGGCCGGCGTCGGCCTTGACGGGACCGACAGCGGTACGCTGACGATCGAGGTGATCGCCGCTACGCCGGACGGCGGACTCGTCGTCGACTCCGCGTACGCCGGGAAGCTCAGCAATCAGCCGAAGATTCGCGTCGCGCTGTACCCGGACGGCCGGCTCGGCGCCGATCCCACCAAACCGCTCGGACCCGAAGCCATGCACGTGCTGCCGCTCCTGGCTCGGGGATTCATCGCGAACCGCGACGTCTCGCCCGGATCGACGTGGGCGGTGACCGCGCCGGCGCCCGCCAAGGGAACGACGACGTATCGCGTCCAGACGCTGAACGGCGACCAGGCGACGATCGCGCTCGAGGGCTCGATCTCGCTTCCGGGGGTCAACGGCTTCGACGAGACCGACCGCGGCACGACGACGTATGCGACGAACCTGATCTCGCCCGTTTCGTACGACATCAACGCGCGGATCCACCGCCAGCTCGGCGTCGACGAGTCGATCACGACCGATACGCATCTCAAGGTCACGCTCGTCAGCGACACGTTCGTAAAGAAGTAACACCACGGACAGCGCGGGATCCGGTTCGCGTGCCGTCGTCCTCTTCGACGGCATCTGCAACTTGTGCAACGGCGCCGTTCGCTTCATCGCCGCGAACGATCCGGCCGGTCGCTTCGCGTTTCTCTCGCTGCAATCGCCGCGCGCTCGAGCGCTGCTCGGCGAACGCGCCTGCGACCCCGCCGAACCCGACTCGGTGATCCTGCTGCAGAACGGCGTCCGCTACGAGCGCAGCGACGCGGCGCTTCACATCGCGCTCGGCCTGCGCTCACCGTGGCCGCTCGCCTTCGCCGCGATCCTTATCCCGCGCACCCTTCGCGACGACGTCTACCGCTGGATCGCGCGCAACCGTTACACATGGTTCGGCCGCACGGAGAGCTGTCAGATTCCCACGCCCGAATTACAAGCGCGGTTTCTCCCGGATGCCCCCGACGAGCCGAGCCCCTGAAGCGCTAGTCGAGCCGGCCCAACAGCCCGCGCGCGATCACCAGCTGCTGAATTTCCGAAGTTCCTTCGTAGATCTCGGTGATCTTCGCGTCGCGATAGTACCGCTCGACCGGAAACTCGGTCGTGTACCCGTACCCGCCATGAATCTGCACGGCTTCGGCAGCGTGCTCGCGCGCCTTGGTCGACGCGAACAGCTTCGCCTTCGACGCTTCGGTAACGTAGGGCCGCCCCGCATCGGCGAGCGACGCCGCCCGGTACACGAGCAAACGCGCGGCGTCGAGATCGGTCGCCATCCGCGCGATCTTGAACGAGATCCCTTCGAACGAGCCGATCGCTTTCCCGAACGCGGTTCGTTCCTTCGCGAACGCGACCGACGCGTCGAGACACGCAGCCAAGATTCCGACCGCCTGCGCCGCGATCCCGATCCGCCCGGAGGTCAGCGTCATCAGCGCCTGCGTAAACCCCGCGCCTTCGGACCCCAGCATCGCCGACGCCGGAACCCGCACGTCGTCGAACGCGAGATCGACCGTGTTCGACGTATGAATCCCCAGCTTCTCGGTCGTCTTCTCGACGACGATCCCCGGCAGCTCGCAGTCGATGAGGAACGCGCTGATCCCCTTCGCACCGGGACCACCGGTCCGAAACATCGCCATGACGACGCCGGCGTACGCGCCGTTCGTGCACCACTGTTTGCGCCCGTTGAGCACCCATTCGCCGCCGTCGCGCCGCGCCGTCGACCGAATTGCCGCCGCATCCGATCCCGCATCCGACTCGGTCAACCCGAACCCCGCGATGACATCTTTCGTCGCCAGCGTCTCGAGCCACGTATCGCGCTGCTCCGCCGACCCCAGCATGGCAATCGCGTTACAGATCATCGAATGCACGGACACGGTGACCGCCGTCCCCGCGTCGACCCGCGCCAGCTCTTCGATCGCCAGCACGTATGAGACATAGTCGGCTCCGACCCCGCCGTACTGTTCGGGAACCAGCATCCCCATCAGCCCGGCTTCGGTCAGCTTCGCGTACAGCGGCCTGGGGAAGACGTGCTCTTTATCCCAAGCGGCGATATGCGGCGCGATCTCGCGTTCCGCGACTTCCGCCGCGACGTCACCGATCGCGCGCTGATCGTCCGTCGGCTCGAACGCCGGCGCGGTCCGCTCGTCGATCACCGCGCCGCCGCAGGAACCGCCGAAGCGGCGCCGTTCGCGGCCGCCGAGTAGTCGTAGAAGCCGCGCCCCGACTTCTTCCCGAGCCATCCCGCCGCAACGTACTGCTTGAGCAGCGGGCAAGGCCGGTACTTCGAGTCCCCGAACCCGTCGTACAAAACGTTCATGATCGCGAGACACGTATCCAGCCCGATGAAATCCGCCAGCGTCAACGGCCCCATCGGATGGTTCATCCCGAGCTTCATGACGGTATCGATCGCCTCGGCCGAAGCGACGCCTTCGTACAGCGCGTAGATCGCTTCGTTGATCATCGGCAGCAGAACGCGATTGGAAATGAACCCAGGAAAATCACGAACTTCAACCGGCGTCTTCTCGAGCGAAACCGCCAAGTCACGCACGAGCCCGAAGGTAGCGTCCGAAGTAGCGATCCCCCGAATCACTTCGACCAGCTTCATCACCGGCACCGGATTCATAAAGTGCATCCCGATCACTTTATCCGGCCGCGTCGTAACCTGACCTAAAACGGTAATCGAAATGGAGGAAGTATTCGAAGCCAGCACTGCCTCCGGCGGCGTGTTCTCGTCCAAGAACCGAAACAGATCCAGCTTCGTATCGAGCCGTTCGCTAGCCGCCTCGATCGCAAGCTGAACGTCGAGATCGTGCATGTGCGGCCGCGGATCGATATGCGAGAGAATCTCCCCCCGCATCTCGGCGCTCATCTTCCCTTTTTCAACGTCGCGGTCGAGCCGCTTCGCGATCCCGTCGATTCCCTTGCGAATCCGCGCCTCATCGACGTCGTTGAGCAGCACCTCATGCCCTTTGGCGGCGAGCACTTGTGCGATGCCGCCCCCCATCTGTCCGGCTCCGACCACCAAAACACGCACGAGATCAGGCGACCTTCACCAGCACGGCATCCCCTTGCCCGCCGCCGCTGCAGATCGCCGCGATCCCGAGCCCGCCGCCCCGCCGGCGAAGCTGCTGCACCACGGCCGCCACGATACGAGCGCCGGAGGCGCCGATGGGATGCCCCAGCGCCACGGCGCCACCGCGAACGTTGATGACGTTCGGATCGAGCCCCAGCCGAGCCGCCGCCGTCAGCGCCACCGCCGCAAAGGCCTCGTTGATCTCCCAGACGTGAATGTCGCTCGCCTTCAGCCCTTGCTGATCGAGCAGTTTCTGCGCCGCCATCGCCGGCACGAGCGCGAGATACGGCGGATCCCAAGCGACCGCCGCATGATCGACGATCTCCGCCAGCGGCTCCGCCCCAACCGAACGCGCATAGTCGGCGCTCGAGAGCACCAGCGCCGCAGCACCGTCGTTCACGCCGGGCGCATTGCCCGCCGTAACCGTTCCGCCGGCGTCGATCGCCTTGAGCTTCGCCATCGCTTCGAGCGACGCATCGCTGCGCACCGGCTCGTCACGATCGACAAGCGTAAAAGGAACGTCGCCGGTGACGTACGGCGAGTACATCGACGGATCGGCAACCATGTTCTGCGGCGGAACGTGATCCCACACCGAGCCGTTCGATCCCGCCGCACCGGCGAACGCCGGAATCCGCGCCCGAGCCGGGTTCGGCAACTCGTCGACGACGATCTTCCCCTTCGCCTTGGTCGCAACCCGAATCGGCGCGATCTCATCGGCAAGCTGTCCGGCTTCATGCGCTTCGTGCGCGCGCCGATGGCTGTTGTACGCGAACTCGTCCTGCACCGCGCGCGTGACGCCGAGCTCCGCCGCGACGCGCGCACCCTGCGCCGCCATCGCTTCGTCGAAGTAGTAGTCCCACAGCCCGTCGCGGATCATCGCGTCGACGAGCACGCCGTCTCCGTACCGGTAACCGTTGCGCGCGCCGGGAAGCAAGTACGGCGCGTTCGACATCGACTCCATCCCGCCGGCGACCACGACCCGGTTGTCGCCTTCGCCGATGTAGCGCGCGCCGTAGGTAACGGCGAGCATCCCGGAGGCGCACACTTTGTTGATCGTCTCCGCGGTCGTCGTCTTGGCGAGGCCCGCCTTGAACGCGGCCTGACGGGCGGGCGCCTGACCGGCGCCGGCTTGGATGACCTGACCCATGATGACGTGCTCGACGTCGGCGGGATCGATCCCGGCCCGGGCGATCGCGTTGCGGATCGCGTCGCCGCCGAGGGTCGTCGCGGAAAGGGAGGAGAGCGCGCCGCCGAGGCGCCCGAAGGGCGTCCGTGCGGTGGAGAGGACGACGGTACCGGACTTCATAGCCCTCAAGACTTCGCGAGGGCGCCGAGGGATTCCCGACCCGCTCAGCCGCTCGCCGAACCGACCTGCGTGCAGACGATGGTGGTGTCGGGGTCGCAGCTCTCGCACTCGAACTGAACGGTGACGTGGGTGATCGCGAAGTCGTCGCGCATCGCCGCGTCGATCGAGCGCAGGATCGCGCTCGCTTCGCTGAGCTTGCGGTCGTCGAGGACGACGTGCGCGGAGAGGGCGTGGCTCCGCGCGCCGATCGTCCAGACGTGCAGGTCGTGGACCCCGACGACCCCGGTGACGAGCCCGATCCGGTCGCGCACCGCGGGGACCGCCGCGTGCTCGGGCGCGCTCTCCATCAGCACTCCGGCCGCCTTGCGAACGACGCCCGCGACCCCGGCGACGATCACCACCGCGACGAACAGCGAGAGCGCCGGATCGAGCCAAGCCGCGCCGGTCAGCCCGATGATCACGCCGCCGACGATCACCGCCAGCGCCCCGAGCGCATCGCCGCCGACGTGCAGCACCGCGGCGCGCACGTTGAGGTCGCCGTGGTGGTGACCGCGCGCAAGCCACAGCCCGACCGCGACGTTCACCACCAAACCGATCGCGGCGACCCACACCATGATCCCGGTCGCCGGAAGCTGCGGGTGGAACAGACGCTTGATCGCCTCGACGACGATCACGACGGTGATTCCGACCAGCAGCCCGCCGTTGGCGAGCGCGGCCAGGATCTCGTAGCGCGCGAAGCCGTAGGTCTGGCGCTGCGTCGCCGGCCGCTTCGCCGCGACGGCGGCGGCGAGCGCGATCGCCAGCGCGATGACGTCCATCGTCACGTGGGCGGCGTCGGAGAGGAGCGCCAGCGAACCGGCGCGGAGCCCGCCGGCGAGCTCGAGCAGCGCGACGCCGGCGGTCGCGGCGAGCGCAACCTTCAGCTTCGCGGTCGAGCCGGCGGCGTGCGCGCTCATGCGCGCAGCGCTTTGAAGGCGAGCACCGCCAGCATCGCGCCGAAGGTGACCCAGGTCCGGGACTCCGCCTTGAAGATCACGTCGGGATCGTACGACCCGTGCTGGGGTTCCGACGGTTCCAAAGCGGGGACGATCCGCGGGACGCGCGCGACGTAGTCGTCGAACGGCGCGCCGAACGTCTCGCGCAGATACGCTTCTTCGTGCGGAACGATGATCGCATAGACGCCGAGCATCGAAGCGAGCGTTCCGGTGACGAGCGCGAGCCGCGCCGGCGTGGAGTTCTTGCCGGTGAACGCAAGCGCGAACCCCGCCGCCGTGACGAAGTTGCCGACGTAGAGCGGGTTGCGCACGTGCGCGTACGGTCCCGCGGTCACCAGCGCCGGCGCGGTGACCGCGTCGCCGCGCGTCGTCACGCCGCTGTAGCCGACCGCCCACATTCGCATCACTTCGCCGGCGAACGCGAGCGGCAACCCGGTTGCGACCGAGAACGCGCTGGGCTTGCCGAGCGCGGCGAGGGCGAGCGCCGGCAGCGCCAGCAGCATCCCGCGGTTGCCGAACACGAAGGAGCTGAACCGGTCGTCGTTCACGTATTCACCATTTCTCATCCTGGATTTGTCGAAGGGAGCCGTGCGCGCGCGTCGTCGTAGACCGCGCGCAATGCGGCAGGGAGCGGGATGCGCGGCGACCAGCCGGTCGCGGCGCGCAGCTTCGAAGCGTCGCCGGCGCTGAGGGGAACGTCCGCCGGGCGCATTCGCGCCGGATCGTCGCGCACCTCGACCGCAACGTGCGCGATCTCGATCAGACGCCGCAAGATCTCGCGCATCGGCGTCGCGACGCCGCGCGCGACGTTGTAGATCTCGCCCGCCTCGCCGTGGCCTTCGAGCAAGAGCGCGTACGCTTCGCAGACGTCGCGCACGTCGAGGAAGTCGCGCGCCGCCTCGAGGTTGCCGGCCCTCACCACGCGCTCGCCGCCGGCCGCGGCGCGCGCGACCTGCGCGGCGAACGAGGCGACCGCGAACCGCTCGTCCTGTCCCGGCCCGATGTGGTTGAACGCGCGCGTGACGACGGCGTCGACGCCGTACGAGCGCGCGTACCCGAGCGCGAGCGCCTCGGCGGCGAGCTTGCTCGCTGCGTACGGGTTGCGCGGTGACGGCGCCGCGGTCTCACGCAGCGGATACGCTTCGGGCGGCTGCACGCCGTAGATCTCGGCGGTGCCGACGACGAGGAGGCGCGGCGAAACGCCGTTCTGCGTTTGCGCACGAACGGCCTCGAGAACGTTCAACGTGCCGTGCGCGTTCACGGCGAAGGTGGTTACCGGATCGGCGAGCGCGTCGGGAACGAACGCTTGCGCGGCGAGGTGCGCGACCGCGTCCGGCTGCGCGAGCTCGACGGCGCCGCGGACCGCGAGCGGATCGGTGACGTCGACGAGCAGCGTCTCCTCGGAGCCGTGACGGTCGGCCGGGACGACGTCGTGACCGCGCGCGCGCAGCACTGCGACCAGGTGCGCGCCGACGAAGCCGCGCGCACCGGTGACGAGAACCCGCACGTCACGCCGGCGCGAACGGGCGCAAGCGGTCGAGGTCGGCGCGAACCATCCGCTCGACGAGGTCTTCGAACGACACCTCGGGTTCCCAGCCGAGCTCGCGCCGCGCCTTCGACGCGTCGCCGACCAGCAGATCCACTTCCGCGGGCCGGTAGAAGCGCGGGTCGACGACGACGTAGCGTTCCCAGTCGAGATCGGCCGCCGCGAACGCCAGCCGGACGAAGTCGCGCACCGAATGCTGCCGTCCGGTCGCGATCACGAAGTCGTCGGCGCGCCGCTGCTGCAGCATCAGCCACATCGCGCGCACGTAGTCGCCGGCGAAACCCCAATCACGCTGCGCGTCCAAGTTCCCGAGCCGCAGCTCGTTCTGCAGCCCCAGCTTGATCCGCGCGACCCCGTCGGAGATCTTGCGCGTGACGAACTCCTTGCCTCGACGCTGGGACTCGTGGTTAAACAGTATTCCGCTAACCGCAAACACATCGTACGACTCGCGATAATTGACGGTTATCCAGTGGCCGTAGACTTTTGCGACGCCGTACGGCGAGCGCGGGTAGAACGGCGTTTGCTCGTTCTGCGGCGACTCGGACACCTTGCCGAACATCTCGGAGCTCGAGGCTTGATAGAAGCGGATCGGGCGGTCCACCGAACGGACGGCTTCGAGGACGCGCGTCACGCCGAGCGCGGTGAACTCGCCGGTCAGCACCGGCTGCGTCCACGAGGTGGGGACGAACGACTGCGCCGCGAGGTTGTAGATCTCGTCGGGCTTCACCGCCGAGACGATCGAGGTGATCGAGCTCTGGTCGAGCAGATCGCCGGAGACGAACTCGATCTCGTCGACGATGTGCTGGATTCGCTCGTGCACGTCGGTCGAAGAGCGGCGCGTCATCCCGACGACGCGGTAGCCGCGCTGCAGCAGGAACTCCGCCAGGAACGAGCCGTCCTGCCCGGTGATTCCGGTGATCAGCGCGGTTTTTTGTGGCACGAAAGCTCTTTTCAGTTCAGGATCTGAACGTTCTTGCCGCTCTCGTCGAAAACGAAGCGCGTCTCGAACAGCTCGTCGCGTTCGGGCCCGACGACCTTCGACTGGATCACCAAGCGGTGCACCAGCCGGTCGTTGTGACGCACGATTCCGGAATAGAAGTATTGCACCAGCGGCGTGACGCGGTCGTCGAGCGGCGCGAGCCGCCGGCGTTCGACCAGCATCTGCAGCAGCCGCGTCTGCAGCTCTTTCGGAAGCAGCCGCGCGGTGTCGTCCGGGGTCATCCGGACCGCGGCGAGCTCCTCCTGCGCCTTGTTCGCCTCGGAGACGGGGCGGTCGGTCGTGTAGCGGATGATCGCGTCCCAGTCGTCGGCGGGGATCCCGGTGAAGCGCATTCCGTAGCGCCAGACCTTGCGGCCCTGGTGCTGGACGTTGTCGTGCCAGACCACCTTGGCGCGAACCCGCAGGTTGCGCTCGTCGAGGCTCACGCGGACCTCGAACTCCTCGCGCCCGATCGGCTCTTGCGCGAGAATGCAGAGCCCGCCGCCGCCGATGTCGAGCCCGATCGCTGGACGCGTAGCTTTCCCGTCGAGGCTGTAGGCCGCGCGGTACGGCTTGCGCTTGCGCGGGAACTTCCGCCGGTTCTGTTCCTTGCCGGTGAACCACGCCAGGAGCTCGGGGAGCATAGTCTGTGGGGCCTAATCTACCAACCGGCGCGGGCGATCGCCTCCCACTGCTCGGGGCCGGTCCCGCTCCAGTCGTAGAACGTGATCCCGAGCGCGCCGGCCCGGCGGCCCGCTTCGATCGCGGCGGCCAGCTCGGGGCCGGGCGGAGCGCCCCGTTTGCCGAGCACTCCGGTCTGCGCGCCGACGTCGACGGGGACGTCGCGCGCCGCCAGCCGCCGCACCAGCGCGACCGACTCGCCGACGCCGGAACGCACCTTCTCAGGCGTGTCCCACGGCCCCATCATCCGCCAGTACGTCATCGGCTGCAGGACGTCGGCGTCGCGCGCGATCGCGCGGTACGGGAACTTCGAAGCGTCGAGGTGCTCGAGGTACGGGTCTTCGACGGTCGCGACGAGCAGCACGCGCGGCCCGACGGCGCGCCGCAGCGCGTGCAAGTACGTGCTCAGCGCCGCGAAGCCGGCCGCGCCGCTGCCGAGATACTCTTCGCCGCGCTCGAGGTCGACGGCGAGCCCCGTCAACGCGCTGCCGTTCGGCGTGCGGTACGCCGCGACTTCAGCGTTGCGCGCGAGGTCGTCGAAGAGCGCCGTGCGCGGAACGGTCCAGCCGATCACCGCGACGTGGTGCGCGACGAGCCCGTCGATCAGCTTGTCGATCGTCGATTTCGCCTGCGGCGTGACCTCGTCGAACGCGCCGTACGCGAGCCGCAGCTCGATCGAGCGCAGCCCCGCGCGCGACGCCGTCGCGACGATCTCGTCGACGTCGAGCTTCGCGTACGACGCGTCGTCGAGCGGATCGCCGGAGAACGCGAGCCACGCCGACTTGCCGCGCAAGGCGTCGGTCGTGCTCGCCGGCAGCTCCGGCGGAACGTTCGCGTGCACGTGTTCTTCAACGGAACGCGTGCGCCGCTGCGCGTCGCCGGCGCTCGAGCGCACGACGGCGTAGCGCGCGACGCGCGCCGGCTGCACCGCATCGTCGTCCCACGACGACGCCGGCGCGCGCAACGTCGCGGCGAGCGTGCGCAGTCCCCGCGCGTCGACGCGATAGATCCGCACGACGCCGGATCGCGCCCGGGGAAACCAGCCGACTCGCACGAGGTGCGGACCGACCGCAGCTGCGACGGCGCGCGGCGTGCGCCACGCGCGCGTGTCGAACGAAGCGCGCTGCTCGCCGAGCCCCTGCGGCCGGTTCGCGACGACGCGCACGGTCACCGGGCCGTCGTCGCGGACGGCGACGATCGCCGCCGGCCCGCCGAAGCGCAGCCGCGTCTGCCACTGCGCGGTGCCGCGCGAGGTGAAGTAGTCGAAGTCGGCGCCGCGCCGCAGCCGCACGAAATGTCCGTCGGCGTCGCGCAGGAGCACGCGCACGAGCGCGCGCGCTTCGCCGTCGGGCGAGACGCCGAGCTCGCGAACCTCGAGCGCGAACGACGCCGCCGGCGCCGACTCCCACAGCACCGTCGGCTGCGGCGCGGGCGCGGTCGTCGCAAGCGGGGTCGGCCACGCGAACGGCGCGGGACTCTGCGCGGTCAACGCCAGTACGGCCACGAACGCAAGCGAAGCGAGACGGCGCATGAAACGCAAAGGACGCCGCCCGAGGGGCGACGTCCTGCTTCGTTGAGCGAATTCGGTTCGTTAGAACTTCGTCCGCAGGTAGATCTGGTACTCCGTCGGCTGCGCATCCGGCGCGTAGTAGTACAGCGTGTTGGGAACGCCGCCGATCCCGTACGTGTTCACGTCCGGGTTCACGCCCTTTCCGTAGTTGCCGTTGGTCACCGGGAACACGTCGCCGTACACGTTGCCGGTGATGTTGCGGACGTTCATCCCCAGCGTCACGGTCCGGCCGTTGCGGTGGATGACGTCGTAGCCGAAATCGACCGCCGACCACCAGTTGGCGCGGGCGAAGTGCACCTTGGAGTCCGTCAACGTGGCGCCGGTCGTCGGGTCCTTGTACGTCGAGGGCACGACGTTGTACGGTGCGCCGACCTGGTAGATGACATACGGCATCACGTGAAGCGGCCCGTTGTTGTAATCGCCGGTCCAGGACAGGTTCCACGGCGGCTGCGAGGGGTTCCGGAACAACGTGTGCGTCGTCAGGAACGCCTTGAGGAACGAGGCGTTCGACGTGATCGAGCCGTAGGGCGTCCCGCCGGCCAGCGCACCCGAGGTCACCGAGCCCCAATAGTTCACGTACGTCCCGGCGAAGTACGAAGACAGGCCGTTTCCTTTGACGACGTGATTCCATCCGAACTCGGCTCCGGTCGCTCTGTTCTCGATGCCGGTGCGGAAGTAGGTGGTGCCGGAAAGCGTCGGGACGTTGGTCGCCGGATTGACGGTGAACGGTTTCACCGCCTCCAGCTTTCCCGTCGAGTGCCGGTAGAACGGTGAGACGCGCCACGAGTCGACGCCGTTGCGCAGCGCGTGCGAGAACGAGAGGTCGACGTTGTAGTTTCGCTGGTCGGTCAGGTTCTCGCCGGGAAAGTAGGGCGAGTTGCAGCGCGAGTCGCCGGCGCAGACGCCGTTCGGCGAGTTG
>DASZGA010000083.1:0-3738 GCA_035939295.1 Candidatus Elarobacter sp. | reverse complement strand
GCATGCTGTCACCCCGCGCTCGGAATCGAAGCGCGGATCGCGCTGACGCTGCGCACGCTGGCGGGACTGACGACCGAAGAGATCGCCGACGCGTTTCTCGTCCCGCACGCGACGATGGCGCAGCGGCTCGTGCGCGTGAAGCGGAAGATTCGCGACTCGGCGATCCCGTTCGACGTGCCGCCGGCGGCGCGGCTTCCCGAGCGGCTCGATGACGTGTGCACGGTGCTCTATCTCATCTTCAACGAAGGCTACACCGCGAGCGCCGGCGACCGGCTCGTGCGGCGCGAACTGTGCGACGAAGCGATCCGGCTCGGACGAGTCCTCGCGACGCTGATGCCGCAAGAGCCTGAAGTGATGGGGCTGCTCGCGCTGATGCTCTACCACGACTCGCGCCGCGACGCGCGCGTCGCACCAGACGGCTCGATGATCACCCTCGCCGACCAGGACCGCTCGGCGTGGAACCGCGCGAAGATCGCCGAAGCGGACGACTGGCTCAAGCGCGCAGCACGACACAATGCACCAGGCCCTTATCAGTTGCAGGCGACGATCGCATACGCGCACGTCTCGCCGCCGAGCGCCGCCGAGGTCGACTGGCGCGGCGTCGCCCACCTGTACGGGCTCTTGGAACGAATGACGCCTTCGCCGATCGTCTCGCTGAACCGTGCGGTGGCGATCAGTTTCGCCGAGGGCCCGGCGGCGGGTCTCGCGGCGCTCGATGCGCTGCCGCGCGAAGAGCTCGACGACTACCATCACTACCACGTCGCGCGCGCCGATGCGCTGGCCCGGCTCGGCCGCGACGCCGAAGCTCGCGAGGCGTATCGCGCGGCGCTCGAGCGCACGCAGAACGACACGGAGCGTAGCTACTTGCGGGCGAAGCTGGAGCTCAAGCCGGTTTGAACATCGGCGCTTCGGCGAAGCGCTCTTTGAGGAACTTGCCGTTCGCCAGCAACGACTGCGCGTCATCGACGACGGCGTTCTTCGCGATCTCGTCCATCTTCGCGGCGAGGACGGTGAGCTGTTCGACGACGATCTGGCGCGCGGTCTTTCCGTCGCGGATCGCGACCGTGTTGCGGTACGTCGTCGGCACGGTGAGATAGGCGTTCAGCGTGTCGGGGAGATAGGTCGTCGCGGTCGAGCGGACGTCGGCGTAGACCGCGTCGACGACGTGGCGCGCGGCGAGCCGCGGGAGGATCTCTTCGACCGCCGACGCGATCTGCGCGACCAGCGCGGCGATCTCCGGCGGCAGCCGCTTCTGCGACTCGGCGGCGAGCCTCGCGACGCCGTCGACCGCGTCCTTCACCGACATCTCGTCGTTGAGCTGGGTTTCCAGCGCGCCGCCGTCACGCGCGACCAGCGCGCCGATCCCGTAGCCGCCCGCCACGATCACATACCAGAACTCGTGGATCAGCCCGAGGAAAAACGCCGCCAGCGCCGCCAGCGCCAGCCCCGAGCCGGCGAGATTGCGGTTGCTGTAGACGAAGAGCGGGATCCTCACTGGTAGCCTCGGATCTCCTTGAAGATCCCGGCCAGCGACTCTTTGCGCGCGTCGAACGCGCGCCCGCCGGTGAGCGTTGCGATGGCGTTGAGCTCGTCGGGATTGGCCTCGCCGATGAAGATCGGAAAGATGCGGATTCGTTGCGCGAAGTCCGGCATCGCGGCGCGCCGCCGCTTGAAGTGCTCGAAGTCGTCGCCGCGGTTGTTCTCGCCGTCGGTCATCAGCACGATCGAGTCGTAGCGGCCGGCGTCGGTGGCGCGGTCGCGCACCGCTTCGTTGAGCGCCGCTTCGAGCGCGTCGTAGATCGCGGTGTTGCCGCTTGCCTGCAGTCCGCCGGCGAGGCTCTTCACGGCGCCGTACACGGCCGGATCGTTGGGCTTGGTCATCGTGAAGGTCTGGTCGATCTCGGGATGGACGCTGAAGGTGATGATCGTGACCCGCTCGCGGTCGGCGAAGCGCGCGAACTGCCCGGTCAGCGAGTCGTCGCTCCCGGTGAGCACGCCGAGGGCTTCCTGCACCCGCTGGATGCGCGTCTTTCCGGTGCCGTCGTCGTTGTCCATCGAACCGGTCTTGTCGAGCACGTAGAACGAGTGCGCGGGGACGCGGTCTTGGTTGAGGAAGCGCAGCAGCAGCTGCTGAACGGCGCCGGCGGAAGCGGGGAATGCGGTCTCGGCGACGATCGCGGGGTAGTGCGTGGCGACCGACGTGTCGGTCGGGCGGCGGTACGTCGTGTCGGCGATCCGCTTCTGCACCTCGGGACTCTTCAGGTACGCGACGAGCTTGTCGTACGACGCCTGTTTCGACTCGTCGAGCAGGTCGATCGGGTAGTCGGCGGTGATCACGCCGTCGGCGGGGTAGACGCGGTCGAGCTTTTCGCGTAGCCGCGAGTCGCCGTCGAGCGCCGCGATGCTCGCTTCGTAGGTGATGATCCCGTCGACGCTGTCTTGCGAATTGAGATATGCGTCGCTGAGCCAGCCGCTGCTGCCGGAGACGAGATGCTGGCCTTTGTAAAACGCCGCGATCGCCTGGCGGTTGACGTCGGACGGGCGCAGCGCGTCGCCGGTTCCGGCGAGCGCCGTCGAGACGCTGAGCACCGCGCTGAAGCCGGAGTTCGACGTCGACGGGTTCGTCATCGCGTAGCGGAAGTTGCCGGCGGAGACGGCGTTCTGGATCTGTCGCCAGGTGACGCGCTTGCCGCCGTCCCAGCCCAGCTTTTGCGCGACAGAGTGTTTCACGCCCAGAATCACGGGCGAGAGCATGATCCGCGTGCGCGCGTGCACCGACTTGCCGGCGCTCGAGAGCGCGAGGTACTTGTCCTGCGCGAACCATGCCACGTCGTGCTTCTCGCCGCCCGCGAGCCGGTCGATCCCGGCGATCGTCCCGACGTACGTCCACGTGACGCCGACGCCGGTCGCGCGCTGCGCGTCGCGCAGGATCGGCTCCATGTCCTTTAGCTCGGAACCGGCGATCACGTCGAGCGTCACCGCCGGCGAGCTCGAACCACCGCCGCCGCTTCCGCAGCCGGCGAGCGCGAGGAGAAGCGCCGCGAACGCCGGCGCGGCGACGGTTCGCGCGTGCATCGTTAGAGGATCCGCGCCGTTCCGTCGGACGGCGGCGGCGTAAGCGAAGCAACTTCGGAAGCGCTGCCGTCGCGGGAGCGCTCGGCGTACTTCTTCGCGTTGTCGATCATCGGCTCGAGCGCGGCGACGGTCTGCTGGAACGAGACCAGCGCCTTCTCCTTGTACGCCGAGATGTTGTCGATCGCGGACTCGGTGTCCGCGAACGCCTGCTTGAGCGTACCGAGGTCGACGCTCGACGCCGTCGCCTGCTCGAAGACGCGCTCGGTGTTCTGCTTGAGCATCGAAGCGGTGTCGGCGATCAGCCGGTTCGTCGTCGTGTTCAGTGCCTGGATCTGGTCGAGGACAAGCTTCTGGTTGGTGAGCGCCTGCGCGACGATGATCGCCGTGCGCAGCGCCGCGATCGTCGTGGTCGTGGCGCGGTCGACGCCTTTGATTAGCTCTTCGTTGTTCTTACGGATCAGGTCCAGCGCGAGGTAGCCCTGGACGTTGACGGCCTGCTGCGTCGCGATGTCCTGCTGCTTCTGGCGCGCGTAGAACAGCACGTCTTCCTTGAGAATCTTCGCCCGCTCGGCGTCGGTGCTCGCCACCTGCTGGATTCGCGCGTCGATCGCGTCGGCGACCTTCTGCGCCAAGTACGCGAACTGCTCGAGCTGGCCCATCAGG
>DASZGA010000082.1:0-2428 GCA_035939295.1 Candidatus Elarobacter sp. | reverse complement strand
TCCCTCAGCGGGCTCGTGAACGGCGTCCCGCAGATCGCTACGCGCGACACGCAAACCACGGTCCATCTGCGCGATGAGGAGACGCTCGTGATCGGCGGCTTGATTCAGGAAAGCACGCAGCAAACCGAGAGCAAGGTTCCGCTGATCGGCGACATCCCGCTCCTCGGGCGCATCTTCCGGAACCAGCAGACGAGCAGCACCCGCAACGAGCTCATCATCGTCGTGACGCCGCACCTGCTGCGCAACGGCGCGGCGACGACGGTGCCCAACGCGGCAGCGTCAAAAGGGATGACGGTGCCGACGCCGAGACCGCTCCCGACGCTCCCGCCAGGCACCGCGTTCCCGCCGGTGAGTACCACGCCGCAGCCCTCGGTTCGCCGCACGCCGTTACCGGGAAAGCGTGGCGTCGCTGCGCCGCGCACGCCGTCAGCAGCCTCGCAACCGGGTGGTGCGCAGCCGGCGTCCGGGTCGGAGCTCACCCCGGCGCCGTCGAGCGCCGCACCGGCACCGACGCCGAGCGCCTTCGCGCAGGCGAACGTGTTCGTCTACGGCTCGCCGCCGCCCAACACGTTCGCCGGACCGGGCGACGTTCCGCAGATCTTCTACGCGATGCTCTCGCCGACGGTCCTCGCGCCGAACACGACCGTCCGCATCAACGCGATCACAACGACGAACGTGCAACGACTGGCGATCAGCACGGGCTCGACCACGATCAGCCTGTCGCCGGCGGGCGCAGCGGGGACCTGGCAGGGAGTCTTCCCAGCGAACGCCTTAGCAGTGCCGCCCGCGGCGACGTCGGTTCAGCTCACGCTGACCGCGTCCCGGAGTGACGGCCAGACTGCGAGCGTGCAAATTCCGGTTTCCATATCGCGGTAATCGTGCGATCAGTCGAATCGAGCAACCCTTCGCGCTACCCATGAAAGCGGCGTACTCGCCGCTGCCCTTCGGGCAAACTGCAAGAGTGCGGGATCGCCGTCCAGCTCGTAGGCATCGAGCGCTGCCACCGCTGCGCGCGGTTCACTTCCGATGCGTCGCCACGCTTCGTATTCCTGTCGAAATAGGGCGTGGGCGCGCGGAATGAGGCCTTCGGCACGAGCCACCACCGCTTCGGCGCGCTGTTCGAACGCATGGCTGCGAACGTTTGCGGGATTCGCGTGCAAGGACGCTGCGGCGTCGAACGCCGAACGGGTATCCTCATAGCGCTTCAGCGCGAGTCGCGCTAGCGGGACGTCGACTTCCGACAAAACCTCAGCGAGAAAGAGCAACGCGAACCGTTCGGCATCGTTGATCGCCGTCCAATCGACGCTCGCCGCTAGATCCGCGGCGTACCGCGCCGACTCTTCGGCGAGGATCGCCGATCCCAGCTCACGGCCCAGCAGCGCATGGTCGACCCACGCGGCGATTCGCAAGGGAACCGAAGGCGCGATCTCGGCCGCGTTGCGGAACGCGCGAAGTGCTCCGATGTGGTTCCCCTCGTGGGCGTAGCACCATCCGATCCCGTGAAGAGAGTAGTACTGACGAGATGCAATTGGCGAAATCCACCGCACGCGATCGATTCGATCGGAAAGGAACGCCGTATCCGCGGACCAGGGGAAATCGCGCGCCAGCATCGCGACGTTCGCGGTGATGAATGCGGTTATCCATTCGTCGCGAAATGGGGCAGAATCTACTTCAGAAAGGGCTTCCCTGAAGCAGACCGCAGCAATGTCGAACCGTTCCCGATCCGACGCTATCAGTCCGAGAAGCTCGAACGCCAGAGCACGGATGTGATAGATGTCGAGCGTCGAGCTCGCGCCTTCGTGTTCCAGGTGTAGAACCTCGTTGGCAAACGCTTCAGCGAGATCCAAGATACCGCCGGTCCAGGCCGTCCTTGCCTTGATGTAGATCAATTCGGCACCAAGGATCGACTTCGGGCCGAGTTCCTCTACGGCGACCTCGGCATCACGGAAAGCGTCCTCGAGATCCGGCTGCTCCACGCGAGCGGCGGCACTCGCGGAAAGGACGTTGACTTCAGCACGGTCCATCGTGTCACCGTCTTCGAGGGAGATGTCCCTCAACTCAGCTGAAGCCTCCCGGACGCGGCCGAGGCGAAGGAGACATCGCGCGCGCAAGATCGTCGCACGGCATTCGTCGTCGCCATGAAGCAGCGACAAGGCACGATCCAAGTCGGCCTTTCGAAACGCTGCCATCGCATCCCCAAGCGGTCGTCGCTTCGGACGGAGAAAAACCGGTTTTGAATACACCCTCGACCCCCCTGCGGCGCGCAACGCGCGCCGCAGGGTTCTGGTTACGGTCGAGGCAGGTGACTAACCTCCGCCGGCAGCCCCGGTAAACGCGGCGACGACAGCGGCCAATACCAGCATCGTAAGCATCAAGGATTCTCCTCTCGAGCCCCGCTTCGAGCGAGGTTGGTGTGCGTTACGGTCTC
>DASZGA010000081.1:0-1991 GCA_035939295.1 Candidatus Elarobacter sp. | reverse complement strand
CCGACATCGCGACGCCGCGCGAGCGCGCGCTCGCAACCGCGTACGGAATGGCGCTCGACGCGAAGTTCCGCACCAACGCGGCACAAGGCGGGCCGGCCAACCGCTATCCGCAGCTGACCCAGTTACGCGCGAAGCTCGACGCGATGACCGACGCGGAGATCTTCGCGCTCTAAGGCGCCGTCGCGCTCGCGCGCTTGACGATCTGCAAGACGGTTCGCAGGCGCGTCAGCTCGGGGACGCTTTCGACGCGGTCGTTCGGCAGCCGAACGGCGAGGCCGGCGGCTCCGTCGCCGCTCAGGTTCAGCGCGCGCTCCACGTGCTCGACGCCGAACACGCGCGGCGAGGCGACGAGCGCGCGCGCCAGCTCGGACAGCCCGCAGTCCGACGTGATCGCGAACCCGATGCTCCCATCGCCGACGATCACCAGCGCGCGGCGTGCGCGGGTGCCGTCGTCCCGGCGAATCCCGATCGCGCCGCCAGGGTCGACGACGAACGGCCCGCTCTGGATCGCGTCGCGCAAGCTCGCGGCCCCGACGTCCCGCACCGGGGCGACGATGGGCGTGTCATCCTTCGCACTTCCGACGACGCCGGAGAGGCGCGCCACGGGCGGCTCGTGCACGCGGCCGCCGATCTCGAGCAACCCATCGGGGTGACCGTTGACGATGTAGCCGCCGTCGACCGCCGCCAGGACGCCGGCTTGCAGCGAGCGGCGCACCGTTTCCCCGCGCGGTCCGCCGAACGGCCAGTCGAGAACGCGAAAAGTCACCAGCTCGCGCGGATAGATCGCCGACTCGACCCGCACGACGCGGCCGTCCGTGGTGGTGAACAACGCTTTCACCAGGGTGCCGATCGTGAGCGCTTCAGTCGTCGTGCCGTTATCCGCAGCGGCGGCGAGGGTCGCGATCGCGAGTACCGCCACTGCCGAAGCGCGAACGATTGCACTTCTCATACGGTTCTTCTCCTCACGGCGAGAGACGCGCCAACGTCCAGCCGTCGTCGCTGCGTTCGTACGCGATGCGGTCGTGGACGCGGTTCGGGCGGCCTTGCCAGAACTCGAAGCGTTCGGGAAGGACGCGGTAGCCGCCCCAGAACGGCGGGCGCGGGACCTCGGCGGGAAAGCGCAAGTCGGCTTCGTTGATCGCGCGTTGCAGCGTCTCGCGGTCGGGAACGACCGCGCTTTGCTGCGAGGCCCAAGCGCTCAGGCGATGACCGCGCGGCCGGGTCTCGAAGTACGCGTCGCTCTCGACGTCGAGAACGCGCTCGACCGTCCCTTCGATCCGCACTTGGCGCTCGAGCGCGCCCCACCAGAACAGCAGCGCGGCGTGCGGGTTCGCGGCGAGCTCTTCGCCTTTGCGGCTGTCGAAGTTGGTGAAGAACACGAAACCGCGCGCGTCCCACTGCCGCAGCAGCACCACTCGCGCGGACGGGCGTCCGTTCGCGCCGGCGGTCGCCACGGTCATCGCGTTCGGCTCGACGATACCGTCGGTCTTCAGCGCCTCCTCGAGCCAGGCGCGAAACTGCTCGAACGGGTCGCGCGCGACGAACTCGACCGGAAGCTCGCCGCGCTGATACGTGATCCGGCGGTTGCGAATCTCTTCGTTCACGAAAGACCGTACACGATGTTCGCTTCCGGTTCGGGCCGCGGCGCGAAATCCATGCGGAGCACTTATGGGAAACGGCCGGCGAGGAGGCCGCCGCCCAGCGCGAGGACGGCAAGAATCCCGCCGCCGAGCGCCAGCGGGAGCGACGCGTCGATCCGCTTCTTCTCGGTCGTCGTGCTGTTCGCGAGCGCGGCGAGGCGGCTGCGCAGCGTTCCGGCGTCGTTCGCGCGCGCGTACGCGCCGTGGCCGGACGAGGCGATCTGGCGCAGCTCGTTCTCGTCGATCGTCGCTTCCTGATTCGTTCCGGGGACGAGCTGACCGCTGTCGTTGGTCCCGATCCCGACGGTGTCGATCTCGATCCCGTTCGCGCCGATCTGCTGCGCCGCTTGG
>DASZGA010000080.1:0-2264 GCA_035939295.1 Candidatus Elarobacter sp. | reverse complement strand
ATCAACGCTTCCAGATGCCAGGCTACTGCTTTTCGCAACATCTCGCGCGTCTCGTCTCGGCTGCTCCCGGCGACCGCTACGCCCGGAAGATCCGGTACGTACGCGCTGAAGCCGGTCGACGTCGCCTCATAGATCACAGCGTACCGCATCGTTACCTCCATCCGGCCTGTCGCTCGATCGACCGCAAGGTCTTCGGCGCTACCTCGGCGCGATCGTTCCCCGCGACCGTGACCGTTCCCGGCTTTTCCGGATGCTTCCACTGTTCGTGACTCCCTTCGCACCGCGTGCGACGCCAACCATCTGCGCGCAGCAGACGGCGCACCTCTCGAAATTTCATGACAACTGACCTCAGCTGTCAATCCCACAGGCGCGTGCTCTCGCAAGGGCCGCCGGAGTGGCGTTATGCTACTTTTCGTGGAGGCGGTCGTGGATTTTTCCGTAGAGGTCGCGGTCGTCGATGACTCGGCGGGCTTTGAAGTCGGTTCGTTCGTAGGTGCCTTTGGGGACGGCTTCTACGTTGGCGCCTACGCCTAGGACTTTGCGGAGCTGGGCGGACAGGCGGGTGCGAAATGCGGCGATTCCGGCTTCGCCGCGGGCGGCGATCTCTTCGGTGTACTCGGCGCGGACGAGCAGCTCGTCCATCGTGCGATCACGGGTGACGTGAATGCGGTGCTCGCCGCCGTAGCCGGGCGTTGCGTTGCAGACGTTGTCGATCTCGGACGGGTAGACGTTCTCGCCGCGGATTTGGAACATGTCGTCGATTCTGCCGTACACGCCCTTCGGGAAGCGCGGGTACGTGCGGCCGCACGGGTTGTCTTCCATCGTCCAGTGCGTGAGGTCGTTCGAAAGCAGGCGGATCATCGGTTGCGACGTCCGCTCGAGATGCGTGTAGACCGGCGTTCCTTGCGAACCGTAAGGGACGCGGCGCATCGTGGCGGGATCGCAGACTTCGTGATAGACGATGTCCTGGTAGAGCAGCATCCCTTCGTGCGACTCGAACGTTCCGGCGGCCGACATGAACGGCGTCATCTCGGCCATCGTTCCGGAGTCGATCACGCGACAGTCGAACTCGTCCTCGATGCGGTCGCGCACCGACGGGATCGACGCGCCGGGCTCGCCCGAGAAAAACATCACGCGTAGACCGAACTTGCGCGGGTCGTAGCCTTCCTCGCGCGCGACCTCGGCGAGCCGCAGCGCGTACGACGGCGTTCCGTAGAACCCCGCCGGCTTCACCATGTCGAGCCACTGCGCGGCGCGCGCGGTCATCCCTTGCGCGCCGGCGCCGAACGGGAAGCTGCGGCAGCCGATCCGCTCGGCACCGAGCATCGCACCCCACGAACCCAGATACAAGCTGAAGATCGCGCCGAAGAAGATCGTGTCGCCGGGACGAAACCCCATCGCCCACATGATCCGCGCGTGGTTCTCGCCGATCGTGTGCCAGTCGTTGCGGCCGACCGCGAACGCGGTCGGTTTTCCGGTCGTCCCCGACGTCCCGTGGATGTGGTGGATCTCGCTCTCCGGAACGCAGGTGTAATCACCGAATGGCGGGTGCGCGATCTGCGATGCGCGCAACTCGGCTTTCGTGACCACCGGGACGCGCTCGAAATCCTCGAGCGTGCGGATCGACTCGGGATCGATTCCGGCTTCATCCCATTTTTTGCAGTAGAACGGCGAGGTCGCGTACGCGTGCCGCATCACCTCGCGCAATCGTACGGCGATCGCCGCGTCGCGCTCGTCGGGCGGCATCGTCTCGCGAACCGGGTGCCAGTAGCGTTGATCGGCGGGCGGAACGTACGATGGATCGTACGCGGGCGGAAACGACCACGACTCCATCGCGTTGCCGACGGTCTGCAGGTTCACGAGCCGATCTCCTCGCCGGCACGGCGGCGGCGCTCCGCTTCGTCCCACACCGAGAGCGGCTGGTAGGCCGGGACGTAACCCAGTCCTTTGCCGCCGTCGGACGAAACGGCGTCGCGCGTGATTTTCACGTCGATGAGCGCCGGCGCGTTCGCCATCGCGCGGCGCAGCGCGGGCTCGAGCTGATCGGGATCGGTGACGGTCTCACCGTGCGCTCCGAGCGCGACGGCGAGTGCCGCGTAGTCAGTGTCGCGCAGCTCCGTTCCGACGATGCGGCCTTCGTAGTTCACCATTTGGTCGTAGCGCTCGATGTTCCACGCCGCGTTGTTCGCGACGATGAAGACGGCGCGCGCGTTGTGCCGCACCGCGGTGTCGATCTCGATCGCGTTGAAGCCGAACGCGCCGTC
>DASZGA010000079.1:0-2559 GCA_035939295.1 Candidatus Elarobacter sp. | reverse complement strand
CGACCGCATGGGGCTGCGACCTCACCGGCGACTACGTGCGCATCAACGCGCACTACCGGACATAACATACATGATTCAAGTCTCGCGCGGAGCGCGGCTGGTCACCCAGCATCCGCATCTCATGCAAAACTACGGGCGACTGGAGATCAACATCGTCCGCGGCGAAGGGTGTTGGCTGTTCGACGAGTCGGGGAACGCGTATCTCGATCTCGTCGCCGGGATCGCCGTGTGCGCGCTCGGGCACGCGCATCCGCGGATCGCGCGCGCGATCGCCGAACAGGCCGCGACGCTGGTGCACGTGAGCAATCTGGTGCACCACGAGCCGGCGGGGACGCTTGCCGACCGGCTCGCCGAGCTGTCCGGGTTCGACGCGGTCTTCTTCTGCAACAGCGGCGCTGAAGCGAACGAAGCGGCGATCAAGCTCGCGCGCAAGCACGCGTGGCGCCGCTGCGAGAAGAACCGCAACGTCATCCTAGCGGCGAAGGGGTCGTTCCACGGGCGCACGATGGGCGCGCTCGCGGCGACCGACAACCCGGCGTATCACGAAGGGTTCGAGCCGCTCCCGCTCGGGTTCGAGCACGTCGAGTACAACGACGTCGCCGCGCTGGAGGCCGCGATCGGCGACACGACCGCGTGCTTTCTCGTCGAGCCGGTGCAAGGCGAGAGCGGCGTCGTTCCCGCGACCAAGGAATATCTCGAGGCGGCACGGCGGCTCTGCGACGAGCACGGCGCGCTGCTGATCTTCGACGAGGTGCAGTGCGGGATGGGACGGCTCGGCCGGCTCTTCGCGCACCAGCACTACGACGTTTTACCGGACGCGTTCACGCTCGCGAAGTCGCTGGCGAACGGGCTCCCGATCGGCGCGCTGATCGTGCGCGGGGAAGCGGCGTCGTCACTGCGGCCCGGCGACCACGGCACGACGTTCGGCGGATCCCCGGTCCCGGCCGCCGCGGCGCTCGAGCACCTCGCCGTCCGCGACGTCCTCGACTTGGACGCGCACGTTCAAACCGTCGGCGCGCTGCTCTACGATGAGCTCGCGGCAATCGCCGCCGATCACCCCGATGTTTTCGAAGCGCCGCGCGGGATCGGGCTGATGCTCGGGCTCCCGGTGCGCGAGCCGCGCGCCGCGAAAGACTTCGTCGCGCGCGGGCTCGACCACGGCGTCTTTCTCAACGGCGCGGGGAGGAACACGCTGCGCTTCGTTCCGCCGCTCATCCTTTCAGCGGACGAGGTGCGGGACGCCGCGCAGCGCGTTCGCGCGACGATCGCTGCTGTGCTGCGCGGCTAGGGAGTCGCGCAGAGCTCCTCAACCGGTGGAGCGCAGCACGCAGCGATCGTCGGCAACGAGCACGTCGATGACGAGCTCGTCGTCTTGGGCTCCGTGAAGCCGCACGAACCGGTCGCGGTGATCCGGCGACAGGTCGGCGACGCGGAGCGCTTTGAGGAACGAGTTCAGGGTCTCGCGTCCTTCCGGCGGGACGCGCAGCGCGACGACGGCGGCGACTTCGTCCTCGTCGGCCGCGCGGTGTACGAGCTCGATGAACTCCGCCTCGGTGAAGCCGAGCTCGGCGAGCAGCCACGCGCTCAGCCCGGGCGAGATCGTGTACTCGCCCGGATCGCCGCCGTGCATCAGCCCGCGCGCCTTGTCGATCGTCCGCGGCAGCATCATCAGCCCGGCAAGACGCGCGCGCGGATCGCGGGGCGGCCGTCGACGCAAGCTGACCGGCCGCACCGGCACTACTTCGAAGGCTTGAGCGACTGCAGCGCGGTGAGCACGTTCTCGACGTGCTTCTCGGGGTCGAGTGCCGTGTAGCTGTAGACGACCGTGCCGTCCGGTGCGATCACGTACGAGGTGCGGTTCGCGTAATCCGGCGCCTTCAGCACGGCGTCGTACTGTTTCGCGATCGCCAAACCCGGGTCGCTCGCGACCAGGAACGCCGAGCGGCACTCCTGCGCCGAGAACTTCTTCTGCGTTTCGATGTCATCGGCGCTCACGCCGATGACCGTCGCACCGAGCTTCTTGAAGTCGGCGATGTGCTCCGAGAACATATGCGCCTCAACGGTGCATCCGGTCGTGAACGACTTCGGAAAGAAGTAGAGCACGACCGGCCCTTTGGCGAGCGCCGCTTTCAGGTCGACGGTGTGAACGTCGCCGCCTTGGGCCGCCTGAGCGGTGAAGGGAGGAGCGGCCGCGCCGTTCTTCAGCGCGGCTGAGGCGGGCTGCGCGGACCCGAGCAGGAGCGCGAGCGAGGCACATGCGGCCGCGACGAAAAGCGGCAGGGCGATCTGTCTGGCCATAAGACTTCTATTAGAGAATGCGGATGAAAAATCTCTGAGCCGGCGACTCAGCGGCAGCACCTTGGCAGCATAGTCCAACCCCTTGACGGGCCTTGGTCGCGGTGCTAGCCTGAGCCTATCCCGCGACGGATGTGATTCTCATTCTCACCCACGAGCGGCACTTCCCTTCCCCTTCCTCTACGTGGAGAATTTGACGTCTATGGCCGACATGCTCGAACCAGAAACACAGAAGAACGGTGAGTGCCCCGTGCCGCACGGCCA
>DASZGA010000078.1:0-18328 GCA_035939295.1 Candidatus Elarobacter sp. | reverse complement strand
GAGCAGGCGGCGAGGACGAACGCGGCGCCGAGCGCCGCGGTAGCGATTCGGATGCGCGCGATCACAGCGGGATCACCGTCGGCGACCCGAAGCCGAACTGGACTTGCACTTCGGCGGCGTGCAGTCCGGCGAACTGCGGCGCGACCTGGTTTTGACGACACGGAAGCCGTTGACACGTCAAGCTGACGATCCCCCATTGATTGTTGGTGTTCGTCGCGCCGCCTTCGAGGACGGTCATCTGGACGAACGTCTGTTTCGTGAAATGGTGCGAGAGCCCGTAGATCAAGGAGGGAGTGTATTCAGGATAAGGATCGACGGGGTTGTACTGGACTAAGCGCGACGGCTGGACGAAGAACGTCGTGGACGGGTTGGCGCGGTATTCGAGATAGCCCAGCAGGAAGAGCTGCGGGTGGTTCGTCTGGTTCACGCCGGCGCGGTGGACGAGCCACTGCGGCGCGGCGGTGAAGGTGCCGAACATCCGCGGCGTGGCGAGAAACGGCAGCGTCACCGGGAGCAAATACTCTTGCTCGGTGCGGAGCCGCACCGTGGTCGGGAAGCCGTTGTACTCGATCAGCTGCTCGTCGGAATGGCCGCCGATCTTCGCGGTGTGGGTGAGGTACGTCGGCGTGATGACGATCGGGAGCTTCTTCGCGATCACGAACAGGTTCTGCAGCCCGATCTGCATGATCTTGTCCTTGGTCGTCGCGTCGACGACGCCGGTGTTGACGGTGCCGAGCGAGGCGTTCGGGAGATTGGAACCGGGGCCGGTGAAGCCTTGCAGGTAGAACGGTACGTTCACGTTGCTGAATCCGACCGGGACCTGCTGGATCTCGTAATAGCCCGCGGTAAGGCGCTGCGTCCGCGAGAACGCGTAGCCGAAGCCGATATCCATCCCGCCGGGGTCGCCGGCGTTGAAGCCGACGTTGCTCAGCGGGTACGCGAACGAGACGTCGACGTTGTAGGTGAAGCCCTGCGGCAGGCTCGGCCGGCGCAGCGGCGCCTGCGGCGTGCCGGGCGGATTCGCTTGCGCGACGTCCTTCGCGGCCTCGAGCTTCTGGTTTTCTTTGATGTCGTGGAGTGCGCGCTGGAGCGACGCATTGGCGGGTGCCACGAGGCCTGCGCTCAGCGCGTTTGCCTCCGACACGTCGGCGCGGGCGGACAATGGCGCCAACGCAAACGCAGCGCACACCACAGCGCACGCGGCGGCCGAGACTCGTCTTATCATCCTCGGCGCTTGCGCTCTGCGGTGGAAGGTTCCTTCGTCTCCGCCGACGCCCGAGAGCGCGTCTCCTGTTGCGCGCGGGCAAAAAGTTGCGCGCAAAGTGCATTAGTGGTATAACCTATGCAACTAGCCGGCGGTCGCCCCGCCGGATCTCCGCGCGTCCGTCGGGTACCGCGGACGCGGAAAGGAACGGTAGCACTACCGAATGGCCGCAAAGAAGGCTGCGTCAAAACGTAAAACGACGCGGAAGAAATCGACGCGCAAAGCCGCCGCCAAGAAGACGACGGGCCGCAAGAAGGCCGCCCGGAAGACATCGGCGCGCAAGGGCACCGGTCGCAAGAAGACGGCTCGCAAGAAGACCGCGGGCCGGAAGAAAGCCGCTGGGCGCAAGAAGGGCGCAGGCCGGAAGAAAGCCGGCGGGCGCAAGAAGGGCGGAGCGAAGAAAGTCGTTCGCAAGGCCCGCAAGGCCGGCCGTCGCAAGACCGGCGGGCGCAAGAAAAAGGCCGCGGCGTAAGCTAAAGCCCGAATCCCAGGGACGCAGCGCGTCGCGAGGAAACTCGCGACGCGCTTCTCTTTTTTCCGCGAGCACGGATGGATCTCGATCAGCTTCCCGACCTTTCACGCGCGCGGCTGGTGCGCGCGCGAGCCCGCGGCACCGCGATTCGCGACGCCGACCGCGCCGTCGCCGTGGCGTTCGTCGCCGACGGTTCGCTGCTTCCCGCCGACACGCTGGTGCGGTTCGACGTCACGCACGGCGAGGACACGGCGCGGCGGCTCGCCGACGCGCTGACCGCGACCGGCGCGCGCGCGATCTGGTTCTACGGCGGCGACGCCGTGACGCGGCGCGCCGTCGCATCGCTCGACCTTGCGGTGCGTCCGGCCGGCGCGGCGTTCGTCGACGGCGGCGCGCCGCCGGCGCAGCGCGTCGTCTTTCGCCCGCCGGCGCAGCGCGAGCGAAAGACGCTCCCCGATCTGCAGCGCGACCACGCGCCGGCGTTTCGCGCGCCGTACGCCGAGGTCGCGGAGATCGGCGGCGACGCCGTCGGACTCGTGCTGAGCGAAGCGCTCGACCAGCGCTGGACCGAGCTGAAAACAATCGTCTACCCGGCGCACCGCGGCCACGGCCACGGCGCGGCGATGCTCGCCGCGGCGGCGGAGCGGCTGCGCGGCAACGGCCGCAGCGCGTGCGCCGCGAGCGAGTCGTTCGCCGGCCGCGAGCGCACCGTCCTCGAGCGCGCCGGCTTCCGTCTCGCCGACTACTACTTCATCGCCGCAAAGCGCTGAAGCGGTTCAGAGATCGAGCCGGAGGTCGTCATCGTCCGCCGGCCCCGCGTCGTTCGCGGAGCCGCGCCCAGCCGAGACGAGCCGGTTCTGGAAATATCGGAAGCGATCCGGATTGCGCTGCGCCACGAAATCAAGGAGCCGGAAAAAGAACTCGTCGAGCGGCCGCTCGCGGTCTGGGTCGCCCGCATCGAAGTAGCGGAACGAGAACGGCTCCTCGCCGCGGTAGAGCGCGATTCCGAGCGCTTCGTACTCCTCGACTGCGTCCGAGCGCGTCACCCTCGACCCGAACGTTTTGAATAGCTGGTGTGCCGTTCGAAACGTCGAGAGCCTGCGGTCCGTCCCGTCCTTGTCGGCACCGGCGTCGAATAAGAACAGCCCGCCGATCACCGCGTACGGAAAGCGCTGGTGCAGCGTCGTCGCCTCCGCGAGCATGTCGCCCCGGCGGTTCGTCAGATTCTTCGCGTACGTGCGGCTCCGGCCGTCGGGAAAGTTGATCGACTTGATTCCGACGCTCAGGATCAGCCCGTGCTCCTCGCTCGCGAGCGAGACGTCGACCTTCTTGTCGCCGATCCCGCCCGCGAAGCGACGCTCGCGTCCGCCGACCGCGTCCGGCTGACACCGCTCCGCGCCTAAGTCGCGGAGACGCGCCGCGACGTAGCGCGCGATCTCGTTCGAAAGCCGCTCGGCGTAGTTCTTCTTCGCCTCGCGAGAGGCGTCGTTCGCGGGCCGCGGCAACGCGTTCCGCATCGCATCCTCGATCGTCACTCGTAGCCACGCCAGCGGCGTAGCACGCTGGTACCGCGTTCCAGTACCTCCGACGCATCGTGCAGCGCCGCGGCTGCCGCCGGTTCGGGGATAAGGATCCGCTGCGCTTCGCGTGGTTCTACCTTGAGCATCCCGCCGCCGAGCGGATGGCCCTCGACCTCGCAACTCAAACGCGAGAGCGTGGAGTCGAACCCGAGCTGCAGGGAGCGAAACGATCGCGTCCCCTTCATCCGGATAACGTGCACGGAGTTCGTCGCGACGCAACGAGCCGCGTTGCCGATCACTTGCACCCGCTCACCGCTCATGTAGGTGAGAAAGCCGTCGGGGACGGTGACGTCCGGAACGGAGTACCACGGATCGCGCACACGGCACTTGTAGGCTTCGCGCGCTTGTTCGCCCGGCGGTGAGTCGAGGTAGCCGCGAACGGCGTTCGGCAATCTTCGCTCGTCGCGCGCAATATGAAGCAAGAGCACGGGATCGTCAGCATCGAGCCAGGACTCTACATGGCGCTTCGTGATCGACGGTGCCGCCGGGAGGGAGCCGCCGCGCCGCACCGCCGGATGCAGAAAACGCGCCGGGATGCGAAGCCGCCGCGCCTCGGACGGCCGCAGGTGAAAGAAGTCGTTCGCCCCGCTGACGTATCCGATTCCGACTCCGGCGAGCGCACCGAGCCGGTGCACCGAATCGCTTCTTTCGAACCACTCGTACGCTTCGCGGGCGTCGTCGGGCAGGAGCCACCGCCGCAGACGGCCGCGCGAGCCGCGCAGGGCTGCGAGCGGGACGCGGCGCTGCGGCGCGGGCGGCTCCGCCTGCGGCACGAAGACGTCGAGCAACGCGAGCTCGACCTCCGCGGTCCGGCCGCCGTATCCCGAAGCGTAAAGCAGCCATGCGTCCTCAGAAAGCGCGGCGAAAAGCTTCTCGCGCACCGCGACGACCTGAACGCGCTCGAACTTTCCGCACAGCGCCTCGATGAGCGGTGCTGCGTAGGAGGCGTGGCCAACCTCCGCCGGCACGACGAATGCGATGCGGCCGCCGGGTTTGAGCAGCAGCGCCGATGCCGCGATGAACGGCGCCCACGATGAGGTGACCTCCGGCAAGATCGCGCCGAAACGCGCGGCCTGCTCCAGCGCGCGCACGCGCATTGCGCCGGAAAATCCCTGATAGCGAATAAAGGGCGGGTTGCCGACGATCGCTTCGAACCGTTCGTGCGTTTCGGCGGCCCACGCAAAAAAATCCGCCTGGTGAACGAGCGCAGCGGGCGCGCGCACCCGCGCCGACGCCGCGTGGAGCGCGTCGAGCTCGATGCCGACGGCTGACTCGTGCGCGCCGAGAAACTCGCCGTCGCCGCACGAGGGATCCAGAACGCGGTCTTCGCTGTGACGAACCGCCCACCGCACCAGCGTCTTCGCGACGGCTTCGGGCGTGAAGAACTGACCGAGCTTCTTTCGTTTAGACATGCGTTGTTCTGGGGCGAACGGCTTCGACGGTGCGCTGGTGACCCATTTCCGGCCTATGATGGACCGGCGCTATGCCTACAGCCTGGCACCGAGGAGGCGCCAGCCGGATAGAGGCGGGTTAGGCTGTTGACTTTATATCAATGTTTTGATATAAGCTGTGTAGACCTCACGGTCAGCAAGCCAAGCCAAACAGGAGTTCGTCCCCACCATGCCGCTCTTCACCGCCCCCCTCCTCACCGGCATCGCCGGCGCCCTGACCATCGCCTCCGCCTCGCCCGCCACCCCCGTCGGCGTCTACACGACCCTGCCGGTCAGCGTCGTGAGCTGCGAGCAGTCCAGCTACAGCTACAACCCGAGCCTCGAAGGCCCCAGCGTCGCGCTGCAGCTCGACAACCTGCGCATCTCGTTCGTCAACCGCGCCGCCCTCAAGGCGACCGACGTTCGCTTCGCCGTCAGCACGGCGAGCGGAACGCAGACGATCGAAGACGTCGGCAACTTCAGCACCGGTGCGCAGATCACGCACAACTTCGCGCCGGCCCAGACCGGGCTCAACTTCTCCGATCCCGCGAAGTGCGCGGTGCAGTCGGTCAAGTTCAGCGACGGTTCGACCTGGCAGCCGTCCTGATCGCCGAAATGATCGCCGCGGCCGCTGGGGAACCAGCGGCCATGGCCGACCCGCGCGACGTCTTGAGCCGCTTGGAAGAGCTGAGCGTCTCAGGACACCTGCTCTCGAAGCTCAAGCACGCCCAAGCCGCGTCGCGCGCCGCGCTCGAGAGCGAGTTCGGACGAATCGGGATCACCATCCCGCAGTTTCTCGCCCTCGCCAACATCGACGAGAACGAAGACATCTCGAGCGCCGAGCTGGCGCGCCAGAGCTACGTCTCACCGCAAGCGATGATCACGATCGTCGCACGGCTCGAAGCGGCCGGGCTCATCACCCGCGCGCCGGCGGCCGGCGGCGGACGTTCGCTCGCGATGCGGCTCACCGACAAAGGTACTGAGCTGCTGCGAGCGGCGCGCGCACACGCTTACGCGATCGAACGCTTCATCCTCGACCGCCTCGGCGACGATGCGTACCTCGATCTGCTGAGCTCACTCGACCGCGTCACGGACGCGCTCTCCGAAGGCGCGACCGTCACCAAGACCGCGCCCTGGGATGCGTACGTCGAGGACGCTCCGGTGGCGCCGCAGATCCCCGAAGCCGCGCGCAAGCGCGCGCGGCGCGCCTGACGCTCAGCTCAGCAGCTTCTTCAGGAACGCGTCGTGCTTGTACGACGACGAGCCGCCGAACCGCACCGCGACCGTTCCGGCAGACGGGATCACGTACATCGCCTGCCCCCCGGAACCGCTCGCGTAGACGATGTCGGGGACGCCGGGTAGCGGGCTGAGCCACCAGCCAAGACCGTAGCGCGGGTTCGCCGCCGAGCCCCTAAAGCAGCGCGCCAGCGATTCGGCCGCGACGACCTGCTTCTTCTCCCACGTGCCGCCGTCGCGCACGAGCAGGCCGTACTTCAGCCACTCGCGCGCCGCGATGAACGCGCCGGTCGGAAGCGGTTGCGTCCCGTCTTTCAGCGAGCGCCACGACGCGACGTGCAAGCCGATCGGGTCGAGGATCCGTTCGCGCAAGAACGCGTGCGGCGTCAACCCGCGCGGCGCGAGCTTCCGCGCGAGAACCGCGCCGAACACTTGCAGCGGAATCCCGCCGTAGGTGAACTTCTCGCCGGGCTCGTCCTTCAGTGCGGTCGCGAGCGCTTTGTCGTACTCCGGAACCGCCGCGCCGAGCCCGCCGAACCCGATCCCGCTGGTGAGCTGCAGCAAATGGCGCAGCGTCACGCGCGCTTTCGCGCCGTCGACCCAGGCGGGGAACGTCCGAGCGACGGGCTCGTCGATATCGAGCAGCCCATCGTCCTGCGCCGCGACGGCGAGAACGCCCCAGAAACTTTTCGTTCCGCTGTAGAGCGCGTGCGGTTTGGCGGCGTCGTAGCCGCCGCCGTAGCGCTCGAGGACGATCTCGTCGCCGCGCTGCACGACGAGCGCGTGCAGCGCGTGCTTCTCCGCGTACGCGAGCGCGCCGTCGAGGTTCAGGTTTCGCGCTGCGGCGCTCTGCGTCACAGCGGCCGGCGGCGCGCTCCGTCTTGCGGACCGGCGATCGCGAACGTCACGTTCACGCTCGCGTCGATGATGACGTCGGTCGGCACCCCGGCGTCGCGCGGCCCCTGGTTCACCGCGACGAACCCGCCGGGCTTCGCCGGGCAGCCGCTGCTGCCGGAGAAGACGTTCATCGCGACGACCTCGCCGAGGGTCACACGCGCCGCCGCCGCGGCCAGCGCCGCATGGCGGCGCGCGTCCTCGAACGCGGCGACGATCGCGCGCTGCTCGTCGGCCGAGCAGTCGTCGAGGAACGGCGCGTAGCTCAAGTTCTGAATCAGCACGCCGGGCGTCGCGGCGCTGACCTTCGTCACGAGCTCGCGCAGACGCGCGTCCGACGGATTGCGCACCGTTCCCGTGACGACGAGCCCGTTGTTCGGCCCGATGAACGGCCCGGGCGGCTGCAATTGCGCATCGGCGACGCCGTTCGCCTTGAGCGCCGCGACGAGCTTGTCGGCGGACTCGGCGCTGCGCGTGTCGTTCTGCGGCGCGAGGTACGCGTTGAAGCGCAGTGCGTCGGCGTGCCTGCGCACCTGCGCGCGTCCCTGGACGCCGACCCCCGCGACGACCGATTGTCCGTTCGGCCCGACGACGATACGGGCCGGCGCGTTCTGCGCGAGCCCGGCTGCAGGAAGGAGCGCGAGAACCGCGGCGGCCGCGAGGATTGTCTTCGTCATTCGAAGGCGCTTCGCTACTCGAGCTGGGATTCCGCGAGGTCGAGGTCCCATTGCAAGTGCCGGTAGACGTCCTCGGCCACCTCGTTGCCGCGCCGCATCTCTTGCAGCACGCGGCGCTCGGCGTCGAACGCTTCACGTCGCAGCCGCCGCTCGATCTCGTGCTGCTGCGCGTCGTCGTCCGGCTCGGTGCCGTCGGCGTGCGCGGTGTAGTGCGAGACGCGCATCTCGTAGTAGGCGTGCAGCCGGCCCGCGATCTCCCACTCCGCCGTCGATGCGAACGAGGACTCCAGCGTGCGCAAGTGCGCGCGCCCAGCCTCGGCGAGGCGAACGCGTGCCGCCGCAACCGCGCGGTCTTCGTTCTCGACCCTGGTGACACCGAGCCGGCGGATCAGCCACGGCATCGCGAGCCCTTCGCCGACCAGCGTCACCAGGATGACGACGAAGGTGATGAACAGGATCAGGTTGCGCTGCGGAAACGGGATACCCGGCGCGATCGTCTCGGGGAGGCCGAGCGCGGCGGCGAGGGAGACGATCCCGCGCATCCCGGCGGTGCCCAGCACGAAGATCTGCTGCCACGTCGGATCCGGACCTTCGCGGCGGCGAATTTGCGGAAAGAGCCGGCGCCGTCCGAACGCGGCCGGGAACACCCACGCGTAGCGCACCAGCACGACGATGAGCGCGATCGCGAGCGACCAGCCGATGACGGTGAGCAGCGAGTACGCCGCCAGCGCGCGCACGATGCTCGGCAGCTGCAAGCCGATCAGCACGAACGCCGCGCCGTTGAAGACGAAGAACAGCAGGTTCCAGGTGTACGCCGCGGCGATCCGCGAGTCGGCGTCGAAGATTTGGGCCGACTTGCGGCTCATGTAGATCCCGCCCGCCATCGCCGCGAGGACCCCCGATGCGCCGATCGCGTCGGCCGGAACGTAGAGCGCGAACGGCGTCACGAGCGATATCGAGACCGCGATCAGCTCATCGGAAAGGCCGGCCTTGCGGATGGCGACCGAGATCTGCGTGATCAGCCACGCGATGCCGAGCCCGACCGCGACGCCGGCGACGACGACGTAGACGAACTGCAGCGTAGCGTGCAGCAGCGAGAACGTGCCGGTCGCGACGGCGAGCACGGCGAACCGGTAGATGACCAGCCCGGTGGCGTCGTTGACCAGCGACTCTCCGCTGATGATCGTCATCAGCTGGCGCGGAAGCGGGACCTCTTCGGCGATCGCGTCGGTCGCGACGGCGTCGGTCGGCGAAAGGATCGCGCCGAGCACGAACCCCAGCGCCAGCGGGAACCCCATCATCCACTGCGCCGCAAACGCGACGACGAGCGAGGTGAACCCGACCAAACCGATCGCGAGCATGAAGATCGGCTGATAGAACCGCTTGAACGAGGGATAGTCGGTCGTCCAGCCGTCACCGAAGATCAGCGCCGGGAGAAACAGCAGAAACACGAGCTCCGGCCGCAGCTCGATCCGCGGCACGCCGGGGATCAGCGCCAGCACGATCCCGCCCAGCACGAACACGACCGGATACGGGACGTGCAGCTTCTTCGCCAGCAGCGCGAGCCCGACGATCGCGGCGAGGATCGCGACCAGCAGCGCGCCGGTCACGTCTCGCGCACCTGCGGCTGCGTGATCGCCGCGTACGCGACGAACAGCGTCGAGACGATCCCGGCGAGGACGAGCGTCCAGCGCAGCTCGAAGAGCGTCGACAGCGAGCCGACGAGCAGCGAGCCGAGCGGGACGAAGCCGAGCAGGATCATCGAGTACACCGAGACCGCGCGGCCGCGCATCTCGTCGGGCGAGAGCGTCTGCAACAAGATGTTCGAGGAGCCGATGAAGCTCATCGTTCCGACGCCGGTCAGCGTGAGGATCAGCGCGGCGACGCCGAAATGCGCGGTCAGCCCGAGCGCGGCGACGCCGAGCGAGGCGAACGCCGCCGAGACGAGCCAGATCGTTCCGCGCGGCGCGTCGCCGGTTGCGGCGGTGAAGAACGCGCCGGCGATCGCGCCGATCCCGCCGGCCGCCATCAGCAGCCCGAGGCCCTTCGCGTCGGTGTGCACGACGTGCACGGCGTACGCCGGCAGCAAGAAGTTGTACGGCCGCACCGTCAGCGAGGTGACGACCAGCAAGAGCACGACCCAGCGCAGCACCGGGTGACCGATCAGAAACCGCACGCCCTCCAGAACCGCGCCGAAGACGTTTCCGCGGCGCTTGCTCGACGGCGGCGCCGGTCTCATGAAGAACAGCGCAACTAGGACCGCGAACGTGGTGAACGCGTTGACCAGAAAGCACGGCGCGACCCCGATCGCCGCGATGAGGATTCCGGCCAGCGGCGGGCCGACGACGCTCGGCGCGTTGAACGCGACCGAGTTCAAGCCGATCGCGCCGCCGACGTACTCGCGCGGAACCATCAGCGGGACCCAGCTCTGCCGCGCCGGCGCGTCGAACGCCTGCGTCGCGGCCTGCAGCCCGCTGGTGATCATCAGCGTCCACAGCGGGGCGTGACTCGTCGCGACCAGCGCGAACAGCACGAACGAGAGGATCGACGTCGTGCCGTTGGTGAGGAACAGCACCAGCCGGCGCGGATAACGGTCGGCGACGACGCCGGCGAACGGCGACAGGACGAGCACCGGAACGGCGCGCGCCGCGCCGATCAAGCCGATGTCGAGCGCGCCGATCCGCGCGTTCGGCGCGAGCGAGGCGACGTAGAAGCCGAGCGCGGTGAACTGCATCCACGTCCCGAGGTTCGAGACGAGCAGCCCGGCCCACAGCAAGCTGAAGTCTTTGAAGCGGAACGGTCCGAGAAAGCCGGGGCGGCGGTCGGGGATCCGCGGTTCGGCGTTCACCCTCCGGCAGAGCGAACGGAGGTGACGATGATCTCCGCGCTGCCGTCGACGCCGAAGCGCGAGGTGTTCAGCACCAGATCGAAGCTGCGCCAATCGCCCCAGTTCACGCGGTACCCTTCGCGCGCGTACGTGCGGCGCGCCTCGTCGATCCGTGCGATCTCGGTGCGCGCGGCGGCCTTGTCGACGCCGAGCGACTCGGCGACGTGGTCGACGCGCCAGGCGAGCGGCGCGTGCAAGAAGACGCGCACGAGATCGGACCGCTCGCGCAGGATCGCACCTGCCATCCGCCCGACGATCACCACGTTCCCGCCCGCGGCTTCCTCGCGCACCGCATCTTCGATCGCGCGGCGCGTCTCGCTGGGGAAGTCGTCCTCGCCCGGCGGCTGCGCAGCCTCGGGGACACCCCCGCTCAGCCCCTGCAGCACCCGCTCGCCGAAGCCGCGCGGCCGCTCCGAGACGGTCTCGACGACGTCGGCCGAGGTCCCGAGCCGCCACGCCGCGACGACGGGAAGCTGCTCGTCGACGAGCCGGTAGCCGAGCTTTTCCGCGACCAGACGCGAGACCGCCAGCGCCGACGCACCGTACTCCCGCGAGATCGTGACGATCATGCGCCGCCGCTTCGACGCCGCACCCGGCTCCGCCCTGAAGCTACACGTGCAGCCCGACGCCGAACTCGATGATGCGGTCGGGCGGGATCCCGAGCGAGTCGGTCAGCGGGTTCGCGTTGCGCATCATCCAGCTCAGCAGCCAGCGGCGCCACTTCGGGAAGCTGCCGGGACCGCCGCGCGGCACGATGTGCGCGCGGGCGAGGAAGTAGTCGGCGTCGTCGAGATCGATCTCGGGCGGGATCAGGCGCCGGCAGCGGCTCAGGATCTCCGCGACGTCGGGCGCTTCCATGAAGCCGTAGTGCGCGGTGATCCGCGTCAGGCGCGGAACGATCACCTCGACGGTGACGCGCTGCGCCGGATCGACGTACGGGCGCCGGTGGTTGACGATCGTCAGCAGCGCGACCTCCTCTTGCAGCACGCGCGTTTTCAGCCAGTGATGGCGCAGCACGAACGGGATCCCGTCGGGATGCGGGGTGAGGAAGATCGCCGTCGCGTCGACCGTGTTCGCCGGCGCATCGCCTACCTCGCGCACGTACTCCGCGACCGGCGTCGACAGCGCGGCGAGCGCGAGCGCGAGCAGCCGGCGTCCGGCGACCCAAGTCGTGAACAGCGTGAAAACGACGAGCGCGATCGCGACCGGA
This sequence comes from Candidatus Elarobacter sp., assembly GCA_035939295.1. Lineage (GTDB taxonomy): Bacteria > Vulcanimicrobiota > Vulcanimicrobiia > Vulcanimicrobiales > Vulcanimicrobiaceae > Vulcanimicrobium. The sequence continues at coordinate 6,678 of DASZGA010000078.1, read as the reverse complement.
ACGTACCCGCCTTGCAGCAGCTTCGGCAGGTTCCCGGCGAGAAACGCGAGGTCGACGATCAGAAACAGCGCGACCAGCGGGACGATCTGCACCGGCTTCCAGTGAAACCGCCGGCGCAGCACGAAGCCGATCACCAGCGAGTCGGCAAGCATCGTGAACGTCACCGCGAGACCGTACGCGGCGCCGAGCCGGTCCGAGCTGCGGAACGCGAGGACCAGCGCGAGGCACGAGATCGCGAGGAGCGTGTTCACCAGCGGCATGTAGATCTGCCCTTCCATGCTGCGCGAGGTGTGAACGACTTTCAGCCGCGGCAGGTAGCCGAGCTGCACCGCCTGCTGCGTGAGCGAGAACGCGCCGGTGATCAGCGCTTGCGAAGCGATCACCGTCGCAGCGGTCGCGAGCGCGACCATCGGCATCAGCGCCCACGCCGGGAAGAGCAGATAGAACGGGTTTGCCAATGCGTGCGGATCGGCGAGCGCCAGCGCGCCTTGGCCGAAGTAGTTCAGCAGCAGCGCCGGAAAGACGACGCAGTACCACGCCACCCGAATCGCGCGCGCGCCGAAGTGCGCGAGGTCGGCGAACATCGCCTCGACCCCGGTGACGCACAGCACGACCGCGCCGAGAACGAGGATCGCGGCCAGCTTGTTGTGCGCGAGGAAACCGAGCGCGTACAGCGGGTTCAGCGCGGCGAGGACGCGCGGGTCGCGCGCGATGGCAAACACGCCGGCGAGCGCGAGCGCGGCGAACCACACGATCATCACCGGGCCGAACACCGAGCCGATCCGCCCCGCGCCGCGCGGCTGCACCAGAAACAGCCCGACCAGCACCGCGACCGTGATCGGGACGATGAACGGGTGCGCGGCGCTGGTCGCGACGCCGATCCCTTCGACCGCGGAAAGCACCGAGATCGCCGGCGTGATGACGCCGTCGCCGAGCATCATGCCGGCAGCGAACAGCAGCATGAACGCGATCGCGGTCAGCGGCGCCGGGATCCCGACGCGGCTGGTCGGCCGCAGTTGCGCGAGCAGCGCCAGCGTTCCGCCCTCGCCTTCGTTGTCGGCGCGCAGCACGATCGTCGCGTACTTCACGCAGACGACCAGGATCAGCGCCCAGGTGATCAGCGAAAGAATTCCTAGCACGTGCTCGGGCGTCGGCGCGAAGCCGCGGCCGGTGGTGAAGGTTTGCTTGAACGCGTAGAGCGGGCTGGTCCCGATGTCGCCGAAGACGACGCCGAGCGCGGCGAGCGCCAGCGGGCCGAGCCGCGTCTCGTGCGTGGGACCCGGTTCGGTCGAGCGGGTTCGCGCCGCCGGGCTCGCATCCATCAGATTTCGACGGTCACGCCGAGCTCGATGCGCCGCTCGGCCTTGATCCGCAAGTCGTCCGGAAGCGGGCGGGCGTTCCGCTGCAACATTGCGAACAGCTCGCGCCGCCAGCCCGGCATCCCGTGATTGGGCGCGGCTTCGATCTTCGGATCGGCGTAGAAGAACGAGGTGTCGTCGCGGTCGAGCTGCAGCCCGAACGCGTCGCACGCGCGCAGGATCGGATCGATCCGCGGCGCTTCCATGTAGCCGAAGCGCGCGATCACGCGAACCAGCCGCAGCGAGAGCCGCTCGACGGTGACGCGTTCTTCGTGCGTCAGGTACGGCGTCGCGGCGCGCGCGATGTTGAGCACGACCATGCGCTCCTCTTGCGCGCGGTCGCGGATCCAGCGGTGCCGCGCCAGAAACGGAACGCCGCGCGGGTCGGGCGTCAGAAAGACCATCGTCCCGTGCTCGCCCATTCCGGGCGGGAGCTTCTCCAGGACTTGTTCGATGGGAATCTGCTGCTCGGCGAGCGCGCGCCCGAGGCCGCGGCGCCCTTCGAGCCAGGTCGTGCTGATCAGCACCAGCGTCGCGCTGATCGCGAGCGGGATCCAGCCGCCGTGAACGATCTTCGGGAGCGAGGAGACCGCGAGGCTGCCGTCGATCAGCAGGAAGAACGCGACCAGCGCGAGCGACGCGTAGCGGTTCCAGTGCAGCACGCGCGAGATCACGAAATAGTACGCGATCGAGGTGCACATCATCGTGAACGCGATCGCGACGCCGTAGACCGACGCCAGCCGGTCGCTGGACTGGAAGATCACGACCAGCAGCACGCACCCGATCATCAGCCACAGGTTCACCGACGGGACGTAGACCTGGCCCTTGTAGCGGTCGGAGGTGTGCTTCACCAGCACGCGCGGCGCCAAGTTCAGCGCGATCGCCTGTTCGATCAAGGTGAACGTTCCCGAGATCAGCGCTTGCGACGCGATCACGGTCGCGGCGGTCGCGAGGACGACGATCGGGATCAGCGCCCACGACGGCGCGAGCGCGTAGAACGGGTTCGCCACCGCGGCGCGGTCGACGAGCAGGTTCGCGCCTTGGCCGAAATAGTTCAGCACGAGCGCCGGAAAGACGACCGCGTACCAGCCGGTCACGATCGGCCCGCGGCCGAAATGCGAGAGGTCGGCGTACATCGCCTCGACGCCGGTGACGGCCAGCACGACGCCGCCGAGGACGACGAACCGCCCGATCCCGCCGTGCGCCATGAACCGCACCGCGTGCCGCGGGTCGAGCGCGTGCAGCACCTCGGGATGCGCCGCGATCGCGCGGCCGCCGAGCACCGCGATGACGACGAACCACACCAGCATCACGGGACCGAACATCTTGCCGACGCGTTCGGTCCCGCTGCGCTGCACCGCGAACAGGGCGATGATCACGACCAGCGAGATCGGGACGACGTACGGCTCGAACGCCGAGGAGACGATGCTGATCCCTTCGACCGCGGAGGTGACCGAGATCGCCGGCGTGATCACGCCGTCGCCCATCATCATCGAGCCGCCGATGACGACGATCAGCGTCAACAAGCTGACCTTGATCGTCACGCCGAACGGGCGCGGCGGCGAGGCCAACGCGAGGAGGGCGAGGATTCCGCCCTCGCCCTCGTGATCGACTCGCATGATGAACGTGACGTACTTGACGCACACGACGACGACGAGCACCCAGAACAGCAGCGAGCAGATCCCGAGCACGTCGGCCAGCTCGCCTTTCGAGCCGGCCAGACCGAGGCAGACCTTGAGCGTGTAGAGCGGGCTCGTGCCGATGTCCCCGAACACCACACCCATCGCGGCGACCACGAGCGTGAGGGGTGTCTTGGGGCGCGGCAAGGTCACAGATTAGACCGCTTCGGCGGGCGGGGCGACGATCCCCAGCGCGACGGCGCGCGCGACCGCGCGAGCGCGCGAGCTCACGCCGAGCTTGCCGGTGACGCGGGCGACGTGCGTCTCGACGGTGCGCGCGGAGACGACCAGCCGCTGCGCGATCTCGCGATTGGTCAGCCCGGCGGCAAGCAGCTCCAGGATCTCGCGCTCGCGCGCGGTGAGCGGTTCGAGCGGCGCGTCGCGCTTCGCCGCCGTCAATGCGCGATCGCGGACATACGGCGCCGCGATTCGCGCGACGACGTGCGTCTCGAAGCGCGGGCCGCCTTGCGTCGCGCGCGCAAGCAGATCGTCGTACGTTTCGGCGCGCTGCGCGCCGCGCGAGATCGCGCGCAGCGCGGTGCCGACCGCCGTCAGCTCGACCGGCTCGGCGCGGCGCGCGATCAGCCCGTCGAACGGCGCGCTGCGCAACGGTGTGCTGACGGCGTTTCCGGCGAGCGCGTCGAGGAAGTCGAGCGTTTGCGCGGACGACCACAGCGCGACCGCGTCGGCGCCGTCGACCGGTGTCGCTTGCGCGAGCGCGGTGCGCGCGCGCTCGCGGCGGCTCTGCGCGTCGTTCGCGCCGGCGAGCGCGGCGAAGGTCGCGGCATCGGCGCGCGCGAGCGGATCGTCGCCGCCGCTCGCGGCGAGGGCGGCCAGCAAATCGCCGTCGAGCGCGTCGGCGCGCGCGAGGATCCGCGTCGCGAGCGCACGGGCGCGTTCGGCGTCGCGCGCGTACCACGCCGCGTCGGCCGAGCGCAGCGCCGCGCGCGCCTCGCGCCGTGCGAGCGCGGTGTCGCCGGCGTGCAGCGCCGCTTCGCCGAGCGTCGCGTGCAGCGCCGCTGCTTGCGCGCGCAGCGCGAACGGCCTCGCGATCCGCTCGCCTTCGCGCGCCAGCTCGTACGCCGCGGTCGTCTCGCCGCGCAGCAGCGCGAAGCGCGCCGCCCATACGAGGGCGCCCGAGTAGCGAACGAGATCGTCGCTCGTAGCCCAGGTCTCGATCAAGCCGTGCGCGGCGTGTTCGGCGGCTTCGAAGTCGCCGAGCGCGACGTGCGCGTACGCGGCGAGCGGCGCGGCGTCGGCGAGGACGGTCGGATCGCCGCCGTCGGCGAGGCCGTCGAGCCGCGCGAGCGCGTCCTCGAAGCGGCCGGCGAGCGCGTCGGCCCAGCCGGCACGCACGAGCGCCTTGCCGCGCTCCGCCGCGCCGCGCAGGGGCGCGCGCACGAGCAGCTCGCCGATGCGCTCCGGCGCGACACCGTCGCCGTGCGCGAGATCGGCTTCGACCCACTGCAAGCGCGCTTCGAACGCGAGCGCGTCGTCGTCGCGCGCGTCGGCTTCGCGCGCCGCTTCGATGAACGACGGGCGCCCGTCGTCGCCGCGCGACTTCGCCAGCAGCCCGTCGGTGAGCGCGACCAGCGCTGGTTCGGGCGCGCGCGCGGCGCGAACGCGCGCGAGCGCGCCGCGCACGCCGTCGACGAGCCCGGAAGCGACCGCCGCGGGCGCGTATTTGCGCAGGAACGCGGCGTCGGCCGCGACGTTGTGCGCGCGCTCGAGATGGAACAGCGCGGGCCGCAGTCGTCCTGCGCGCGCGTACGCCGCCGCCGACTCGCCGTGCCGCGCCGCGAGCGCGCGTTCGCCGACGCGGCGCGCGAGCGCTTCGCGCACCAGCGGATGCACGCGAAACCCGCCGCGGACCGTGCCGACGAGCGACGCGTCCTCCGCGAGCGCGGCGAAGCGCGCGGCGAACGCGGGGTCGTCCGGCGCGACGATCTCCGGCTCGATCGTCTCGTATGCGGCGGTCGCTTCGAGCAGCGCGCGGTCGTCCGACGCGAGCGCGTCGAGCCGGCGCGCGACCAGTTCGTCGAGCAGCGCGTCCGACGAAGCCGGCGCGCGCAGCGCGAGCGCGACCGCGATCGGCCAGCCTTCGGTGCGCTTCAGCAGCGCGTCGATCCGCGCGTCGTCGATCGCGACGCCGAGCGAGCGCGCGAGCGAACGCGTCCGCGCGAGATCGAAGCGCAGCGCCGCCGCGTCGACGAGCGCGCCGCGCCCGCTTGCGACCGCTTCCGGCAAACCGACGTCGAGCGGAACGCGCGCGAGCAGTACCAGCCGAACCGGTTCCGGCATTCGCCGCGCGAGCGTGCGCGCGAACGCGGCGAACGAGGGGCCTAGGACGTGTGCGTCGTCGACGACGATCCGCAGCGGCGCGTCGACGTGGCGCAGCTCGTCGGCGAACGCGGCGCCCAATCGCTCGGGATCGGCGCGCTGCTCGGCGAGCGCGAGCGTGAGCCGGCCGACGTCGGGGCGCACCGCACGGACGCGCGCGAGCAGCGCGCCGGCGAACGCGTCGGCTTCCCACGGCTGCGCGTCGTACCATGCGAGCGCCGGATCGCCGTCGAGGGCAGCGCGCGCGCTGGTCGTCTTCCCGTATCCCGCCGGCGCTTGAACGACGACGAACGGGGCATCGCGGAGCGCCTGCGCGAGCGCCTCGGGGAGCATCGGACGAGCGCTTCGCTGCGCCCTAGTCCTCACCCCGGGGCGGGCCGCCTTCGAGCTCGAGGGCCGCGCGCTCGCGCTCGGCTCGGGTCCCGCGGCGCGGCTTGGGCTCCATCGGACCGGCGCCGCTCTTCTGCCTGACCGCAAGCCACTGCTCGGCGCCGAGCCGTCCCAGCGGCGGCACCGCCTCACCCTTCGTCTTCTTGTGCTTCTTCTTCGGCTTCGGCATGGTGTCGAGGCGGAGGAGGTTCCGCGCCGAAGTCGGTTCTTCCATGCCGCCGATCATCGAGACGCGCGACCTGCGCAAGGTGTTCCGCTCGCTCGTCCGGCATCCCGGCGTCGGCGGAACGCTGCGCACGCTCTTCTCGCGCGAGTACGAGGATAAGGTCGCCGTCGAGGGCATCACGATGGCGCTCGACGAGGGCGAGCTGGTCGGCTACATCGGCCCGAACGGCGCCGGCAAGTCGACGACGATCAAGATGCTCACCGGGATCCTCGTCCCGACCTCGGGGCAAGTGCACGTCGCCGGGCTCGTTCCGTACGAGCAGCGCCAGAAGAACGCGCGCAACATCGGCGTCGTGTTCGGCCAGCGCTCGCAGCTCTACTGGGATCTCCCGCTGATCGAGTCGTTCGAGCTGCTGCGCGCGATCTACGGCGTGTCGGCGCAGCGATACAAGGCCAACCTCGACCACTTCACCGACGTGCTCGACATGGGTCCGTTCCTGCGCACGCCGGTGCGGCAGCTCTCGCTCGGGCAGCGGATGCGCGGCGACTTCGCCGCAGCGATGCTGCACGATCCGTCGGTCGTCTTTCTCGACGAGCCGACGATCGGGCTCGACGTCGTCGCGAAGGAAGCGATCCGCGAGTTCATCGCGCGGGTGAACCGCGAGCGCGGGACGACGTTTATCCTCACCACGCACGACCTCGCCGACGTCGAGCGGCTCTGCCGCCGGATCGTGCTGATCGACCGC
>DASZGA010000077.1:0-13611 GCA_035939295.1 Candidatus Elarobacter sp. | reverse complement strand
CCGCGCGATCAGAAACAGCACCAGCCCGAGCGCCGCCAGGACGACGACGCACGGATACGCCAGCGCGGCGCGGAGCTTCTTGCGCAAATCGGCGTCGCGCTCAAGGAGCGAGGCCAGGCGCTCGAGCACGTCGTCGAGGATCCCGCCCGCTTCGCCGGCGCGGATCATCGCGACGTAGAGCGGCGCGAACGCGCGCGGCCGGCGCGCGAGCGCGTCGCTCAGCGAGCTTCCGTGCTCGATGTCGGCGAGCACGGCGCGCAACGATTCGCGCAGAACGCCGTCGCCCGCACGTTCGATCGCGACGTCGAGCGCCCGCCGCATCGGAACGCCGGCGCGGATCAGCGTCGAGAAGGAGCGGAAGAAGGCGAGCAACGCGCGCCGCGACGGGCGGCCGACGTTCAAGGAGCGGCCCAGCGTGCGCGCGAGGACGGTCTCGCGCTCGACGGAGGTCACGAACAGCGCGCGCGTGCGCAGTCCGGCGAGCACCGCCTCAGCGGACGGCGCTTCGATCGAGCCGCAAACGCGCTCGCCGCCGGCCGTTCGGGCCGTATACCGGAATTGCGCGCTCACGACGCGGTGCGCTCGAAGGCGCGGACGTCGCCGGGCCGGTTCGTCGCCGCTTGCGCGTCGGCGAGCGTCACTTCGCCGCGCACGACCAAGTCCGAGAGGTGCGTCTCGAGCGTCTGCATCCCGGCGGCGCGGCCGGTGACGATCGTGTTGCGTAGCTGATGCGTCTTCCCTTCGCGGATCAGCGCGCGCACGGCGTCCGTTCCGACCAGGATCTCCGCGGCGGTCCGCCGGCCTGCGCCGTCGTGGCGCGGGACGAGCCGCAGCGCGACGATCCCGGCCAGTACGGAGGCCAGCTGCGAGCGGACCTGCGCGTGCGCGTCGGCAGGAAACGCATCGACGATGCGGTCGACCGTCTGCGCGGCGTCGTTCGTGTGCAGGGTCGCGAAGACGAGATGTCCGGTCTCGGCGGCGGTGAGCGCCGCGGCGAACGTCGCGCGGTCGCGCATCTCGCCGATCAAGATCACGTCGGGATCGGCGCGCAGGAGGCCGCGCAGCGCTTCGGCGTAGTCGCGCACGTCGCGGCCGATCTCGCAGTGCGTGACGAACGAGCGGGCGGGAACGTGCACGTATTCAACGGGGTCTTCGACGGTCACGACGTTGCGCTCGCTGCCGCGGTTGATGCGGTCGATCAGCGCCGCGAGCGCGGTCGTTTTCCCGCTTCCCGTCGGTCCGGTGAAGAGAACGAGCCCGGCCGGCCGCTGCGCGAACGTCGCGACGACAGCCGGCAGTCCCAGCTGTTCCAGGGTCGGAACCTGCTGCGCCAGCAAACGGATCGCGACGCGGACGCCGCCGCCGTGGCGGTACGCGTGGACGCGGTATGGCGCGCCGTCCGCCGCGCGCGCAGCCGCGCCATCGGCGGTTCCCTCCGCGTCGAGATGCGCGATCTGACCGGCGGAAAGGACGGCAGCGAGGAACGCGCGCACGGCCGGCTCGTCGACCGGCGGATCGTCGAGGACGACGAGCCGTCCGTCGATGCGCAGCGCCGGCCGGTCGCCGCCGCCGAAGTGCACGTCGGTAGCGCCGCGTGCGCGCGCGCCGCGCACGAGCTCCGCCAGGCGAATTGCTGCCAAGCTCATCGCGCACCGCGCCATGCGACGACCCGCGTCAGCTCGTCGAACGTCGTGATTCCGCCGAGGACCTTCGACAGCGCATCGTCGCGCATCGACCGATAACCGCCGCGCGCGGCGAGCTGCGCGACCTGCACGCTCGACGCGCCGTTCGCGATCGCGTCACGCGTGGCATCGTCGACGTCCATCAATTCGTAGACCCCGGTGCGGCCGAGATAGCCGCTCCCGTCGCAAGCGGCGCAGCCGCCGGCGACGTACCACGCGGCCTGTTCGACGCCGAGCGAGTCGCGAACGCGCGCGGGGATCGGCTCACGGACGCGGCACTGCTCGCACAGCGTCCGCACGAGCCGCTGGGCGACGACGGCGGTGAGCGCGGCGGCGAGCGCGTGCCGCGCGGCGCCGAGCTCGACGAGCCGGTCGATCGCGCGCGGCGCGTCGTTCGCGTGCAGCGTCGTGAAAACGATCTGTCCCGCGAGCGCGGCGGAAACCGCGACGGCGGCCGTCTCGCCGTCGCGCATCTCGCCGACCATCACGACGTTCGGGTCCTGGCGCATGAACGCGCGCAGGACCAGCGGAAACGTCAGCCCGGCGCGCGCGTTCACTTGCACCTGCGAGACGCCGCGCAGCCGCATCTCGACGGGATCCTCGACCGAGCACACGTTGCGCGAACGCGCGTCGAGCTCGGCGAGCGAACCGTAGAGCGTGGTCGTCTTCCCGCTCCCGGTCGGTCCGGCGACGACGACGAACCCCCACGGCGCGCCGGCCGCCGCGCGATAGCGGGCCAGAATCTCAGCCGGCATGCCGAGCGCCGCGAGATCCGGCGTCCCGGCGTAGCGGTCGAGCAGGCGAACGACGATCTTCTCGCCGTCGATCGTCGGGACCGAGGCGACGCGCGCATCGATTTCACGCTGTTCGAACGGAACGCCGCAGCGGCCGTCCTGCGGCTGGCGCCGGTCGGCGATGTCCATCCCGGCGAGAAGCTTCAGCCGTGAGACGAACGACGGCAACAGATCGCTGGGAATCGTTTCGAGCTCGCGCAAGATCCCGTCGACGCGCAGCCGGACGCGCCCGCCGCCGGCGCTCGGCTCGACGTGAATGTCGCTGGCATGAGCGGCGATCGCGCGCGCGAAAACGAGGTCCACGGCGCGCACCGCTGGTGCGTCGGCGCCGCGCTCGCCGTCCGCATTCGTCGCCGAGGGGTGACCGTAGGCTGCGTGCAGCATCTCGCGGATCGCCTCGCGCGCCATCGGCAGCGGACGAACGCGCAGCCGCGTCGCCGCGCGCAGCGCATCGACGACCGCCGCGTCGTTCGGCTCGGCGAGCGCGACGGCGAGGACGCCGTCGGTGAGGCTCAGCGGAAGGGCGTCATACCGGAACGCGACCGCGCGTGGAACGCGCGCGAGCGCTTCGGGATTCGGAGCGAAGGTCGCCATGCGTCACGAATCGGACACAATCGGCGCGAAAAAGAGGCAACATTTCAGGACATTTCTTAAATGTCCATAATAGACGAATGGCCTCGATATACCATCGGCCGGCAGCACAGAATGCTGAGAACGACACTGCGATGAGCGAAACGATCAGCCACACCGACTACTTGACGATCACGACCAAGACGCGCTACGAGATCCGCGACATCACCGAGCACGCCGAGCGCGTCCGTGCCGAAGCGAACTTATGGGACGGCTTCGTTCTGATGAGCACGATGCACATCACCTCGAGCATCTTCGTGAACGACCACGAATCGGGGTTATGGCGCGACATCCTGGAGTGGGTCGAAAAGCTCGCGCCTGCCGGGCTCGACTACGCGCACCATCAGACCGGCGAGGACAACGGCGACGCGCACCTCAAGCGCATGCTGCTCGGCCACCAAGTGATCGTCCCGGTCACGCAAAGCCGGCCCGACCTCGGCCCGTGGGAGCGCATTCACTACGGCGAGTTCGACGGTATGCGCCCGAAACGCGTTCTCTTCAAGGCGTTCGGACTGCGTCAGTGATGCGAGGCGCGCGGTTTAGCCGACGCGCACGCTGAGCATCGAGATCGAGCCGCCGTCGCCGCCTTCGACCGGGAAGGAGACGCTTTCGCCGTCCTGCTGCGTCGCGATGACGTAGAGCAGCGGCAGGTAGTGCTCCGGGGTGGGAATTGAGAGGAGGGCGTCGTTGCCGAGCGTTTCGTAGTCGATCAGCGGCGCGTGCTCGCCGGTGCTCATCAGCGTGCGCGCGAGCTGCTCGAAGCGGACCGCCCAGTCGAACTGCTGCACCGGATGCCGGCCCCACGCGTACGCGTGCAAGTTGTGCACGATGTTCCCGCTTCCGACGATCAGCACGCCTTCGTCGCGCAGCGGTGCGAGACGGCGGCCGAGCTCGTAGTGAAACGCCGGCGGCTGCGTCTCGTCGATGCTGAGCTGCACGACCGGAACGTCGGCATTGGGATAGACGTGAACGAGCACCGACCAGGTGCCGTGATCGAGCCCCCAGCGTTCGTCGCGCCGCGCGTCGACGGGCGCGAGCAGCTCCTGCACGCGCCTCGCGAGCGCCGGATCGCCGGGCGCCGGATACTGCACCTCGTACAGCTCGCGCGGAAAGCCGCCGAAGTCGTGGATCGTGCGCGGCGCGTCCATCGCGGTGACGTGCGTGCCCGGCAAATACCAGTGTGCCGAGACCGCGAGCACCGCGCGCGGCCGCGGAAGCTCGGCGCCGAGCGCCGACCACGCGCGCGTCCAGCCGTTCTGCGCGAGCGCGTTCATCGGGTTACCGTGGCCGAAGAAGACCGCGGGGAGCCGCATTGCCGTCAAACGTCAGACCTCCGAGAGTGCCGGTGCGAGCGCGAACGTGTCCGCGAGAAGCGCGTACGAACGCATCCGCGAGGCGTAGTCGGGCGTGATCGTCAGGATCATCGCTTCGTCGGCTTCGTGGGCGCGTGCCAGCGACTCGATCCGCTCGCGCACCGCCTGCGGCGCGCCGAGCGCGAGCCTATGCCGGTTGTAGGCGATCTCTTCGCGGTCGTATGCCGTGTACGGATACGCGTGCGCCTCGTCGCGCGACGGAATCGGCAGATCGACCCCGTGCCTGATCCGCAAGCGCCACAAGTCGATCGTCCGCGCGAGGTCTTCGGCTTCCTCGGGAGTCGGCGCGGCGAGCGCCGCGATGCACACCAGCACGCGCGGCTCGTGCAGCCGCGCCGAGGGCTTGAAGTGGCGGCGGTACATTCGCGTGATCTCCGCCGCGTCGCCGCTGATGAAGTGCGCGAACGCGAACGGCAGGCCCATCTCGGCCGCGAGCGCCGCGCTGTAGTCGGACGATCCGAGCAGCCACACCTCGGGCGAGGTCTCGCCGCTCGGCATCGCCGTCAGCTTCGCGAACGGGTGCGCGGCCGGGAGGCTACGGTCTAGGAAATCGACGACGTCGCGGACCTGGCGCGGAAATTGCTGGATCTCACGCGACTCGAGCGCCATGGAAACGCGCGACGTCCCGCCGGGCGCGCGACCGATCCCGAGGTCGATTCGTCCCGGCGCGAGCGCGTCGAGCATGCGGAACTGCTCCGCGACCTTGAACGCGCTGTAGTGCGGAAGAAGAACGCCGCCGGTTCCGATTCGAATTCGCGCGGTCTCGGCGGTGAGCCGCGCGAGCAGAATCTCCGGCGCCGGGTCGGCGAGCCCTTGCATCGCGTGGTGCTCGGCAAGCCAGTAGCGGCCGTAGCCCAGCCGCTCTGCTTCACGTGCCAGCTCGATCGTCGCCGCGACGGCGTCGCGCGGCCGCGCCCCCGCGAGCACGGGCGACTGATCGAGGATCCCCAGTTCCAGAGCCATTGCCGCTCTACAACCCTCAAAGTTTGTTGATCGTGCCGCGGCAACCGGGCGCGCTGCAGGTACAGCGCTTGCGGTCGGAATGCATCGTCGCCACGTAGTCGACCGTGATCTCTTCGCCGGCGCGAATGTCCCGCAAGGCCAGGACGAGCAAGTGTCCGCCGATCGTCTGCATGAACGCGTTCGGCCGGCACGAGTGGTTGATGTAGTGCGTACCGTTCCCGCCGCGGCTTCCGTCGATGCTCCAGCGGTCGTCGAGCCCGCTGATCCGCAGGATGCGCCGGCGGCCGCGCCGCTCGGCTTCGGCGTTGGTGATGCGCTCGCCGGTGTACTCGGCGATCTTGCGGCGGCGGCGGAACGGGACCGTCGCGAAACAGCCCCGGCCGTGGATCCCGGACTGCGCGACGGTCAGCCCGGGCGCGAGCGTCGACCTCATCGGCCCGGGTATTCACGCAGAAGGGCCGCGGTTTCCCGCGACCCTTCGTTACGCCGGTCTATCGCGCGCGCGCGTTACGGGTTGGTCGGAGTCTGCGGGATGCCCGCGCGCGGCGCGGACGGCTGGAGCGCGAACACCGCCGCGTGCGGCGTTCCGTTGCCGAGGACGTAGTTGTAGTCGTGCGTCGTCGGGTAGCCGTTGTTCCCGGGGATGTCCTGACGGTACACTGCTTCGCCGCCGAATCCGGAGAGCGCGTAGATGTAGCCGTTGGCGTTCCCGAGCCGCGATCCCAGCGTCTGCTCGGTGACCGCGAGCAGCCCTGCGAACTCCGGCGAAGAGATGCTCGTCCCGACGAAGCCGAAGCCGAAGCCGCCCACGACGGCGATCACCGACGAACGCGCGGGATCGCACGGCGTGACGGCGCCGACCGGACAACCGCCCATGTGCATCGAGACGTCGGGAACCGTCCGTGTCCGCGCGTGCGTGTTGACGAGATTCTGGTACCACGGCTTCGCGAAGACCACGCTGACCCCGCCGCCCGAGCCAAAGATGTCGTTCGGAATACCGCTGTTGATACGGTCGAAGTACGCGTTCTCGCGCACGTACGCAGAGTCGCGCGAGGGTGGTGCCGACTTCGTTATCAGGTTCGTCCCGCCGACCCCCGTCACGTTCGGATCGTCCGCCGGATTCTGCACGCCTTTGACAAAGAACGAGAACGTCGGATCGGCGCAGCCGTACGCGCCGCTGTCACCCGACGAAGCGACGAAGGTGATCCCCTGCGCGTTGCCCTGGCGGAAGAGATCGTGGAATTGCCTGAGGATCGATGTGAAGTCGGTTCCGCCTTGATACGCGGCGGTGTAGTACAGCTCGCACAAGCCGAACGACGAGTTGACGATGTCGGCGCGATTGTCTTCGATCACCGCGCTGTACGCGTCGTAGACGCTCTGATCCGTGAGGTCCGGGACTCCGTAGAGCATGATGTGCGCGCCAGGCGCGCTCCCGAACGCCTGCTGCACGTCGAGACTCGCCTCCGCGGACGAGCCGCTGTTCGGATCGAACGCGTTCGGCCCGCCGTCGACGGGACGCCGTTCGACGACGGGCGGCGCCAGGTGCTCGTGACCGAAGTAGATCGCGAGGTCGCTGTCGAGGATGTCGGAATCGATCACGACCGCGATCGTCCGCCCGCTGCCGTTCGCGGTTTGGTACGAGGGATAGCCGTACGCCTGTTTGAGATCCGTGAACCAGTACGGCCCGACGTCGGAGTAGCGGTTGTCGAGGACGAACGCGTTCTTCGAGACGCGCACCGAGTCGACGTGGCGGACGCCGGCAGAGAAACCGATCGTCGCGCCGAGCTTCGCGAGCGCCGGCGGCAGGATCGGCATCTTCGTCGCGGTGAGCGCGCCGCGCACGACGCTCGAAGCGCGCCGCTCGTGTGACTGCACCGCGCGCAGCTGCACTTGGAACGCCCGCTCGACGACGGCCTGCGGGGCCGACGCCAGGATCGATTGCGAGGTCGCGTGCGTCTCGAAGCCGAGCCCGCGCAGCGTCTGTGCCGCAGTGTTCAAATCCGCCGGCGAGGGCGCGTAGTTCGCGCGGAACTGTTCCGGCGTGAGGAACTTGCGGTAGTCGGACGACGATCTGTCGGTCTGGCGCGAGATCAGCGCGTCGAGCTCCTCGCTGTTGCGGAGCGGGAGATGGACCGCGACCATCACGCCGCTGACGGCGCCTCGCGGAACGGCCGCCACGCCGCTGGGCGCTTGGGGTCCGGCTTGCGCCGATACCGCCGGAACGGCGTGCGAACCGCCGCCGCCGCATGCGCTCACGAGCGGTGCGATACACGCAACCGCCGCGAGTCGGATAATGTGTCGCGTCACCCACGACCTCCGATCACGTACGAAAGGAACGCCCTTGGTCTACGGTTTCCCCCGGAGGCTTCCTAGCAAGCGAGCGTGTTCGTGACGCAGAACGCCTCGAATCGGGAGGCCTACGCCTTGATCGCGACCGCCAGCAGCTCCGGCGACGCCTGCGGCTCGAATTTCTTGAAGTTCTCGGCGAACAGGCCGGCGAGCTTTTTCGCCTGCGCGTCGTAGGCTGCTTTGTCGGCCCACGCGTTGCGCGGGTTGAGGACTTCGCCGGGCACCTCGGGTACCGCCGTCGGGATCGCGAGCCCGAAGAACGGCTCCGTTTCGAATTGCGCGTTCGCGAGGCGCCCGTCGATCGCGGCGTTCACCATCGCGCGGGTGTAGCCGATCTTCATCCGCTTTCCGACGCCGTACGCGCCGCCGGTCCAGCCGGTGTTCACGAGCCAGCAGCTCGCCTCGTGCGCGGCGATTCGCTGGCCGAGCAGCTTCGCGTACACCGTCGGATGGTGGACCATGAACGGCGCGCCGAAACACGTCGAGAACGTCGCGGTCGGCTCGGTGACGCCGCGCTCGGTTCCCGCGACCTTCGCGGTGTAGCCGGAGAGGAAGTGGTACATCGCCTGTTCCGGCGTGAGCTTCGCGATCGGCGGCAGGACGCCGAACGCGTCGGCGGTCAGCATGATGATCGTCTTCGGGTGACCGGCCATCCCGCTGCGCACGAAATTCGGCAGAAAGTCGACGGGGTACGCGGCGCGCGTGTTCTCGGTCTTTTCTTGCGAGTCGAGGTCGAGCTCGCGCGTCAGCGGGTCGACGACGACGTTTTCCAGCACGGTGCCGAAGCGGTGCGTCGCCGACCAGATCTCCGGTTCCGCTTCCCGCGAGAGCTTGATGACCTTCGCATAGCAGCCGCCTTCGAGGTTGAAGACGCCGTCGGCCGACCAACCGTGCTCGTCGTCGCCGATCAGCGGCCGGTTCGCATCGGCGGAGAGCGTCGTCTTGCCGGTCCCGGAGAGGCCGAAGAAGATCGCCACGGCGCCGTCCTGCCCGACGTTCGCCGAGCAGTGCATCGAGAGCACGTCGCGCAGCGGCATCAGGTAGTTCATCACCGTGAAGACCGACTTCTTGATCTCGCCGGCGTAGCGCGTCCCGCCGATCAAGATGATCTTGCGCGCGAAGTTCACGATGATGAACGTCGGCGAGTTCGTGCCGTCGCGCTGCGGATCGGCTTCGAAGAGCGCCGCATCGACGACGGTGAACTCCGGTACGAACGTCTCGGCGATGTCGTCGCAGTCGTCGATGAAGAGGTCGCGCGCGAACAGCGCCTGCCAGGCGTACTCGCTGATGATGCGGACCGGGAGCCGGTAGCGCGGGTCGGCGCCGACGTGACAGTCGAGCGAGAAGACGTCCTTGCCTTCTAGATACTTGCCGACGCGATCGAGGAGCGCGTCGAACTTCGCGGCGTCGATCGGCTTGTTCACCGACCAGTCGATGTGCGTCTCGCTCCCCGGCTCGCGGACGAAGAACTTGTCGTTCGGCGAGCGCCCGGTGTGCTTTCCGGTCTCGACGACGAGCTGTCCGTCGGCCCCGAGGATCGCCTCGCCCCGGGCCAAAGCCTGCTCGTACAGCTGCGCGACGCTCTGGTTGCGGTACACCGTCCCGACGCCGCCCAAGCCGAGGCTCGACAGATGTTCGTCGAAAGACTGCGAAGTGTTCGGTAACGTGAGAATCGGCGTGCTCCTCGGCAGCGACCGGGGGAAAGGGACCAGACTTCGCTCGGTTAGACCGGCGAGCCTCGTATGAGCGAGCTGTTCACCGTTCTACCCCCGGGAGAAGCGTTTGCGGTCTTCGGCGGCCGTTGTACTCCAATCGAGCGCTCGGAAACCGTCCCGCTGGAGTCGGCGCTCGGGCGCGTCCTCGCGGCGGACGTGATCGCGGCCGAGACGCTGCCGTCCTTCGCCCGAGCGACGATGGACGGCTACGCTGTCCGTTCCGGCGACACGCACGGCGCCTCGGAGCAGTCCCCGGCCTATCTGCGGCTGACAGGCGACGTCCCGACTGGCGTCGTCCCGAGCCGCGCCGTCGGGCCGCGCGAGGCGATCCGGACCCATACCGGCGCGATGCTCCCACCCGGCGCCGATGCGGTCGTGATGGTGGAAGACACCAATCTCCACCCGGGATCGGCCGGCGCCGGCGAGGCGGAGGTCGAGGTGCTGGCGGCGGCCGCCGCAGGCGAGAACGTCCTGACGGTCGGCGAGGACGTCCGCGCTGGGGCGGTCGCGATCCCGGCGGGACGGAGGCTGCGCGCGGCGGATCTCGGCGGGTTGGCGGCGCTCGGCGTCGCGGCGGTCGGCGTTGTAGGGCGGCCGCGGATCGCGATCCTGTCGACCGGCGACGAAGTCGTGCCGGTCTCCGCGGCGCCTGGGCCGGCTCACGTGCGCGACGTGAACGCGACGACGGTCGCGGCGGTGGTGGCGCAGGCCGGCGGCGTTCCGGTTCAGCGCGGAATCGTTGCCGACGATGCCGCGGTGCTGGAACGCGCGTTGCGCGAGGCGATGGACGACGCCGACGCGATGGTGCTCTCCGCCGGCTCGTCGGTGTCGGTCCGCGATCTCACGGCGCACGTCGTCGCGAAGCTCGGCGCGCCCGGCGTGCTCGTGCACGGCATCGCGATCAAACCGGGGAAACCGACGGTGCTCGCGATCTGTAACGGAACGCCCGTCGTGGGACTGCCCGGGAATCCCGCCAGCGCGCTCGTCGTCGCATGGCGCATCGTTTCGCCGCTGGTGCGATTGCTCGGCGGCGAGCGCGCCGGCTGCGACGGCCTCGGCGACGATCGCGAGCTCAGTGCGCTCCTCGACGTGCCGGTGCAGTCACGGCCGGGACGCGAAGACTTCGTTCCGTGCACGCTCGCGCGCGACGGCGACGGTGCGCTTCACGCAACCCCGGTCTTCGGTTCGTCGAACCTGATCTTCACGCTCGTCCGCGCCGACGCGCTGATCGCGGTCCCGCTCGACCGCAACGGCCTCGCCGCAGGCGAGCGCGTCAGGATCGTTGTACCATGAGCGAAACAACTGCCGGCGACGCCACCATGATCGATGCGGCTGCACCCGCTTCGGCGAGAAATGTCTTCTTGCACGACGTCCCGCTCGAACGTGCGCGCGAGCGATTCGACGAAGCTCTGCATGCGGCGAACGTGCGGAACGAGGCGACCGAAACGCTCGCGCTCGAAGACGCGCTCGACCGCGTCACCGCGCGGCCTGTTATCGCGCGGCTGTCGTCGCCGCACTATCACGCCTGCGCGATGGACGGAATCGCCGTCGTCGCATCGCGCACTGCCGGGGCGCTCGAGACCGCGCCGCTGGAGTTGCGGCCCGACGAAGCGATCGTCGTCGACACCGGCGATCCGCTGCCGGACGGGTTCGACGCCGTGATTCCGATCGAGCGTGTCGAGCCGCGCGCGAACGGATACGTCGCGATCCGCGCCGCCGCCGCGCCGTTCGAGCACGTGCGCGCGATCGGCGAAGACGTCGTCGCGAGCGAGATCGTCGTACCCGCGATGCGGCGGCTCGGTGCGGCCGATCTCGCGGCGTGCGCGGCGGCGGGCGTCGCGCGCGTCGAGGTGGTACGGCGACCGCGCGTCGCGGTGATCACGACCGGCGACGAGCTGGTCGACGTGACGACCGAAGCGCCAGGGCCAGGCGCGATCTTGGATTCCAACGCCGTCTTGCTGCGCGCTTGCGTCAGAACGTACGGCGGCGAGGTGACGGTGGCGCTGCGCGTCCGAGATGAAGAAGAAGCGCTCGCCGGCGCAGTGCGCGCAGCCATTGCATCGTGCGACGCCGTCGTTGTGAACGCGGGGTCGTCAGCCGGCCGCGACGACTACACGGCGCGCGTTTTCGAGCGGTTCGGCGATGTCGTCGTGCACGGTGTGGCGATCCGGCCCGGACATCCTCTGGTGCTCGCCGTCACGCGCGAGACGGGGATTCCACTACTGGGGATCCCGGGGTATCCGGTGAGCGCGGCGATCTGCTCCGATCTCTTTCTGCGGCCGCTGCTCGAACGGCTCGGGCGACGGGATGCGCCGGAGCCGCGCGAGATCGAGGTCGAATTGACGCGCAAGCTGTATTCGCCGCTCGGCGAGGACGAGTACGTGCGCGCGGTGGCGGCGCGCGTCGCTGGACGCCTCGTCGCGACGCCTCTGCGGCGCGGCGCCGGCGTGATCACGTCGTTGTCGCGCGCGAACGTGCTGCTGACGATTCCGCGTTTCAGCGAGGGTGCGCGCGCCGGGACGCGGGTGAACGCGCGAGCGCTGCGCCCGCTCGCGCAGATCGAGCGGACGCTGCTCGCGGTCGGCAGCCACGACGTCGCGCTCGATCTGCTCGCGGGTCGTCTCGCGGCCGACGAGATCGACCTCGTCTCGGCGCACGTCGGCAGCATCGCCGGGCTCGTCGCGCTGCGCGAGCGCGCCGCACACCTCGCCGGGACGCATGTCCTCGATCCGCAGACGGAGACGTATAACGACGTCGCGGTTCGCCGCTACGGCCCTCGCGAGCCGGTCGCGCTGGTGCGGCTCGCGCGGCGCGAGCAAGGGCTGCTCGTCGCGCGCGGCAACCCGCACGGGATCGCTTCGCTCGCCGATGTCGCCCGAACCGGTGCGCGCTACGTCAACCGCCAGCCCGATGCGGGGACGCGGATCCTGCTCGACGCGCTCCTCGCGCGTGACGGGATCGCGCCTGCGACGATCGCTGGCTATGAGCGGATCGAGTTCTCGCACCTCGCCGTCGGACAGCTGGTCGCAAACGGCAGCGCCGACACCGGCCTTGCAATTCGCGCAGCTGCGCACGCGTTCGGTCTCGACTTCGTTTCGATCGCATGGGAGCCGTACGATCTTGCGATGCCGGTGTCGTCGCTCGACGAGCCGAGGATCGCGCGCCTGATCGAGATCCTGCGCGAACCGCACTTTCGCGCCGAGGTAGAAGCCCTCGGCGGCTACGACTGCGCCGAGGCGGGCGAGGTCCGTGTCGTCGCGCCCGCAACGGCGGCGGCACGATGAAGGTCGAGCTGTTCGGGATGGCGCGCGCGCTGGCCGGCGTCTCGCACGTCTCGCTCGCGCTGGACGATCCGGTCGAGCTGCGCGACTTCTTGCGCGCGCTCGCCGAAGCGAGCCCCGCACTCGTTCCCGACGTGATCGCACCCTCGCTCGACGCGCTGGTCGAGCCGAACCTGCTGCTGCTCGACGGCCGCCGCGCGCTCCGCGCCGGCGAGATGATCCGCTGCGAGGACAACCCTTGCGTCCTTTTCCTCGCGAGCGGTGGCTAGCGCGATGACGTACGCGGGCCCGCGCGATTTGCTCGAGGTGGACCTGACGACCCGCACGTGGCGGCGCAGCGCGCTCAACGACGAGGTCTTCGCCGACGCGCTCGGCGGCATCGGCCTCGCGGTGCGTTTGATGGACGAGCGCGTCCGCGGCCCGCTCGATCCCCTCGCTCCGGAGAACCCGGTCGTGTTCGCCGCCGGACCGTTTGCGTCGACGCCGGTGCCCGCCGCGAACAAGCATGCGCTGGCGACGATCTCGCCGCTCACCGGTTTGCTGAACGAAGGCCTTTCATCGAGCCACTTCTCCGCGGTGCTTCGGCGCTGCGGTCTTGCCGCGATCGTCATCACCGGTGCTGCCGATACGTGGACGACGCTCGCGATCGACGGCGATCAAATTCGTTTCGAAGATGCGTCGCCGCTCGCGGGAATGTCGGCGCGCGAGACGACGAAGGCGCTGCGCGACGCATACGGCGACCGTTCGCTGCGCGTCTGCGCGATCGGCGTCGCCGGCGAGCGCGGCGTCCGCTACGCCGCGTGCGAGAACGACGGGCGGCAAGC
>DASZGA010000076.1:0-22170 GCA_035939295.1 Candidatus Elarobacter sp. | reverse complement strand
GCGGTCGCAATCCGTTGCCGGTCGGTCGACGAGATCGCGCCGGCGTCGAGGACGACGCCGGCCGGGTTCCCGCCGCCGCCGTCTTTCGTGAACGCCGCGAGGAGCTCGACGGTAACGCTGCGCGGGATGACTTCGCTGCTCATGCCATCATCGAACCGCAACCGGCGCGCGCGCACAAGGGCCGCTCCGGCGCATGCGAACGGGGCCACTTTCTCGGTGCAACCGACGCCGCACCGCTCCGTGTTACGACGGCGCCGAGTCGTTCTTGTGCTGTGCGTATGTGCGCGGGTTGAAGTACCAGTCCGGCAGCGTCTTGGGAAACGCGATGTCGCGGAAGTGGTAGTCGACCTCTTTGCCGTCGTCGTTGTATCCGCCGCCGACGACGCCGTGGATGTCGGTGACGACCGGCGTCCCCTGCACCATCCCCATCGTGATGGTGAACGTCACCGGATACACCGGCCCCGTGCTGAGGAACAGCTTGTCGGTCGCGATCAGCTTGTGCAGCTCGTACGTGCGCCGGTCGCAGTAGATCTCACGCAAGCGGTTGCGCTCGACGTCGCGGATCGGAAAGATATGCAGGTGCAGCTGGTCGCCCTCGACCTCGAGCGTCTCGACCTTGTAGTCCGACTCGATGATCGTGCGAACGCCCCCGATCACCGGGAGCGGCGTGTAATTGGGCTCCGGCGTCGGCACCTCTTCGACCGGATGCGGGCGCGCCGGCGCCGGTTCGAAGACGTCGGCGGTCGGCGGTCCGGGATCGCGCGCTTCGTTGAACGCCGGCCGGTCGAACTCGAGCGGGCCGCGGGCTTCGTCGCGATAAACGTAGCGCGAAAGCGCGGCACGATCGAGGTTCCGAACCCAAATGTGCTTGGTATAACTGGACACCGGATCGGGATAGTTGTTCGTCGCCAACTGCGCGCGGACGAGCGTGTACGTGACGTACGCCGGCGGCGGGCGATGCGAACGAAACTGCGCGCGAATCAGCCCGAGGACGCGCTGCGGCGTCGGCGTCGGTGCCGCCGTAGGCGTCGGTGCCGCGAGCACCGCGGCGAGCATCACCAATCCCAGCATGGCAGTTGATACGGCGCCCGCGGCGGCTCCGCCCGCTGACTCCGTGCGGCGAAGCGTGGCTGCCCCGTTGTTCCAAGCTAATCCTCAGAAATGAGGCGATTCTGAAGGGCGCCGCACCCCGGCTCACCTATGATGCGAAGATGAAGGCGCTCTTCGCCGTGACGGTCGCTGTGGCGACCGCCGTTTCCACGCTGCCCGCTGCCGCGAAAGTGCCGCGTCCGACGACGCCGGAAGACATCGCGCGGATCGCGTACGTCAGCACCGCGACGATCTCGCACCGCGGCGACCGCGTCGCGTTCGTCGTGACGAAGCTCGATCCGGGGCGCAACCGCTACACGCGCAACATCTGGGTCGTGCGCGGCGACGGGACCGGACTGCGGCAGCTCACGCGCGGTGACGGCGACAGCGATCCGCAGTGGTCGCCGGACGATCGCACGATCGCGTTCTCCGGCGCGCGCGGCGGGCCGTCGCAGATCTACACGATCGCGCTCGACGGCGGCGAAGCGCGCAAGCTCACCGCGGAAGGGAAAGGCGCGTTCGGCGCGCGCTGGTCGCACGCCGGAACACGGATTGTGTACGGTGCGACGTTCGAGGATCCGCGGCCCAAGACGCATCTCGACGAAAGCGTTGCCGGCGAGAAGCTCGACGCGAAACACAAGCTGAGCGACGTGCGCACCACCGACCGGCTCGACTTCGAGGTCAACGGTCAAGGCGAGACGTTCACGCAGCACTCGCACCTGCTCACGATCCGCCCCGACGGAAGCGCTCGCAAGCAGATCACGCCGCTCTCGCCGTGGTCCGAGAACGCTCCGGCCTGGTCGTACGACGACCGCAGCATCGCGTTCGCTTCGCTGCGCCGTCCGGTCGATCCCGACCGGCTCGACAGCGACGTCTACGTCGTGCCGTCGAACGGCGGCTCGCTACGGCGCGTCGCGACGAAGCACCGCGGCAGCAGCAGTCCGGTGTGGTCGCACGACTCGCGCTCGCTGTTCGTCACGGTCGCGTCACGGCCCGATCCCGCGGCGTTCACCGGGATCGACGCGGTCAACGTCGCCGGCGGCGAACGCGCGGTCGTGCCCGAGAACACGGTCGTGCTCGGCGACGCGATGCTGACCGACACGAAAGAAGGCGGCGCCGGCTGCGGCCCGCTCCTAGAGCCCCACGACCGCTGGTTCATCACCGACGTCACCGTTCCGGGCGCGACCGCGCTGCGTCGCTTCGACGCCGCAAGCGGCCGTGCGACCGACGCCGTCGCGCGCGGCGACGAGATCGGCGACTGCTCTGCGAACGACACGCTCACCGCGATCGCCTACGTCGCTTCCGACACGACCCATCCCGCCGAAGTCTACATGTACGACCCGGCCCGCAACGCGTCGCGCAGGCTGACGAACCTGAACGCGGAGTATCTCGCCGGCGCGCGGATCGCCCAGGCGCAATCGTTCACCGTCCGCAACGACGAGGGCTTTCCGGTGCAGGCATGGTTTCTGCCGGCGAACGTCCCGCGCGGAACGCGCGCGCCGACGCTGCTGGAGATCCACGGCGGGCCCTCGTCGGGGTTCGGCAACTCGTTCTTCCACGAGCTGCAGCTGCTCGCGGGACGCGGCTACAACGTCGTCTACGCGAACCCGCGCGGAAGCGTCGGCTACGGCTACCCGTTCGCGAAGGCGCTGGCGAAGAACTGGGGCGACCCGATGTTCCGCGACGAGATGGCGGTGATCGACGCGGTCGCGAAGCGCCCTGACGTCGACTCGCACCGCATCGGCGTGCTCGGCGGCAGCTACGGCGGTTACGCGACGCTGTGGATGATCGGCCACACGCACCGCTTCAAAGCGGCGCTGGCCGAACGTGTCGTCAGCAACATGACCTCGTCGTTCCTTGCGTGCGACGAATGCAACAACACCAGCTCGACGTACTCGTTCGGCAACGCGTGGGAAAACCAGGCCGCGCTGTGGCGGATGTCGCCGATCTCGGCCGTCGCCGACGTCACGACACCGCTCCTGCTGCTCCACAGCAGCGAGGACATCCGAACGCCGCTGGTCGACTCCGACTCCTGGTTCACGCTGGCGAAAGCGCTCGGCGAGAAGATCACCTACGTGCAGGTTCCGCGCGAGAACCACGACTTCAACCGCACCGGCGAGCCGGTCCACCGGATCGAACGCCTTCACCTCATCCAAGACTGGTTCGCGAAAGAGCTGTGACGATGCGCCCGTTCACCATCCTTGCGCTGGCGGCAGCGTTCGCCGCGAGCGCGCTCCCGGCTGCGGCGGCCGACGCGAAGCGCCCCGTCAAGGCCGAAGATCTGTTCAAGATCGCGTTCGCATCGAGCGCGACCGTCTCGCACGACGGGAAGCGCGTCGCGTTCGTCGTGCAGCGCGCCGAGCTGGCGAAGAACGCGTACCGCGCCGGGATCTGGGTCGCCGAGAGCGACGGCTCGCGCGTCCAGCAGCTCACGCGCGGTGAGAGCGACGGTGAGCCGGCCTGGTCGCCGGACGACCGCACGATCGTGTTCACCCGCGCGCACGGCGGGCCGCCGCAGCTCTTCGCGATCGACCTCGCGGGCGGCGAAGCGCATGCGCTCACGCACCAGGAACACGGCGCGTCGGGTGCGGTGTTCTCGCACGACGGGAAGCGGATCGCGTTCACGTCGACGGCGGTCGACGACGCGCCCGCCGCGAACGTCGATTGGAAAGCGCTCGGGATCGCACCGCCGGCGAAGTACAAGAAGAGCGACATCCGCACGCTGCCGTGGCCGCGCTATCAGGTCAACGGCGCTGGGCTCACGTACGACAAGACACCGCACATCTGGACGATCGACGCCGACGGGACGAACGGCAAGCAGCTGACGTCCAGCCGCGACGGCGAGAGCGGCCCGCTGTGGTCGCCGGACGACAAGCAGATCCTCTACGGGCTCACGCCGCTGTCGTCGGTCGAAGGCGATCAAGGACAGATGTTCGTCGTCCCCTCGACCGGCGGGGCGCCGGCGAAGGTCGCGGTCGCGCACTACGGTGCGTTTCCGCAGCAGTGGACGCACGACGGCAAGCGAATTCTCTTCGCGTACACGTCGCGTCATGACGTCTCGGCGCTGCCGGCGATCGCATCGGTGAACCCGGACGGCACGGCCGAGCGCACGCACATCGCGGAGAACGCGGCGCTGATCGGCGATGCGATCATCAACGACACGAAAGAGAACGGCAGCGGCTGCGGCGAGCTGACGCCGGACGACGCAACGCTCGTCACCGACGTCAGCATCCCGGGCGCGACCGAGATCGACGCCTTCAGCATGGCCAGCGGACGGGCGACGTCGCTCGTCGCCGGCGGCCGCGAGATCATGGACTGCTCGCTGAGCCGTGACGGAAAGACGATCGCCTACACCGCGCTCGATGCGACGCACCTCCCCGAGATCTACGTTTTCGACCGCACCGCGAACCAGTCGCGGCAGCTCACCCACCTCAACGACGCGCTGACCGACGCGCTCGCAATCGCCGTTCCGGAACAGCACGCGGTTTCGAACGGGCAGGGCGGGACGGTTTCGTACTGGGTGCTCAAGCCGCCAAACGCCGTCGCCGGGAAGCGGTACCCGACGGTCCTCGACATTCACGGCGGGCCGCACACCGAGTTCGGCAACAGCTTCTTCCACGAGTTCCAAGTGCTCGCCGCGCGCGGGTACATCGTCGTGTACGCGAACCCGCGCGGAAGCACCGGGTACGGGTACGAATGGTCGGCCGCGCTCGACGGCAATTGGGGCGACGCGATGTTCGCCGACGAGAACGCGGTGATGGACGACGTCGTCAAGCGCGCCGACGTCGATCCGTCGCGCACGTTCGTCTCCGGCGGAAGCTACGGCGGGTACGCGACGCTGTGGATGATCGCGCACACCAACCGCTTCAAGGCCGCGCTCGCCGAGCGCGTCGTCAGCAACCTGTTCACCGAAACGCTCTCAGCCGACTTCGCCGCGCCGCGCGGCTTCGAAGGGCCGCCGGGAACGCCGCAGTCGTGGGGCGGCGCGCTGCAAAGCTATTCGACGCTTTGGCAGCAGTCGCCGCTCGCGCACGTCGCCTCGGTGCGCACCCCGCTGCTGCTCCTTCACGGCGACGCCGACACACGGACGCCGATCGCCGAAACGCTGCAGGAGTACGAAGCGCTGAAGATCCTCGGTCGCCCGGTCGAGCTGGTACAGTTCCCGCGCGAGACGCACGATTTGAGCCGGACCGGCGAGCCGATTCACCGCGTCGAGCGGCTGCACATCATCGGCGACTGGTTCGACCGCCACCTGCGCTAGACGACAAATCCGGCCCGGCGTCGAAGTACGGCGCGAAGAACATCATGGAGCTGGTACGGTTTTCCGCGCTGGAGCGGCATTATGGGGCGAAGGAGGTCTTCGCCGGGCTTTCGGGCGTCATTCGCGACGGCGACCGCGTCGGTTTGGTCGGTCCGAACGGCGCCGGAAAGTCGACGCTCGTTCGGCTGCTGGCCGGAATCGACGAAGCGGACGGCGGGACGATCGTCCGCGCGCGCGAGCGGCGGCTCGGTTATCTCTCGCAGGAAGCCTCGGAGAGCGGGCCGCAGACGCTGCGCGCCGCGTTCGACGAAGCGCTGGCGCGCGGCGAGGCGCAGGAGTGGGAGATGCGCGCGACGCTCAACCGCTTCGACTTTTCCGAGACCGACCTCGACCGGCCGCTGCGCGAGTTCTCCGGCGGACAGCGCACGCGCGCGATGCTCGCGCGCACGCTCCTCGAGCAGCCGGACTGGCTGATCCTCGACGAGCCGACGAACCACCTCGACCTCGACACGGTCCGCTGGCTCGAGACGTTCGTCGCGCGCGATCCGCGCGCGTTCGTCGTCGTCTCGCACGACCGGTATTTTCTGGAGACCGTCGCGACGAAGATCTGGGAGCTCGACAACGGCGAGCTTACGGCGTACGACGTCAAGCCGGGCCGTGCGTACAGCATGTACGTCGCCGAACGCGACGCGCGCCGCGAGCAGCAGCGCCGCGACTACGAGGCCGCGCTGTCGGAGCGGAAGCGGCAGCGCGCGGTGATCGACGAGCTGCGCACGCACGGCTCGCACAACTACAGCGCGGTCTGGAGCCGCGAGAAGGCGTTCGCGCGCGTCGAAGCCGTCGACGGGCCGCGCAAAGAGCGCCGCAAGATCGCCGTGTCGCTCAGTGCCGCGCGTCGCGCGACGAGCGGCCCGGCGGTCGAGATCAAGGGGATCGCGAAGGCGTACGACCGTCCGCTGTTCGCGAACGTCAGCGCGACGTTCACGCGCGGCGAGCGCGTCGCGATCGTCGGGCCGAACGGCGCCGGGAAGACGACGTTTCTGCGGATCCTCTCCGGCGAGCTCGCACCGGATCACGGCAGCGTCCGCTACGGAACAGGATTGCGCACGGCGAGCTACTCGCAGAGCAGCGTCGACGATCTTCCGGCCGGCGCCACGGCGGCCGACGCGGTCATGCGAATGGGCGTCACCGACGAGCAGGCGCGCGGATTGCTCGGCCGCTTGAATCTCGGCGGCGATTCCGGTGACAAGCCGGTGGAAGCGTTCTCCGGCGGCGAGCGGCGCCGGATCATGCTCGCGCGGCTGATGGCGCAGCGCGCCGACTGCCTCTTCCTCGACGAGCCGACGAACGATCTCGACATCGCCAGCCGCGAAGCGCTCGAAGACGTCCTCGCCGAATACGACGGCGCCCTCTTCGTCGTCTCACACGACCGCTATCTCTTGAAGCGGCTCGGCGAACGGGTCGTGGCGATCCGCGACGGCGCCGCGCGCGTCAGCACCGACGACTACGAAACCTGGGAGCGCCGCCAGCACGAACCCGCCTCAGCGTCGAACGGCGGCGCACGCGCTACGGTGGAGAGGTCCGCTGCGTCCGCGAAGCCGGATCGGCAAACCGCGCATGAAGGAAAGCTCGCGGCAGGGAAGCGCAAGCGCGCGGTCGCGGACGCGGAGAACCTCGTCGCCCGGCTCGACGCCGAGCGCAAAGCGCTCGAAGACGAGTTCGCCGTGCACGGCACCTACGACGACCCCGAGCGCGTGGTGCATCTGCAACACGAGCTCGAGCGCGTGCGCGCGGAAAGCGAAGCCGCAATGGAGGCGTGGGAAAGCGCCGTCGCGGCACTCGAAGCGAACGCCTAGCGCGAAGCCGCGCGAGCCGCTAGGATCTCAGAAAGCGCAGCGTCGCGTCGGCGCCCCATTTCGATGCCAGGAAGATCGTCACGTACGTGAACGAGACGCCTTGCGACTGCAGCGCTTCGAGCTCGCCGACCATCTGCTCGAGCACCGCGTCGTTGTTCGTGCCTTGTCCCGCGGCGTTCGTCTCGCAGCCGCCCATCTCGGAGAGCGCGAACGGTTTGCCGGAACCGGTACGGTGCAAGAAGTACGCGCGCATGTTTCCGAACGACGCCGCGCGCTGCGCGGGCGAGCCGACGTACCACGTGCCGCCGATGATGTCGACGAGATCGTCGCCCGGCCAGTACTGCCCGATCAGCGCTTCCGGCAAGTCGGCGCGCAGGGCCGGCGCGAACGAGAGCGGGATCGACGGCGCATTTTCGGCAAACGCCTGCCGCACTTGCGCGAACGTCGTCTTGTAGCCGACCGGATCGTTCCCTTGCGACTGGCCGCCGTCGTTCATCTCCGAGGCGTAGCGCACGGCGATGCTCAGCGTCTTGCCGTTCGCGCGCGCTTTGCCTTGCTCGCCGGCGAGATCGGCGGCGAGCTGCCGCACCATGTCGAGGTTCGCGGTCACGAACGCGTACGGGTTCGGCGTCTCCGGCGGCTCGACGCCGAGCTGCAGCGTCTTCTCGGCGTCCGCGCTCGCCGCTAATGACGCCTGGAGCTTGTCGAAGAAGTCTTGGTCGGTCGGGTTCAGCGCCGTCCCCGTCGCGTTGAAGTTCTGGAGGTTGAGGTCGTTGATCCCGAAGTAGAAGTTCGTTCCGGCGGGATCGATCCCGTACTGCTGCTGCAGCTGCTCCAGCGTGGAGACGTGTCCCGCGGCGTCCTCGCGAAAGAGGTTGAGCCGGTCGACGTTCTTGATGATCGGCATAGTACTTCGCGCACTTCCGCGCACGCGAACCGAGTCATTCCGGCGGCCGAGCGATCAGGTAGAAGCCGAACCGGTCGCTGAAGCCGATCTCGCCCGGACGCCGCGCGTCGTCGATCCCCGCCGCTTGCAGGTGCGCGCGCGGGACGCCCGCGACGTGCAGGCATTGGACGATCGCTGCCTGGGCCAGCGGATCGGCAGGCGCGATCTCTAGCCAGCCGCGCGCCGCGGTCCCGCGCGCGACGATCGTCGCGATCTCCGCGGGCGGCGGCGTCGAACCGGCGCGCTGCGCCTCTCGCGCCGCGCGAACCGCGGCGACGACGGCGTCGGCGACGGGCTTCGAGCCGGCCGCGCACGCCGGCGCAGCGCGCAGCGCGAACGGCTCGGCCGGCGGCGCCGCCGGCTCGGGATCCACGCTGATGCGAACCATGGTGCCTCCGCGCGCAGCCTGCGGCGGCGGCGCGAGGTAGATCCCGTACACCGGCGAGTACGCGACGAAGAACTGCCCGCGCGCCTGCGACGCAGGAACGTAGACGTGGAACTTCTCCGCATCGCCCGGCTGCACGACGCTGAGCCGTGCGCAGTTGACGACCGCCGCGCCCGCGAGCTCGTTCGACGTCGCGGCGACGACGAAACGCGCGCCGTCGTCGTACGGCGTGTACGCGAGGGCGACGCCGCCGGCGTTCGCGGTTCCGCCCGCGATCGAAGCCGGATAGCGGCCGTTCGACTTCGCGCGCTCGGCGGCAGCGGCAATCCGCCCCATCGCGTCCATCACCGGTTGCGCGACGCCCGCGGCGGCCGGCGTGCACGCGTCGTTGTCCGGATCGATCCGCAGCGCGTCGGGGTGCGGCCCTTCGCGAAGCGGCCGCGCGCGGATGCGGATCTCGACGCCGCCGTGCGGTTCTTCTTCGGGAGTCGACGCGTCGGCGGTGCCCGCACCGCTTCCGCTCGTGCCGAGGCGTCCGGTGCGCACGGTGTACGTGAGCGCGACCGCGCGCGGCGCCAGCGGCGAGGCGGGAAGCGCGAGCGGTGCGGCGCCGGCGCGCGAAAACGCGAGGCTCTCCGCGCTCGAGACGAACGGCCCCGGGTGCGCGTTGCCGAGGTTCGTCCCGACGATCGCGAGCGATCCCTCTCGGAGCGGCGCGGCGAACCCCGCGTTGAAAACCGTGTACGCGCGCAAACGGTTCGCATTGTTCGCCGCGGTGTAGCTCGCGTTCGCGAGCACGTCGACGCTGCGGCCCAGTTTCGCCGTCGCGACCAGCCCCGCGCGGTGCAGCGGCGTTCCCGGAACCTGCGCGCCGGCGGGCGTCAGCGCCGTGGTGAACGGCGTCGCGCCGGTGACGAAGCGCGACTGCACCGAAGCGAAGCCGGCGATCAATGCTTTGCCGATCTCGAGCGTTCCGGCGAGCGTCGCGCCGCGGCTGAGCTGGTCGGCAGGCTGGTACGACGTGAACGCGACCGAACCGATCGCCGGCGAGCCGCACACGTACGGTGACGACGCGAACGCGCCGACCGCGCCGAGGTAGCCGGGCGGCAAAGCGGCCGCGCTCGCATCGAACGCCGTGAGGACCGGTGCACCGATCAAGCGCGCGGTCCACGCCGTCAGCGCAAGCCTTCCGCGGCGGCCGGAGCGCTCGGCCGATGCGCGCAGCGACGACGAGCGCTGGCGCGCGGCGTTGCTCGAGGGAACGCTGCCGTACGCGACGCCGTTCGCGCAGTCGAACGTCAGCGAGCGCGGGTCGGGAAACGCGGCGCTGCCGACGACCACGCCCGCGCCGGCGTCGCCGAGCGAGCCCGCGACGTCGTACGCGGAATCGCGGTTCGGCTGCCAGCGCACGTCGAGTCCGGTCGCGAACGCGTTCGACCCGTTTCCTCCGTTGACGCCGGCGCGCGCGGTCAGCGTTACGCGCTGGTTCGGATGGTAGCGGTCGCTCACCGACGCGCCGTGGTACGAGGTGCGCTGCGCGAACGAGAACGAGCCGAGCGTCGTCGTCGTGGCGGCGTCGAGCGCGAGCCCGTACGACTGCGCGTTCAGCGAAAGGTCGTGCCGGTCGCCGCCCGGCAGCTGCAGGCCGACGTTGAAGCCGCGTGCGTTCGCGCGCAGCTCGCTGCGCTGCGGCGCGGCGACGCCGGCGAGCATGCGATTCGACTCGTCGGTCTCATCATGCGTCCCGTTGGCGAACGCGCCGAGCATCAGCGTCGTCGCGCCGATCGTCGCGTTTTCCGAGACCGTGAGCAGACGGCCGTTCGAGCGATCGAACGCTCCGGGCCCGTAGCCGCACGGAAAGCGCGCGACGAGCTGCGCGCACGCGAGCGCGTCGCTGACGTTCGTTCCGGTCGCGGTAACGGTGAGCGTCTGCGCGATCGACGGCGCCCAGCGCAGCTTTCCGAGATCGCCCGAGAGCAGACGATCGCCGTCGTGGCGGTACGACAACCCGGTTTGATCGGTGAAGTCGAGCCCGGTGAACGGGCTCGTCCGCCCGCGCGTCGCGTGCTCGACGACGTAGCCGAGGTTGCGGATCGAGCCGCGCGCGAGCACCAGCGCCGACGATGAGTTGTCGCTTCCGTATTGCAGCGTCGCCTGCTGTTGCGCGAAGCGCGTCGGCTGCAGCGTGCGAAAACCGACGTCGCCGCCCAGCGCGCCGTGCGCAGCGCCTGAGCTAACGCTCGCGCCGCCGAAGAGATCGGCGTTGATCCCGCGCCCCGCGAGCGAACCGCCGGCGCCGGCGACCGGGACGCCGTCAAGGGTCGTCCCCGTTTGCGAGGGGTCGTTGCCGTCGATCTGCACGCCGTCGCCCGCAGAAGTGACGCCGGGAAGATCGCCGAGCGCGTCGCGCAGCGAGCCGTCGAGGTAGCGCAGCGCGTCGTCCTGGCCGACCTCGCGCGACGCGCGCGCCGGCGACGTGCTCACCGAAACGCTCCCGATCTGCTTGAGGACGCCTGCGCGCTGCAGCCGCACGCGCACGCTCGACGTGCGGTTTGCGCCGACGTCGAACAGCGGCGAACGCGCGATGACGAAGCCCTTCTTCACCACCATCGCGCGGTACGCGCCGGTCGCGACCGACTCGAAGCGCGCGTGCCCGTCGGCGTCGGTGTAGCCGATCAGCCCGACCTCGCCTTGCACCAGAACGCGCGCGAGCGGAACCGGCGCGCCGGTCAGCGCGTCGACGACGTCGACGATCACGTCGCTCGCGTCACCCGCCGCACGTGCCGGAATCGCTGCGGCAGCGAATATGGACGCGGTGATACCGAGCGCGCAGAGCGCGCGAAGGACGCGTCGAACAGACCGCCGGGCCGGCGGTGGGATCGCATGGAGCATCGGAACCTCTAGCGGGTGGGCGGTTGCGCCTGGATCTTCTTGAGCAGCATCTGCAGGTGCGGCGCGTCGACGCTGGGGAGCTTTTGCAGCTCGCTCAGCGTCTTCGCGTCGGCGTGGAACATCAGGACGCCGGCGGTCTGCTCGTTCAGCGTCGTCTTCTTTCCGTTGCGGTCGATCAGGACGAACTTCTTCGTTTGAATGCGGGTGATCTCGTGCGGGAACAGCGCCCGCTGGCCGTCGACGCCGACGGTGACGCGCGGCGCGAGCGGCATTGCGAGTGCGACGACGCCGAGCGCGGACGCGAGCGCGAGCGCGGCCGGGAGAATCGCCGCGCGCGGCGCGGTGAAGCGCCGCCGCGCGAGCAACTCCTCGACGCGCAGCGAGAGCTGCTTGCGGGTGACGAAGATCGCCGGCGCCGCGAGCGCGCTGTGCGGCCACGCCGTCGCCTCCGCCATTCGCGTAAGCCCGATCGCGTACGAGCGGACGTCGGCGGTCGCGGCAACGACGCGGTCGTCGCACGCGATCTCGCGCTCGAGGTCGAGCCGGTGCGCGATCATGTGCACGACCGGATGGAAGAACAGCGCGACCTGCAGCAATCGCTCCAGACACGAGGTCCAGTCGTCGCGGCGCTCGAGGTGCGCGAGCTCGTGCACCACGAAGCGGTCGACGTCGCTCGGATCGAACGTGTCGAGCACGTGCTGCGGGAGCACGACCATCCCGTCGAACAAGCCGACGGCGACCGGGACGTCGATCCGGTCGGAGACGCACAACCGCACGCGCCGCGCGCCGGCGCGCGCGATCCACAGCGGCAGCGCCGCGCGCCGTTCGGGCGCGAGCGGAAGCGCGTCGCGCTTGAGCCGCGCGAGCACCGCGACGCCGGCGCCGAAGCGCACGAGGCCGCCGAGAACGACGAGCAGCCACAACGCTGCGACGCCGTCGGCGAGCGCCGGCGGGATCGCGAGCATCGGGCGCGGGAAGCGGATCTCGATCCGCACCGGGGTCTTCGCGTCGTGCATCACCTTCATCGCGGCGGCGATCTCGCCGTCCGAGGGTCCGCGCAGCGCGTGCTGCATCGCGACCGTCGTCGCGAGCGGTCCGAGCGCAACCGCGATCAGCGCGACGCACCATACCGCGTACCGCGCTGCCGCGTCGAGCGGCTTGCAGAAGCGCACGATCAGCGCCGCGAGCGCGGCGATCGCCGTGCCGACGACGAGGACCATCACGAGATATGCGACCAGCACCGAGGCGAAGGATTGAAACGGCGCGAGCGCGCTCACCACGGCGTTCATTCCGCGTCGGCCTCGTGACGTTCGATCAGCGCCTTCAGCCGCTGCAAGTCTTCGCGCGAGACGCGGTCGCGTTCGACGAGCCGCATCGCGAGGTCGAGCGGCTTCCCGGAGAAGAACCGCTTGAGGACGTGGTCGGCGTCTTTGTTCGCGGCCTCCTCGCGCGCGACGAGCGGGCGGTAGACGTAGCTGCGGTTCACCTCGTCGTGCGCGGCGTACCCTTTGCGCTCGAGGATGCGCAGCGTCGTGAGCACGGTGCTGTACGAGAGCGGCGGCGCGCCGGCGCCTTCGACGACGTCGCTCACCGTCGCGCTGGGGCGGCGCCAAAGCACTTCCATGAGCCGTAACTCCGCGTCGGTAAGGACCGGGGATCCGCGACGTGCCATGCGCCCTCCGCAAGCTGCGTTAAAGAATTAATACTGACCTTAGCACCGCCCGGGCGGCCTGTCAATTAATTCTTTAACGGAGTTTCCGGCGGGACCCTCGCCGGGCGGCGGCGCTCCTCCGGCCCGAGCGTTCAGCGCCGGACGGTGAGCTGGTATTGCGGGCGCGCGGCGTTCAAACGGTCGATGTAGGCGTACGTGCCCGCTTCGGCCGGGAACACGGTGAGGCTGTTGTTGTGGTTGTCGAGCACGGTGGGCGGTATCTCGCCGGAAGTCGGACCGCTGGCCTTCGCGACTTGATGCGCCTTGTGGTCACGCACCGTGAAGCGAATGCGGTCGCCGACCGCGATCGACGACGACTTCGGCGAGAAACCGGCCTTGGTGAGATAGACGACGAACTCGCGCGAGGCGGACGACGGGCCGGCGAGCGCAAGGCTGGCGAAAACAGCGAGAAACGCTGAGACGATGATGGGTCGAACGCGCATTGCGGACCCCCTCTCTGGACGAGAGATTCGGCGCCTGCGCTAGAACCCCGCGCGCAGCTTTGAAAGATATGCGGCGAGCTTGTCGAGGCCGCTGTTCCAACCCGCGTCGTAGGGCCCGGAGCCGCCGTCGCCGGCGAAGCCGGTTTGGGTGAGGATCAATTCGGTTTCGGCGCCGTGCGCGATGAACTCGACGGTGACGAGCATGTCGCTCGGGTCGGGCCAGCCGGAGACCCATTTCCAGGTGTAGACGAGCCGCGAGGGCGGATCGACTTCGTAGAAGACGCCGTGCAGCTCCATCCGCGGCGCGCCGCGCGCCTCGATCACCAGCTTGTACGATCCGCCGGCGCGCAAATCGACCTCGGCGACGGTCGTCTTGAACTCGCCCGGGCCCCACCACGACGTCAGGTGCTCGGGTGACGTCCATGCTTCGAACACCGTCTCGCGCGGCGCGTCGAAGCGGCGCGTGAGCCGCAGAACCTCGTTCACCGCTCGAGGTTCGACTTCACGTTGTCGATGCAGGCGACTTCGCCGTCCATCGCCTTCGCGACCATCGGCGTCATCAGGCGCGCGAGCCCCGACGGTTGGCAATCCATCCCGAACGTCACCGTCGTGCCCTCGCCGCTGCTCTCGAAAAGGTAATATCCCTCCGGCCGCACCGGTCCGGCGAGCGCGCGAAAGCGCAGCTCTTTGTTCGGAATCGCCGAGGTGATCTCGTAGTCCGCGGGCACCGCGCGTCCCATCGGCCCTTTGATCTTTTGTTCGTACACCGCACCCGCCTCGCCGTCGCGGCCGGACCGCAGCTTGATGCTCATGACGGCGGGGCGCCACTCCGCTTGGTGCTCGCCGGACGCGATATAGCGGTAGACTTCGTCGACGGGCCGCCGGATGGTGACGCGGCGTTCGGCGTGCGGCATGAGTTCACTCGTCCTTTTTCTTCAGCGTTGCGAGGTGCGCGTCGAGCGCGTCGAAGCGCGTCGTCCAGAAGCGCTCGTACTGTCCGATCCACGCCTCGGCGCGCTTCAGCGGCGCGGCGGCGAGCCGGCACGTGCGCACGCGCCCGGTCTTGCGATGCTTCACCAAGCCGGCGCGCTCGAGCACCGCGATGTGCTTGCTGACCGCGGGAAGCGTGATGTCGAACGGCTCGGCGAGATCGGAGACGCTGGCCTCGCCCTCGCGCAGCCGCAACAAGATCCGCCTGCGCGTCGCGTCGGCAAGCGCGGCGAATACCGCGTCGAGACGCTCGTCGGTTCGCATCGCCGCAACACTTTACCGATCGGTATTGTTTTCCTGCGGCGGGTCGGCGCGAGCGCGCGGTACCGGCCGATCGGCCGGGGGCGCGGCGCAGCCCCTCTCGAACTACCCCGGATGGAGATGCTGGCTGAGATCGGCGCGCGGCTCGTTCGCTTTCGCACGCAGGCCGGGATGGATGTCGAGGCCGCAGCGGCCGCGGCGAACGTCAACGCGGACCGGCTCGACCTCGCCGAAGCGGGGAGCATCGGGCTCGCCGAGGACGAGCTGGACCGGCTCGCGCGTGTCTACGGCATCGATCCTACCGAGCTCTTCGGCGGCCGCATCACGCCGTTCCAGAACTTCGCCGGCGGCTGACGAGACGACGCCTCTCCAAAGGGGGAGCCGAAGCGGCGCTGCGAACGCTTCCGGACCGCATTTTTGAGGAGAAGGTCATGGACTCTTCGCGCGTTCGCACGTTCGCCGTCGCCGGGGTTGCAGGGATCGCGGGATTGCTCTTCGCCGGCACGGTCTCCGAGGCGCAGAAATCGGGCGGCGGGCACTACACCGCCGCTCAGGCGCGGAGCGGGGCGGCGGTCTACAGCCAGACGTGCTCGCAATGCCACGGCGTCAACCTGCAGGGTGGCGCGGGTCCGGCGCTGGTCGGGTCGGCGTTCCAGAAGTACGTCGGTAAGTCCGGAACGGCCGCGTCGTT
The DNA here is from genome assembly GCA_035939295.1 of Candidatus Elarobacter sp. Lineage (GTDB taxonomy): Bacteria > Vulcanimicrobiota > Vulcanimicrobiia > Vulcanimicrobiales > Vulcanimicrobiaceae > Vulcanimicrobium. Next base: position 6,645 of record DASZGA010000076.1, on the reverse strand, counting down.
GTACGATTTCATTAGTAAACAGATGCCGGCCGACAAGCCCGGCTCGCTGACGCAGCAGCAATATCTCGACGTCACCGCCTACATTCTGCAGCGCAACGGCTACCCGGCCGGCGACGTCCCGCTCGTGATGCGGACGCTCTCGCAGGTCGCGCTCGGCGGCGGGACCGTCTCGCCGAAAGGCCCGGCCAACAACAACGAGATCGTGCGCGCCGCGCCGCCGCAGAACACGGTGTACTCGAAGCTTCCGGCCGGCGCGGACGTGAACGTCACCGACGCGATGCTCGCGTCGGCCGACGGCAGCGGCGCGAACTGGCTGCTGCACGGGCGCACGTACGACAACGCGCGCTACTCGCCGCTCACCCAGATCGACGCGAGCAACATCGGCTCGCTGCAGCTGGTCGGGATCGCGCAGACGGGGATGACCGCGAGCTTCGAGACGACGCCGATCGTCGTCAACGGCGTCATGTACGTCACCACGCCGACGGTCGCCAACAAGATGAAAGTGATGGCGCTCGACGCGACCAACGGCCGCCCGATCTGGGACAGCGTGTACAGCCTGGGCTCGTTCCAGATCTGCTGCGGTCCGGTGAACCGCGGCGCCGCCGTCGCCTACGGAATGGTTTACGTTCTCACGCTCGACGACAAGCTGCTCGCGCTCGACGCGACGACCGGAAAGTCGCGCTGGACGAGCACCGTCGCCGATCCGAACGTCGGCTATTCCGAGACGATGACGCCGCAGGTCTACGACGGTTTGGTGATCATCGGAAGCGCCGGCGGCGAGTGGCCGATCCGCGGTTTCGTCGCGGCGTACGACGCGAAGACCGGCAAGAAGCGCTGGCAGTGGGACTCGACGGATCCGAAGACCTATGCCGGCGACTCGTGGAAGCGCGGCGGCGCGATGGTGTGGACGACGCCGGCGCTCGACCGCAGCCTGGGCCTGGTGATCTTCAGCACCGGCAACCCGAACCCCGACCTCAACGGCACGGTGCGCAAAGGCGACAACAAGTGGAGCGACTCGATCGTCGCGCTCGACGTGCACACCGGGAAGTTCAAGTGGGGCTATCAACAGATCAAGCACGACGTGTGGGACTACGACGCGGTCAGCCCGGTCGTGCTGTTCGACGTGCACCAGAACGGTCAGACGATTCCGGCGGCCGGTGAAGCCGGCAAGGTCGGCTGGTTCTACATCCTCGACCGCCGCAACGGCAAGCTGATCAAACGCTCCGACCCGTACGTCGCGATGTCGAAGAACATGTTCAGCCAGCCGACCGCGAAAGGCGTCGTGATGCTGCCGGGCGCGAACGGCGGCGCGGAGTGGTCGCCCGCGGCGTATTCACCGCAGACGCATTACGTCTACGTGCTCGCGATGGATCAGTTGATGAAGTTCGCCACGCACACCGATCCGTACCAGCCGGGACGGATTCGGCTCGGCAGCGCGTTCAGCAACGTCGAGCCGCACGGCGTGCAAGACGGGCGTTTCGTCGCGATCGACACCGAGACCGGAAAGATCGCCTGGACGGTGATGACGCCGCAGCCGCTGATCGGCGGCGCGCTCGCGACCGCGGGAAATCTCGCGTTCTACGGCGAGGGGAACGGCTGGTTCAACGCCGTCGACGCGAAGACCGGGAAACGGGTGTGGCGTTTCAACCTCGGCGCCGGCGTGAACGCACCGCCGGTCAGCTACGAGGTCAACGGCCAGCAGTACATCGCAGTCGCCGCCGGCGGGAACTTCCAGCTGACGTTCCCGTATGGCGACACGATCGCGATCTTCAAGCTGGGAGGGGCGGCGCCGGCACCGCAGCCGACGCGCTAGGGTCTGCCGCATCCGCGCGGTCTGCTCGTTCGATCTTGAGCCGCAGCTGGCTGTCGCTGTCGACGCCGGAAAGCTCCTCGACGATCAGGCCGCGCTTTCGGCACTGTTCTCGGATCCAGCGCAGCGAGTGCTGCACGACCCCCGGCGTGTCCGACTCGTGGCTGGTTCCGACCCAGCGATCGCCTTCGTAGCCGTCGGCGCTATCGGGCGCTGAGGGAAAGCGCGCTCTCAGGAACGCTTGATAGCCGGCGTCGCTCGACTCGGTAGGCAAATACGATGCCAAGAACACGCCGGTCGGAGTTGCATCGCGGAGGAACGAGTCCAGCATCGCTTCGATCTGCCGCTTGGAGGCGTGGGTCCAAATCGATCTCGCCAAGAAGAAATCGAACCGCGTTCCGAAGACCGACGAATCAAACTCCGCGTTGAAGTCGAACCGAGGGCGCTTCGTCCGCACCTCCGCCGCTTCGAAGAGATAATCGAGCCCGTACTCGATCCGCTGACGCGCCGGCTCGATGCCGTAATAACAGCCCGGATCGAGGAAATGGACGAGCCAGTAGGCGATCCGCAGACACCCGCAGCCGAACTCGAGCACGGCCGACTCGGGATTGAGCCCTTCGCGTACGAGATCGGCTAGCTGCTGCCGTCCGGCTTGCTCGAACGTTTCCAGCGGCACGCCTAGAAAACCATAGCGCGCGATCATCTGCGCGGCCCGCTCTTGCACTCTAGACATCGAGCTGCGGGCCGAAATCCGGCAGGCCTGCTTCGCGGACGCGTGCGGGGTTTCCGAACATCTTCGTGCGCGCCGGGACGTCGGCGACGACCACCGCGCCGGCGCCGACGATCGCGAACTCCCCGACGGTTACGCCGGGCAGGACGACGGCGCCGGCGCCGAGCATCGCGCCGCGTTCGACCGTCACGTTTCCCCCGAGCACTGCGCTCGGCCCGATCGAAACGTACGCCGCAAGCGCGGCGTGATGACCGATCGATACACCCCGGTTGAGCACGACGTGCTCGCCGATCGCCGAGGCGGCACCGATGATGCAACCGGCGTTCACGAACGTGCCGCCCGCGAGCGTCGTCGATGCGGCGACGATCGCCGTCGGGTCGATCAGCGCTTCGGTGAAGCCGAAGCCGGCGCGCAGCGCTTCGGTCGTCGCGGAGTAACGATTGACCGGCGTGAAGAGCGGCACGAAGCATGGCAGCGCCGTCATCGCCGGCGCGAGCTCGTTCACGTCGACGACCTTCGTCGCGTCGGTGAAGAAGACGGCGCCGTCGCGGTTCTTCACGGCCGCGGCGATCGTGCGGCCGAGGCGCGCGCACGTTTCGGCGTACTCGACGACGATCGGCGAGCCGACTGCGAAGAGAACGACCGCGTTCACATGCCGCGACCAGCCGTCACCGGCGTGCGAAGGCGGTCGAGAATCTCCCGAATCGACGCGGCGACGCGCAGGATCTCTTCTTCGGTGTGGAACGGGTCGAGCGGCAGGCTCAGCAGCATCTCCGCACGCCGCTCGCTGACCGGAAAATCGCCGCGGTGCGCGCCCAAATCGGCGTAGCACGGCTGGAGATGGACCGGAACGGGATAGTGCACGTTCGTCTCGATCCCGTCGTCGAGAAGCGCGCGCTGCAACGCATCGCGCAGGCCGCCGTGGACGAGCACCGGAAACGCGTGCCACACCGAAACCGCCCACGGCTCGACGCGCGGCAGCGTGAGCCCGCCGGTTTGCGCGAGGGCGTTGAAATAGATCTCCGCAAGCTCGGCGCGCCGCTGGTTCCACGCGTCGAGGTGCGAGAGCTTCCAGCTCAACACGGCCGCCTGAATCGGATCGAGCCGGCTCGTCGTCCCTTTGTCGTCGTGAACGTACTTCACGGTCGAGCCGCCGTTGCGCAGCGAGCGCAGCGTTCGCGCGAGCTCCGCGTCGTCGGTCGTAACGCAGCCGCCGTCACCGAGCGCTCCGAGGTTCTTCGTCGGGAAGAAGCTGAACGCGGCCGCGTCGGCGAGCGAACCACAGCGCCGGCCGCGATGGAGCGCTCCGTGCGCCTGCGCCGCATCCTCGAGGACGCGCACGCCGGCACACGACGCGATCGCGCGAACGCGCTCCATCTCCGCCGGATGGCCGTACAGGTGGACCGGTACGATCGCGCGCGTCGACGGCGTCAACGCGGCTTCGATCGCATCCGCATCGATGAGCCCGCTCCGCGGATCCGCGTCCACCAAGACGGGTCGCGCGCCGGCGTGGGTGACCGCAAGCGCCGTCATGACGAACGTGTTCGCGGGAACGATGACCTCGTCGCCGGGCCCGATCCCCCACGCGCGCAGCGTCAGCTCGAGGGCAGCCTCGCCGCTTGCGACGCCGACGGCGTACGCGGTACCGCAATACGCTGCGAAAGCGCGCTCGAACGCGGAGACCTCGTTGCCGCCGATGTAGACGCCCGAGCTCACGACGCGCGATAGCGCTGCGCCGATCTCCGCGCCGTGCCGCTCGGCGAGCCGCCGAAAGTTCACGTACTCGATGCGGTTCACGCGGTTGCTTGCAGTTCCCAACGCCGAAACGCTGCGCGGTCGCGAATGTAGTCGGAAGCGTCGTACGGCTGCTCGGCGAGAACCGCCAGCACCGCGTCGGGTGAGAAGTTCACCAAGTCGAGCCAATACCCGGCCGGCAGGTACAGCACCTGACCGGGACGCGCCAGCGAAATCACGCTGACGTCTCCGTGCGCCTCGACGTGCGCGTCGACGCTGCCCTGCACGCACACCATGTACTTCGCCTGCGTCCGGTGCGCATGCCCGGCGCGGCGTTCGCCCGCCGGCACGCCGGCGATGAAGTAGAAACGCCGAAACGAGACTTCGCGCTGCGCGAACTCGCCGACGTAGAGCGTCCCGCTCCGCTCCGGAAACGCGTCGAGATCAAAGACCTCGTACGGCGCGATGCGGCTATAAATCACGTACGGCACTTGGCGAGGCGGGCGCCGGCTTACTGCACCGTTACGAAACCCTAATGGTTCTCCGTTCCCTGCCAGACAGCCAGCACTTGGGGCGCCGCTTCGCGAGCGCGAGCGTCGAGCTGCTCGGCGGTGAGCGTGCTCAGCGGATGCGTCACGACCACGGGAGTCAGCCCGTCCATCCCGAGCGCGGCGCGCTGAACTGCGGCTTCATGTTCGAACACGGTCGTCACGATGACCGCTGCAGGGATACCCGACTCCTCCAGCTTGACGGCGTCGTACGTACAGCACGACGTGCAACTCCCTCAATCGCCGATCCCGACCAGCACGACGTCGTTCTCAGCCGCGATGCGCGCGATCAGCTCGTCCTCCGCGTTGACGGAGAAGCTCTCTTTGGTGTAGCGCGTGACGGATGCGAAAGGCGAGCGCTCGCCGAGGATCGCCGCGGTACGCTCCAAGACGCGACGGCCGTTCCACTTCGTGTTGTCGAGGATACCGACGCGGAGGTTGTTCGTCGCCGCCACGCGCGGCGCGAGCTCGCGGCGCTCGGCGTGCACGACGCCGCGCGGATCGTAGATGACGTGTTCCATGTTCTCCTTCATCTTGCGCTTGTTGGTACGACGCGGGCCCGCGAAGCTCCTCAGCTTGCGGAGGGCTCCGGCGAGGAGAACGGGTAGAACCGGACGTGCCGCGCCCGTTCGAAACGCTGGAAAGCACGATTCGCAGCACCGAGGCGGCGATCGCAGGCGGCGATCTCGACACGGCGCTTCGCGCGATTCGCGCGCAGGTCGAAGGATGGCTCGCAGCCGCACCGCTCACGCGCAACGCGATTTGGGGAAATCGCGAGCTCGACGCGCTTGCAAGCCGGATCGGGCGGCTCGTCGCGGAGCTTCCGCCGGCGACGCTCGACCGGCTGCCGTCGCAGCGCGAGGCGTCGCGGCCGTTGGACGTCTATCTGTTCACGAAGACTGAGGTGGGCGGCCACGTCTTCGTCGGCGGTGACTTCGTGCGCGCCGCGCCCGAGCGCGAAAGCGTCGTCGTGCTGACCGAACAGCCCGTCGTACCAGTACCGCCGGCGTTTGCGGAGCGTTTCGCGACATCACCGGATCGAATCATCTGCTTGCCGCGCGCTACGTCGCTGCTGGAGCAGAGCCAGATGGTGATCTCGGTTCTCCGCATGCTGCAACCGGACCGTATCTTCGCGTTCAACCATCACCAAGACGTCTCAATCGTTGCCGCCGCCGGATCGGGCGCCGTTCCCGCGCAGACGTACTACGTCCACCACGGCGACTTTCTTCCGGCACTCGGCGTGTACCTCAGCGGCACGACGCATGTCGACCTGACGCCGCGCGCGCACACGTTCTGCAACTCCGTGTTGGCCCTCTCGCCTGCGTACGCGCCGCTCGTCGTCGAAGATCGCGGCCGGCGACCGTCTTCCGCGCCGGTGTCGGAACCGCCGGTTCTGGCAACATGCGGATCGCCCGCTAAGTACGACTTGAGCTACAAGCTACCGTATCACGAAGTCGCGGCGGCGCTGCTCGCCCAGACCAGCGCGATATTGTTCCACATCGGCGTGCTGTACGACGAGCAGCTCGCAGCGGTGCAAGAGGCGCTGCGCGCGAAGTCCGTCGACGAGTCGCGCTGGCGCCACCTGCCCGTCGTCGAATCGGTCTGGGATACGCTGCGCGAGCTCGGAGTCGACCTCTATCTCAACAGCTTTCCGCAACGCGGAGGGCGCGTCGCGGTGGAAGTGATGGGCTCGGGCACGCCTGCGGTGTGGCACGTGACCGAGAGCCGGAACCGGTCGGTGGACTTGCATCTCGCCTATCCGGAAGCGCTCGCGTGGTCCGACGTATCCGAGCTCGTCGCGATCGTCCGCGATCTCGACTACG